>NZ_JACKSJ010000118.1 GCF_025821665.1 [Mycobacterium] manitobense
GGTTCCCGGCAGTGCCACGGTGCCGGGCACGGCCGCCGAGCCGGGGAGCAGCCCCGCCTGTCCGACGGCGGGCGAGCCCGCCACCGGAGCGGCGGCAGGCGCGACGGTGACCGTCTGCGTGACCGTCGGGGGGATCGGCACGGACGGTTGCGGATAGGTGGGCTGTGCCGACGCGGTCGCGCCCGCGATGCCGACGACGCCGGCCACACCGGCGGCGATGCCTCCTGCCAGAACCCGCCAGCGGCGGGCGTTTCCGATCATCGACGCCTACCTTTCGAAAGCAGTCGGGCACGTCGTGCCCTCGGTCAGGCGCCGACTGTATCCACGGCGCGGGCTGCGCCGGTAGGCCTGGAACCAAGCCGGGATCAAACACGGACAACTCCGCAACGCAACCGATATCAACCCGTGCCCCCGTGGGTGGCGCAGATCACCTCCGACATGCGCGTTGAGGTGCGTGATCGGGGCTTTATACCCTGGTGAGGTGACCGACTCGCCTGACACCGCCGACACCCCGCAGCACCGCTACACCGCGGAGCTCGCCGGGGACATCGAGCGCACGTGGCAGCAGACCTGGGCGGAGCTCGGCACCTTCAACGTGGCCAACCCCGTCGGGGAGCTGGCGCCGGCCGACGGCACGCCCGTACCCGCCGACAAGATGTTCGTGCAGGACATGTTTCCGTACCCGTCGGGTGAGGGCCTGCACGTCGGACACCCGCTGGGCTACATCGCCACCGACGTCTACGCCAGGTACTACCGGATGACCGGGCGGAATGTGTTGCACGCATTGGGCTTCGACGCGTTCGGGCTGCCTGCCGAGCAGTACGCGGTGCAGACCGGGACGCACCCCCGCACCCGCACCGAGGCCAACATCGTCAACTTCCGGCGCCAGCTCGGCCGGTTGGGCCTGGGCCACGACTCACGGCGCAGCTTCTCCACCACCGATGTCGACTTCTACCGGTGGACGCAGTGGATCTTCTTGCAGATCTACAACGCCTGGTTCGATCCGGCGGTCGCCAAGGCGAGGCCGATCGACGAACTGGTGGCCGAGTTCGATTCCGGCGCACGCCGACTCGACGACCGCCGGGACTGGGCGGAGCTGGACGCCGGTGAGCGCGCCGATGTCATCGACTCCCACCGGCTGGTGTACCGCGCCGACTCGATGGTCAACTGGTGCCCGGGCCTGGGCACGGTGCTGGCCAACGAAGAGGTCACCGCCGACGGCCGCAGCGACCGCGGCAACTTCCCGGTGTTCCGGAAGCGGCTGCGGCAGTGGATGATGCGGATCACCGCCTACTCCGACCGGCTGCTCGACGACCTGGACGTGCTGGACTGGCCCGACAAGGTCAAGGCGATGCAGCGCAACTGGATCGGGCGCTCGACGGGCGCACAGGTCCGGTTCTCCACCGATGCGGGCGACGTCGAGGTGTTCACCACCCGCCCCGACACGCTGTTCGGCGCGACGTATCTGGTGCTGGCGCCCGAGCATCCACTGGTCGAGCAGTTGACCGCGGCGCAGTGGCCGGACGCCGTCGATCCCCGCTGGACCTACGACGGGGCGACGCCCGCCGACGCGGTGGCGGCCTACCGCGCGAGCATCGCCGCGAAGTCCGACCTGGAGCGGCAGGAGAACAAAGCCAAGACCGGCGTGTTCCTGGGCAGCCATGCGGTCAATCCCGCCAACGGGCAACGAGTTCCGATCTTCATCGCCGACTACGTGCTGATCGGCTACGGCACCGGGGCGATCATGGCCGTGCCGGGCGGCGATCAGCGGGACTGGGACTTCGCCACCGAGTTCGGCCTGCCGATCGTGGAGGTCGTCGCGGGGGTCGACATCTCGGAGGGCGCCTACAACGGCGACGGCATCCTGGTCAACTCCGACTATCTGGACGGCCTCGGCGTCTCGGAGGCCAAGCACGCGATCACGCAGCGCCTGGAGGCCGACGGCCGCGGCCGGGCCCGGGTGGAGTACAAGCTGCGCGACTGGCTGTTCGCCAGGCAGCGCTACTGGGGTGAACCGTTCCCGATCGTCTACGACGAGAACGGGCGGGCGCACCCGTTGCCGGAATCGGCGCTGCCCGTCGAGCTTCCGGACATCCCGGACTACGCGCCGGTGCAGTTCGACCCGGATGACGCCGACAGCGAGCCGAACCCGCCGCTGAACAAGGCCACCGACTGGGTGCACGTCGAACTCGATCTCGGTGACGGTCCGAAGTCCTACACCCGCGACACCAACGTGATGCCGCAGTGGGCGGGCAGCTCCTGGTACGAGCTGCGTTACACCGATCCGTACAACAAGGAGGCGTTGGCGGACAAGGAGAACGAGGCCTACTGGATGGGTCCGCGGCCGGCCGAGCACGGTCCGGACGACCCCGGCGGTGTCGATCTGTACGTCGGCGGCGTCGAACACGCGGTGCTGCATCTGCTGTACGCCAGGTTCTGGCACAAGGTGCTCCACGACCTCGGCCACGTCAGTTCGCGGGAGCCGTACCGCCGGTTGATCAATCAGGGCTACATCCAGGCGTTCGCCTACACCGACTCCCGCGGCTCCTACGTGCCCGCTGCGGACGTCGTCGAACGGGACGGCAAGTTCTGGTACGAAGGCGCCGAGGTCTTCCAGGAGTTCGGCAAGATCGGCAAGAGCCTGAAGAACTCGGTGTCACCGGACGAGATCTGCGACAACTACGGCGCGGACACCCTTCGCGTCTACGAGATGTCGATGGGTCCGCTGGAGGCGTCGCGGCCGTGGGCCACCAAGGACGTCGTCGGCGCGCACCGCTTCCTGCAGCGGGTGTGGCGGCTGGTGATCGACGAGCAGACCGGCCGAGACCGTGTCGCCGGCCACGAGGCACTCGACACCGAGACGCTGCGGGTGCTGCACCGCACCATCGCCGGTGTGTCGGAAGACTATGCGGCGCTTCGGAACAACACCGCGGCGGCGAAGCTGATCGAGTACACCAACCACCTCACCAAGGAGGGCGTCACCGCGCGTGCGGCGATCGAGCCGCTGGTGCTGATGGTCGCCCCGCTGGCGCCGCACATGGCTGAGGAGCTGTGGCGCCGCCTCGGCCACGACACCCCGCTGGCGCACGGGCCGTTCCCGGTGGCCGACCCGCAGTACCTGGTGACCGACACCGTCGAGTACCCGGTGCAGGTCAACGGCAAGGTGCGCAGCCGTATCACCGTCGCGGCCGACGCCGCCAAGGACGCGTTGGAGACGGCGGCGCTGGCCGACGAGAAGGTGCAGACGTTCCTGGACGGCGCGACGCCGAAGAAGGTGATCGTCGTCCCCGGCCGCCTGGTCAACCTCGTCGTCTAGAGGGATTTCGGCGCGGAAACGTTCGCTCACCGAACGTGAGCGCGCCGAAATCACTGCTAGCGGGGGCGGACGATCACCTGATGCACGTGAGCGTCCGGTGGGGTGTGCACCGCGTCGGCCACCACCTTGGCGACGGTGTCGGCCTGCAGGAAATCCTCCGGCCGGTAGTCGCGGCCCTCGTAGGCGACGAGATCCTCCTGCATGGCGGTGGCGATCCGGCCGGGATGCACCGACGTCACTCGCAGCGAGGGCTCGTCGGCGCGCAGCGAGTCGGCGAACCCCCGCAACGCGAACTTGCTCGCCGAGTACGACGCCAGCCCCGGTGAGGCGTTGATCCCCGACCCGGAGTTGATGAACACCACCTGACCGCCGGCGGACCGCAACGCGGGCAGCAGCGCCAGGGTCAGGGCGACAGCGCCGACGACGTTGACCTCCATCGTGTCGCGCCACTCCTCGACGCTGGACTCGGCGACCCGGCCCGGATAGGCGACCCCGGCGTTGTGCACCAGCACGTCGAGCTCGACGATCGGCTCGGCGAGCGCCTCGAGCCCGTCGAGATCGCGCAGGTCAAGTGGCCAGGTGGTGGCGCCGAGGCGCTCGGCCACCTCATCGAGCCGGTCCGACGGCCGGCCGGCCAGGAACAGGGTGTGGGTGGGCGCCAGGGCGGCGGCGATGGCCGAGCCGAGCCCGCCTCCTGCGCCGGTGATCATTGCGGTCGGCACAGGTGCGACCCTACCGACCTGCGGACTCGCCCTCGGAGACGCATCATTGAACCGATGCCCCACGATCCCAGCTTCGCGCCCACCCAGCTCGCGGCCCGCGCCGCCTACCTGCTGCGCGGTAACGACCTGGGCTCCATGACGACCGCCGCGCCGCTGCTGTACCCCCACATGTGGAGCTGGGACGCGGCGTTCGTGGCGATCGGACTGGCGCCCTTGAGCGTCGAGCGGGCAGTGGTGGAGCTCGACACGCTGCTGTCGGCGCAGTGGCGCAACGGCATGATCCCGCACATCGTGTTCGCCAACGGCGTCGACGGATACTTCCCGGGCCCGGCACGGTGGGCGTGCTCGGCGCTGGCCCCCGACGCGCCGCGCAACCGGCACACCTCGGGCATCACCCAGCCACCCGTGCATGCGATCGCGGTGCAGCGCATCCTCGACCACGCCCGCACCAGGGGCCGTTCGACGCGTGCGGTCGCCGAGGCGTTCCTGGACCGCCGGTGGCCGGACCTGGTGCGCTGGCACCGCTGGCTGGCCGAGTCCCGCGACCAGAACGAGCACGGCCGAATCACCCTGTACCACGGGTGGGAGTCCGGCATGGACAACTCGCCGCGCTGGGACAGCGCCTACGCCAACGTGATTCCCGGTGCGGTGCCCGAATACCAGCGTGCTGACAACACCATCGTCACCGACGCCAGCCAGCGGCCGTCCGACCACGAGTACGACCGCTACCTGTGGCTGCTCGAGGAGATGAAGTCCGTCCGCTACGACGACGACCTGCTGCCCAAGGTGATGAGCTTCGCCGTCGAGGACGTGTTCGTCTCGGCCATCTTCTCGGTGGCCTGCCAGGTGCTCGCCGAGATCGGCGAGGACTACAAGCGCCCGCACGCCGACGTCCGCGAACTGTACGGCTGGGCGGAGCGGTTCCGCGCAGGCGTCGTCGAGACCACCGACGAACGAACCGGCGCAGCAAGGGATTACGACGTCCGTGCCGAACGGTTGCTCGCCACCGAGACCGTCGTGCAGTTCGCGCCGCTGCTGTGCGGCGGGCTACCGCACGATAAGGAGCGTGCGCTGCTGCGCCTGCTGGAGGGACCGCGGTTCTGCGGTCACCCCGACCTCAAGTACGCGTGCATCCCGTCGACGTCTCCGGTGTCGCGGGACTTCCGGCCGCGCGAGTACTGGCGCGGCCCGGTGTGGCCGGTGATGACGTGGCTGTTCTCGTGGTGCTTCGCCCGCCGCGGCTGGTCCGAACGGGCGCGGGTGCTGCGCCACGAGGGTTTGCGCCAAGCCAGCGACGGCACCTTCGCCGAGTACTACGAGCCGTTCACCGGTGAGCCGCTGGGCAGCATGCAGCAGTCGTGGACGGCGGCAGCGGTGCTGGACTGGCTGGGCTGACCGAACCCGTCAGGTCCGGTTGGTGCGGTCCTCGGGATCGGCGAGGTGTTCCAGCGGGCGCAGCGCCTTGGTGAGCGTCTCGAGTTCGTCGGCGCTGAGCTTGGCCAGCCGCTCGGCCAGCGCGGCCCGGCGGGCGGCGAGCGCCTCGCGGTGCTGCGCCAGGCCCTCTGGCGTGATGTCGACGAGCACCGCACGCAGGTCGGAGGGGTCGCGGGAGCGCTTGACCAGGCCGAGCTTCTCCAGCCGGCGGATCGCGACGGTGGTCGTCGGGGTGCGGACCCGCTCGAGCGCGGCCAGCTCGGTCATCCGGATGGGTCCCTGGTCGAGCAGCGTCAGCAGGATCGAGAGTTGGGCCAGTGTGAGGTCGCCCGCGGTGCCGCGGTTGGCGTCCCCGCGGCGCAGGATCGAGAACACCCGGGACAGCACCCGCTGTAGCTCGCCCGCGAGTTCGGTGACCTGCGGATCGGTCTCGACCATAGTTCGACAGTCTAACGTGTCGGTCCCTGCCAATATGCGATGGAACGTAATTTTCGCGTCAGAGAATTTGTGAGAGGAAGCGGCGCAGCCGATCGGTCTCCGCGCCGTCGAAGATCTGCTCGGGCGGACCCGACTCGACCACCTGCCCGTGGTCCATGAACACCACCGAATCCGCCGTCGACCTCGCGAAACCCATCTCGTGGGTGACCACCACCATGGTCATGCCGTCGGCGCCCAGGTCGGCGATCAGCGCCAGGATTCCCTTGACGAGCTCGGGGTCGAGCGCCGAGGTCGCCTCGTCGAAGAACATCACCTGCGGCGCCATCGCCAGCGCCCGCGCGATCGCCACCCTCTGCTGCTGACCGCCGGACAGCGTGCCCGGCCGCACGTCGGCCTTGTGCCGCAGACCCACCCGGTCCAGCTGGGCGAGCCCCAGTTCGCGGGCGGCGTCGGCGGGCAGCTTCTTCAACCTGCGCGGTGCCATCGTGACGTTGTCAAGCACGCTGCGGTGCGGGAACAGGTTGAACTGCTGGAACACCATGCCGATGCGCTGCCGGAGTTGGTCAGGGTTGTCCCCGAGCACCGAGCGGCCGTCGAGCAGGATGTCACCGCTGTCGGGTTCGTACAGCCGGTTGAGGACGCGCAGCAGCGTCGACTTGCCCGATCCCGACGGCCCGATCACCGTGGCGGTGCTGCCCGCGGGCACGTCGAGGTCGACCCCGCGCAGCACCGCGTTCGGGCCGAACGCGAGGTGAACGTCGTTGCAGGCCAGCGACACCGGTTCGAAGTCAGGCATCAGATCATCTCCTGGTTCGCCGCCGGAGACAGTTCGGGGTCTTCGGCCCGTGCCTGTCTGCCGCGGCGCAGCCGGTTGTCGACGTAGTTGACCAGGTGGGTCAGCGGAATGGTCAGCGCCAGGTACAGCAGCCCGGCGGCCACCAGCGGTGACAGGTTGCCGGTCTGCGCGTTGAGGTCACGCCCGACCTGGAACAGCTCGCGCTGGTTGGCGACCAGTCCGAGGAAGTACACCAGTGACGACGCCTTGAGCAGCGAGATGAACTGGTTCATCAGCGCGGGCAGCACCCGCCGCACGCCCTGCGGGATCACCACCAGCTGCATCGACGTCGAATAGCTGAACCCCAGCGCCCGCGACGCCTCGAGCTGCCCCGCCTCGACGCTCTGGATGCCGGACCGGAAGATCTCGCCGGTGTACGCCGCGGCCATCAGACCCAGGGCCGCGATGCCGAGCGGGAACGGGTTGTTGCCGGTCAGCCCGCCCACCACCGGTCCGAGGCCCAGACCGATCAGCAGGATGATCACCACTTCGGGCAGGCCGCGGAAGATGTCGGTGTACACCCGCGCGGGCCAGCGCAGCAGGCGCGACCGCGAGATGCCTGCGATGGCCAGCGCCATGCCGAGCACCAGGCCGATGACGGCAGCGCTCACCGTCAGGATGAGCGTGTTGGGCAGCCCGGTCTTGAGCAGGTCGGGGAACGCCTGCTTGTACAGGTCCCAGTCGAGGAACGAGTCCTTCAGTTGCGCCAGAGTCGATTTCGGCGCGGCGGGCGCCGCGGCGGGCCGCTCCTGCTGGGCGGCGATGGCCGCGAAGTCGGGCAGCTGCGGCGCGGGCGCGGCCTTCGAGCCCGGCTTCCAGCCGGGCGGCAGCGCGCGTGGCACCCAGTCGGAGTACAGCCGGGCCCACGTGCCGTCGGCGATGATCGCGTCGAGCCCGGAGTTGAGCGCGTCGATCAGCGGCTGGTTCTCCTTGGCCACCGCCCAGGCGACGAAATTGTCCAGGCTGAAGGTGTTCTCGATGATCTGCGCGGGATCGCCGGCCTGGACGGTGCCGGACGCCTGCTGCGAGGGCGCCACCCACGCGTCGATCTGCCGGGTCTTGAGGCTGGCGTAGACGGTGTTGTAGTCCGGGTACTTCACCGGGTCCAGTCCGAGCGTCTTGACGACGTACTCCTCCTGCACGGTGCCCTGCACGACGCCGATCCGTTGACCCGCCCGCAGGTCCGAGAAGCCGGTGATCGCCGATCCGCTCGGCACCACCAGCGAGAAGTAGCCGAAGTCGTAGCCGTTGGTGAACCCGACGGTCTGCCGCCGGGCGTCGGTGGTGGTGATCGACGACGAGCCGACGTCGAAGCGCCGCGCCGCGGTCTGGGCGAGCAGTCCGGAGAACTCGGTGCCCACGAATTCGACCCGCAGCCCCAGCTTGTCGGCGATCGCGCGCAGCAGTTCATTGTCGAATCCGGTGAACTGTCCGGCGGAGTCGATGCAGATGCTCGGCGGCGCGTCGGACAGCGTGCCGACGGTGAGCACGCCGGGGCGGCTCAGGTTCAGCGCGCCTTCGTCGACGCGGTCCAGCGGCACCACGTTCGGTGTGGTGTACCGGTCGGCGCCGGGACCCTGGTCGGCCGCAGCGAGGTTGGTCGGTAGCGCGCTGGCGCTCTGCACCCCCGGCGGCGCGCACTGGTCGGTCTGCGCGGCAGCCGGTGCGGCGAACCCGAGGCCGGCGACCATGGCCCAGACCATCAGGACGGTCGCCGCCACCGCGGGAAGTCGTCGGGCGCTCATGAAGGCAACCTATCGGCCGCCCGCCTCAGGGTGCGCCGGTAGGCCTCAATGCGATCGCAAGTCGCCCAGGACGCCGCGCCGGGTCAGTTCGGCGATCATGATCGTGGCCATCAGCTCCGCCCGGTGCGCCCACACCGCCCGCGCCGCGTCGGGGTTGCCGTCGCGGATGGCGCGGGTCTCGTCCTCGTAGCCGGGCAGGAACTCCTGCTTGCTCTTCGGGTAGGTGGTCCAGAACTCCGACGGCGCGAAGCTCTGCGCGGCGCGGATCGCGGCCTGCAGCCGCGGGCCTGCGTACTCGTCGTTGACGGTGTCGCGGTAGTGCCAGCAGGCTTCCTGGAACGACCTCGGATCCTTCGCCGAACGCAGGGTGTGCAGTGCGCTGTCGAGCCGGGCGAGCACCCGCGGCGTGGGGTCCGTCGCGGCACGCGCTGCGGCGAGGCCGTTCAGGATCCCGTAGAGCTCGTGGTGTTCACGCAGCGCGGCCTCGTCGAACGGCTCGACGAACGCGCCGCGGTGGTACCGCGTCGACACGATGCCGTCGTGCTCGAGTTGCACCATCGCCTCCTGGATCGGCACCCGGCTCAGGCCGAGGTCCTTGGCGATCTCGTTGCGGTCGATGCGGTCACCGCCGCGCAGCTTGCCCGTCATCACCAGGTTGATGACGTGCGCGACGACCTGGTCCTTCTCTTTGACCCCGTACTTCTTCGGCATTCGCGCTGACCCCCCAGTCGGCTGGCGCTCAGTGTCTCACGGGGTCAGGCGGCCGAGGTCAGCCCGCCTGCTCGTCGCGCCACCGGCACAGCGCCTCGGCGGCCGACAGGTCGTAGTCGGGGCCGTTGACGCCGATGGTGAGCAGGGTGACGCCCAGCCCGACGAGCGCGTCGGCCTCGGCGAGCATCGCGTCGTGTCCGCGTTCGGGCACTCCGGAGGAGCGTTCGACGGCCGACGGTTCGCGGCCGACGTCGGCGCAGTGCCGGTCGAGCACCTCGGCCTTGCCGGGGTAGGTGCTGCGGTCGGTGAAGCCGTGCCAGATGTCGGCGTACTCGGCGACCATGCGCAGCGTCTTCTTCTCGCCCTGCCCGCCGATCAGGATCGGGATGTCGCGGGTGGGCGCGGGTTTGAGCTTGGCCAGCCGGGACTTGATGCGCGGCAGCGCCGCCGCGAGGTCGTTCAACCGGCTGCCCGCGGTGCCGAAGTCGTAGCCGTACTCGTCGTAGTCCTTCTGCTTCCAGCCCGAACCGATGCCGAGGATCAGCCGGCCTTCGGAGATGTGGTCGACGGTGCGCGCCATGTCGGCCAGCAGTTCCGGGTTGCGGTAGGAGTTGCAGCTCACCAGCGCGCCGATCTCGATGCGCGAGGTCTGCTCGGCCCAGGCCGCGAGCATGGTCCAGCATTCGTAGTGCGCGCCCTCGGGGTCGCCGTAGAGGGGGAAGAAGTGGTCCCAGTTGAAGGCGACGTCGACGCCGATGTCCTCGCAGCGCCGGACGGCGTCGCGGATGTGGCGGTATTCGGAGGAGTGCTGGGGCTGGAGCTGAACGCCGATGCGCACGGGGCGGGTTGAGGCTGAGGTCACCTCGCCACGGTAACCGCTGCCGGACAGCGGGCGCCGCGACGTTCAGCCGAATCGCAGCTGGATGCGATGGTCTTCGTCGGTGACGTAGTAGGTCTGTCCGCCTTCGACGGCGAGGCCTTCGACGTTGCGGAGGTCGGGGAAGTCGCGAACCAGCTCGGCGTGCACGGGGCCTGCGTGCCGGTCGTCGCCGGGCAGGGTGAAGCGCCAGTGCGCACAGTGCGCGTCGGCGCCCTCGGGGTGATCTTCGAGCAGCACCGAGCCCTTGCCTGTCGCGTCGATCGAGCCGACGATCGCGTCGTAGACGTCGTCGCCCGACCGGGACAGGGCACGGAAGCCGACGAGCGCGCCCGGCGGGGACACCCCCGCCAGTTCCCATACCCGGACGACGGTCGGCGCGTCGGCCTCACCGTCGAACATGGCGGGCACGCCGGACAGCTCGACGAGGATCGGCTCTCCTTCCGCGGTCGACGGGAAGCGCAGTGCCAGCAGGAGATTGCCGTTCGGGCGGAAGGCGGCGCCCTCGATGTTGATCGGCACGTCGCGCTCGGTCAACCGGTCGACCCAGCTCTTGTCACGCTGGGTGCCGCGTTCGATGGTGCTCGCGATGAAGCGGGTGCGCACGGTGTCGCCCGGGGTGATCGCGACGACGTGGGACGCGTCGAGCGCGTCGTTGATCAGCCGGTGCAGCCCGAACTTGTTGCGCCGGATGTCAAGGGGCAGCTCGGCTTCGGGCACTGTGCGGTCGATCGACTGTTCGTCGAACCGGGCGAGGAAGGCGCGCTTGGCCTGTAGCGGTCCGCCCTTGGACCCGTAGTGCGACCCCACCACGTAGACCCAGCCGGCGTGTCGCGCGACCGCTTCGGCGTCCTCGGTCCGTCCCTTCTCCCGGCCGGCGACGGCAGGCAGCGGGTGGATGTCCCAGCCGCTGTCCGGCGCCGCGCCGCGGGCGTGCCCGAGCACGGCGATGCAGTCCTCGGCCGCACCTTCGTCGAGTACGGTCCAGAAGCCGAGGTCCCAGCCGTGTGCGTCCAGCAGCGCGTCGTTGTCGACGTGCACGAGGTCCGAGGCCTCATTGCCCTCGTGGGCGAGGTCGATGCTGACGAGCTCGGACGGCGACATCCGCCGATGCTAGCGGCCCGCCGCTCACACGCCGATCTGGCCGTCGGCCTTCCACACCGCGACCACCGACGGCCGCGCCGTGCCGTTGCCGCCCTCCGGCCAGCGGGACTTCGGGTTGTCGATGCTGTTGTCGTCGTACTCGCCGGGATGCTGAACGCTGACGGTGACGAGGTCGTCGGTGATCACCGGGCCGCAGGTCTCCGCGCCGAGCGGCACGGTGAGGAACTGCTTGGTCTCTCCGCGGTTGGGCCCGTCCAGGGCGACGGCGAACAGGCCGTCGTTGGAGTCGAGCGCGTTGCCGTCGGTGGAGATCCACAGGTTGCCGTGGCTGTCGAACGCCAGGTTGTCCGGGCACGAGATCGGGCTGACCTTCGTCTTGTCGAACCCGGCGAAGTAGGTGTCGGCCGCGGCGGGGTCACCGCACACCAGCAGCAGGTCCCAGGTGAAGTCGGTGCCGGTGTGGTTGTCGGTGATCTCGAGGACCTGCCCGCTCTTGTTGTCGTTGCGGGGGTTGGCCGCATCGACCGGCGCCTCACCCGGCGCGCCGCGTTCGTCGTTGTTGGTCAGCGCGACGTAGACCTTGCCGGTCTTCGGGTCGGCCTCGAAGTCCTCCGGGCGGTCCATCTTGGTGGCGCCTGCCTTGTCGGCGGCCATCCGGGTGAACACCGCCGCCTCCTGCGCGGTGATCCCGGGCACCAGCGACTCGGCCTGCCCGTTCGGGCCCGAGCGCAGCAGCGGCAGCCAGGTGCCGGTGCCGCTGAACGAACCCTTGGCCGGCAGCTTGCCCGACCCGTCGATCTCGCCGGCCGGGATGTCGCTGGTCAGCTTGGCGACGTACAGCGTGCCCTCGTCGAGGATGGCCATGTTGTCGGCCATGGCGGCCGGCTCGCGGCCGGGCTGGATCTTTCGGCTCGACACGAACTTGTACATGTAGTCGAAGCGTTCGTCGTCGCCGGTGTAGGCGACCACGGAACCGTCGCCGGTGACGTAGATGTTGGCGCCCTCGTGCTTGAGCCGGCCCATCGCGGAGTGCTTCACCGGCGTCGACGCCGGGTCCCAGGGATTGAGTTCGACGACGTAGCCGAAGCGGTTCACCTCGTTGGGCGTCCTTGCCGCGTCGAAGCGGGGATCGAAGGTCTCCCACAGGAGTTCGGACGGTTCGAGCGCGACGCCGTAGCGGTCCTGGCGGTCGGCGTCCACCGGGCTGGGCTTCGGCGCACCTTCGGCCGCCCCGAAGTAGGAGTGGAAGTTCTCCTCGCCGGACAGCACGGTGCCCCACGGGGTGACGCCGCCGGCACAGTTGGCGAAGGTGCCGAGCACGGTCCGGCCGGTCGGGTCGGCCGCCGTCTTGACGAAGTCGGTGCCGGCGGCGGGGCCGGTCAGCGCGAACGGGGTGTCGGCGGTGATGCGGCGGTTGTAGCGGCCCATCACCGGGCGCAGGCCGCCGCCGGGCGCCCGCTCGACCTCGACGACGCCCATGCCGATCGCGGCGATCTCGATGTCGAACTGCTCTCGCGTCGGGGCGTCGGCTTTGTAGCCGGGGAACATGAACTGCGGCGTGACGTACTCGAAGTTGGTGACCAGCAGGAAGTGGCCGGGCGTGCCGTCGACCGGGAGCAGCGCGGCGAAGTCGTTGTTGAAGCCGAACTGTCCGCGCTGCGCGGCGGCGGTCTGCTTGGTGACGTCGAACTTCGGCGCACCGGGCAGCACCGGGTCGCCCCAGCTGATCACGACGCCCTGCTGGTACCCCTCGGGCACGACGACGGCGTCCTCGCTGTTGGGGGCGACGGCGCTGAACTTCATTCCCGGCGGCGTCTCGGGTGGGGCCGACGTGGTGGGCGAGCCCTGGGGCGCATCCTCGGTGCCGCAGGCCGCGAGCACGGAGCCCGCGCCGACGGCCAGCACGGTCACGCCGGTGGCCCGGATCATCGAGCGGCGGGAGACCGCCTTGACGATGTCGCCGAAGTACTCGTTGTCGCTGGTGTTCGGCGCGGGCTTGGAGCAGGCGTCACCGCACTTGTAGCGGCAGGTGATGTGTTGTCGCGAGGACCGGCCGTCGTGGGTGACGAACAGGTTCAGTGGCACAAGCGCCATGGGGGCAGTTTCCTTCCACTCACCGGCCGCGGGCTGGGCGGTCGGGACCAGCCGAAACCTACGGCAGGCGGGTCGACGTCCGGGAAGCATTGGGTGAACAGCAGGCGACGTGTGGCCCTCACGGCGTGCGGATGCGGAGCTCGAGCCGGTCGGCCCGTAGGCAGACCACCTCGATGATGCGGTGCCAATCGCCGATGGTCAGCTCGAGCTGCCGCATCGCCTCGTCGACCGTCCACGAGCCGGGCCTGCCGTTGACGTCGGGCGTCGACGGACCCCAGTCGAGGAAGGTGCCGTCGGCGCCGAACTCGACGCCGCCGCGGCGGCGGGACGGCGGGAAGTCGTAGTCGTCGGGGCGGTACACCCGGATGCCTTCGTGGTCCTCTTCGAAGGAGTGGCGCCAGCGGCCCTCCATGGTGGTCACTGTGCGTATCCACTGGCGGTCATGTTTGCTCCCGTCGATCGTCTCCCGACGATCACACGGCGGCGCCCGCACGGCGTGAGTAGTGGACTACGCGAGCTCTTCGCGCAGGATCTCGATCAGTCGGAGCGGCTGGTCGCCCTGCACCGAGTGCCCGGAGTCTGCGACGACGAC
The DNA here is from genome assembly GCF_025821665.1 of [Mycobacterium] manitobense. Taxonomy (GTDB): domain Bacteria; phylum Actinomycetota; class Actinomycetes; order Mycobacteriales; family Mycobacteriaceae; genus Mycobacterium; species Mycobacterium arseniciresistens. The sequence goes on from NZ_JACKSJ010000118.1 coordinate 13,869, forward strand.
GGTGCGCAGGAAGCCCGGCGCGTTGCGGCTGAACGCCTCGGCGTCCTCGTCGTTGACGAAGTGCGAGTTCGCGCCGCGCACCAGCGTGGTGGGCATGGTCAGGGCTGGGACGTCGTCCCACAGTCCCTCGAAGCCGTCGCCGGTGCGGAAGGAGTCGTACCGCCACGTCCAGGTGCCGTCGTCGAGCTGCTTGGTGTTGTGGAACACGCCGCGCCGCAACGATTTCGGGTCGCGATGCGGGGCCGCGGCGACGGTGACGTCGAGCATCGCCCGGAAGCTCGGGAAGGTGCGGTCACCCTGAACCAGCGCGACGGTGCCCTTCTGCGCATCGGTCATCTCGGTGTGCCGCTCGGGCGCCGACGGCGTGACGTCGACCAGCACCAGCCGGGGCACGAGGTCGGGTTCGGCGGCGGCCAGCCGGATGGCGGTGAGGCCGCCCAGCGACATTCCGACGATCAGGTCGGCCGACGCCGCGAGCTCACGCAGCACCGGGGCGATCGCGACGGCGTTCTCCCGCGGGCCGTAGTCGCCGTCCTCGCGCCACGCGGACCGGCCGTGGCCGGGCAGGTCGATTGCCAGGGCGGGTTGCCCGAGGCCCAGGATCACGGTGTCCCAGGTGTGCGCGTTCTGCCCGCCGCCGTGCAGGAACACCACGCGCGGCGATGCGTCGCCGAACTTCAGGGCGCTGATCCCGCCGCGGTGGACGCGCTGCGCCGGAGGAATCTCGGAGACGCCCGCCTGCTCGGCGTTCTCGGGCAGGAGCGCGAATTCGTCGAGGGTCGGCAGTTGATCGTCGGTGATCACGCCGCGGACCTTACCCATGAAATGACTCTGCGCCCAGGGTGAAGAAGTGCGAGAGACGCACGCCCTGAGCGCAGAGTCAACGGGAAAGAATCAGCCCTCGATGAAGCTCTCGAGCTGCGTGCGGGCGATGTCGTCCGGCAGCTGCTGCGGCGGGCTCTTCATCAGGTAGGCCGAGGCGGCGACGACGGGGCCGCCGATGCCGCGGTCCTTGGCGATCTTGGCGGCGCGCACCGCGTCGATGATGACGCCTGCGGAGTTCGGCGAGTCCCACACCTCGAGCTTGTACTCCAGGTTCAGCGGCACGTCACCGAAGGCGCGGCCCTCGAGGCGCACGTAGGCCCACTTGCGGTCGTCGAGCCAGCCGACGTGGTCGGACGGTCCGATGTGGACGTCCTTGGTGTTGAACTCGCGCTGCAGGTTGGACGTCACGGCCTGGGTCTTGGAGATCTTCTTCGACTCCAGCCGCGAACGCTCGAGCATGTTGAGGAAGTCCATGTTGCCGCCGACGTTGAGCTGCATCGTGCGGTCGAGCTGCACCCCGCGATCCTCGAACAGCTTGGCCATCACGCGGTGGGTGATGGTGGCGCCGACCTGGCTCTTGATGTCGTCGCCGACGATCGGCACACCGGCGTCGGTGAACTTCTTCGCCCACACCGGGTCGCTGGCGATGAACACCGGCAGCGCGTTGACGAACGCCACGCCGGCGTCGATCGCACACTGGGCGTAGAACTTGTCGGCTTCTTCGGAGCCCACCGGCAGGTAGGACACCAGCACGTCGACGCGGGCGTCTTTGAGCGCCTTGACGACGTCGACGGCCTCGGTGTCGGACACCTCGATGGTCTCGGCGTAGTACTTGCCGATCCCGTCGAGCGTCGGGCCGCGCTGCACCGTCACATTGGTCGGCGGCACGTCGGCGATCTTGATCGTGTTGTTCTCCGACGCGAAGATCGCCTCGGACAGGTCGAATCCGACCTTCTTGGCGTCGACGTCGAATGCGGCGACGAACTTGACGTCGCGCACGTGGTACTGGCCGAGTTTGACGTGCATCAGACCGGGCACGGTCGCCGTCTCATCGGCATCGTGGTAGTACTGCACGCCCTGCACCAATGAGGACGCGCAATTGCCCACACCGACGATGGCGACCCTGACTTCTGAATTCGATGTCGCCGGCTGGCCGGCTCCGACGTGCTCGGTCATGTGGACGTTCTCCCTCTCGATACTGATTCGGTACTGCTCAGCTGTATTGGTTTCTCACGCGTTGTCAGCGCGCCCCTGGCCCTGACGTTCTGCCGCGATCAGCTCGTTGAGCCACTTCACTTCTCGTTCGCTGGACTCCAGCCCGAGCTGATGCAGCTGGCGGGTATAGCGATCGAATGAGCTGCTGGCCCGTGCAACTGCTTCACGCAGGCCTTCCCGGCGTTCCTCCACCTGACGACGGCGCCCCTCGAGGATCCGCATCCGGGCCTCGGCCGGGGTGCGGTTGAAGAAGGCCAGGTGCACTCCGAATCCGTCGTCGGAGTAGTTCTGGGGACCGGTGTCGGCGACGAGTTCGGTGAACCGCGCCTTACCGGTGTCGGTGAGCCGGTAGACCCGCCGCGCGCGGCGGCGCGTGAGCGTGCCCTCGGGCGCGGCATCCTCGGCGATGAGGCCGTCGGCCTGCATGCGCCGCAGCGCCGGGTAGAGCGAACCGTAGGAGAACGCCCGGAAAGCGCCGAGTAAACCGGTCAGGCGTTTGCGCAACTCGTAGCCGTGCATGGGCGACTCGAGCAGAAGACCCAGAATGGCGAGCTCCAGCATCGATTCACCCCCTTCGGCAGAAATTTGCTCGCGCCGTTACGACGCTTCAACACCTCGGCCAACTGTATCGCGCCGATATATATGACGCTACATCAGCGCGCACATTCGTTCACCCGCGGTTCACCCGCGGTGGCGGTCAGGAAGCCCGGTAGACGTCCTTGAGTTCGCCGTCGGGGGTGAGGGTGAAGTGCCCGTCCTTGAACTCGCCGTCCACGTAGACCATGAGCCTGACGTCGCCGGGCGTCAGCGGATCGTCGGAGGGGCTGATGTCCAGCCGCAGTTCGGCCGGATCGTTCGCCGGAAGGCCGACCGTCTGTGGACCGCCGCGCATCGCCCCGAGCACCGCCTCGACGTTGAACCTCGCCAGGTCGATCGGACGGGCGTCGGAGTCGGTGTTGGACTCCGACGGATCGTCACTCCAACCGCCGGCGTAGGTGTACATCAACGTGCGGCGGGCGTCGCGGGGGTCGGGGATCCGCAGATAGGCCTGGTCGGGCCGGATGTCGAGTTCGAAGCCCTCGGTACTGCCGAACTTCTTGCGCATCTGCTCGAACAACCCGTTGATGCCGCCGAGGGACAGCAGCTGCCGCGGCGGGGTGAGCACACGCGCCGGGATGCCGTCGGCCTTCGCGCCCGGATCGGTCTCGAAGCTCAGCGGCGAACTGGTGTTGCCGTACAGCCCCCAGCCGACGGCGATCCCGAAGAGCACCAGCACCGCCGCGGTCGCCAGGCGCAGGCCCCAGCCGGCGCCGGTGCCGGGCTGGGGCAGCTTGCGGGGCTCCTTGAGATCGCGCATCTGCGCCGGTGCGGCGGTCTGCAGATCGCTCATCAACGCCTGCAGGTCGCCGAGGGTGGCGGCATTGGTGGCGGCCTTCACCCGTTCGCCGTGCTCGGTCATCGACAGCTGACCTTCGGCCAGCGCGGTGTCGAGCACCTTGCACGTGTCGTTCCGGTCGGTGTCCCTCGCTCGGGTGCCAGACGTCCGCCGCCCCGATCCCGCTGTCGCCACGACGATGATCGTAGGGCCATCGGCGCAGTCCAGGCGGGTCAACCCGGACGTGCCGATGCAGTCGGCCTTCGGTGGTCGTGGCCCCGACGTACTCTGGTCTCCGTGCGACTGCAGCGACAGGTGGTGGACTACGCCCTTCGGCGGCGGTCTCTGCTGGCCGAGGTGTACTCGGGACGCACCGGTGTCTCGGAGGTCTGCGACGCCAATCCTTATCTGCTGCGGGCCGCGAAGTTCCATGGCAAGCAGAGCTCGGTGATGTGCCCGATCTGTCGCAAGGAGCAGCTGACCCTGGTGTCGTGGGTGTTCGGCGATCACCTCGGCGCGGTGTCGGGATCGGCGCGTACCGCCGAGGAGCTCGTGCTGCTGGCGACCCGATTCGACGAATTCTCCGTACACGTGGTGGAGGTATGCCGGACCTGCGAGTGGAATCACCTGGTGAAGTCATATGTGCTAGGCGCGATTCCACCCCCCAAGAAGTCGCGCGGCACCCGAACGGCGCGCAGTCGTGCGCGCACGGCCAGTGAATAGCGAAGGGCGCCACGACCGGTCAGCCAGCGATGCCCGCAAGGGGCAGGCGGCTGAGCGCGGGGGTGCGCCCACACCTGGTTCTCCGAGTGGTCCGCCGCCGTGGGGGCGTTCCCAGCGGCCCGGCCAGGGCCCGGCCCGCCGGCCCGGTCCGCCCGACCGTCCGCGCC
>NZ_JACKSJ010000119.1 GCF_025821665.1 [Mycobacterium] manitobense
GGCGCGTGCGCCCCGGCCGACGGCGGCCCCGGCGGTGGCCAGAGGCGACGCGTGTCCCCGAGGGGCGGGCCTGCGGCGGGCGGGCCCCGACTTCCGTGGTCGCGCCGCGCTCCGCGTACCCGCCTTTGACCTGCCGGAACGCGCTCCGGATCGGGCAACGGTCTTACTTGCCATGCCGCTCAGCCTAGTCGCATCAACCCCACTCTCACCATCTGCCACACGGGTCACAGATTGGTTGCAAAGACGCCGGTCTGCCTCACATCGCCGCCGGGCCTGCTGTTTAAGGTGGACACCTGTCCGGTCACTGTGCTGGACCGCCACCCACCGCCCCGCCCCACGAGGAGTCATCTGCCCATGCCCGTCACCGTCGTCGCCACCATGCAGGTCAAGCCCGAATCCGTGGACACCGTTCGGGAGATCATGAAGCGCACCGTCGCCGAGGTGCATCAGGAGCCGGGCTGCGACCTGTACTCGCTGCACGAGACGAACGGCACCTTCATCTTCGTCGAGCAGTGGGCCGACGGAGACGCGCTGGCGGCGCACGGCCAGGCGCCCGCGGTGACGCAGATGTTCGCCGAGGTCGGCGAGCACCTCGCTGGAGCTCCCGACATCAAGGTGGCGCAGGCCGTGGTGGCGGGCGATCCGGCCAAGGGCTCGCTGCGGCCCTGATGAGCGCTTGCGCGAAGAAGCGAGGATTTTGATGAGCGCCGACAAACCGCTCGCAGGCAGGGTCGCGTTCATCACCGGAGCCGCCCGCGGCCAGGGCCGTGCGCACGCCGTCCGGCTGGCGTCCGAGGGCGCCGATGTGATCGCTGTCGACATCTGTGACCAGATCGCGTCGGTCCCCTACCCGCTGGCGACCGCCGACGACCTGGCCGCCACGGTGAAGCTGGTCGAGGACACCGGCGCGCGGATCGTCGCCACGCAGGCCGACGTCCGCGACCGCGCGGCACTCAAGGCCGCGCTGACCGAAGGCGTAGAGGCGCTGGGCGGACGACTCGACATCGTGGTCGCCAACGCCGGCATCGCGCCGATGGCCGGCGAGGACGCCTGGCAGGACGTCATCGACGTCAACCTCACCGGCGTCTTCCACACCGTGGAGCTCGCTGCGCGCCCGATGGTCAAGGCGGGCAACGGCGGCGCGATGGTGCTGACCAGCTCGGTGGCGGGCCTGGTCGGCCTTGCGTCGCCGATGGCCGGCTCCGTCGGTTATGCCGCCGCCAAGCACGGCATCGTGGGCATCATGCGCGTGTACGCCAATCTGCTTGCCTCGCACAGCATCCGGGTCAACTCGGTGCACCCGGCGGGCGTCGACACACCGATGATCGACAACGAGTTCATCCGCAGCTGGCTCGAGGGTCTGGCGCAGGAGAGCAAGGGCGGCCCCGACATGGGCAATGCCTTGCCTGTGCAGACACTGCAGGCCGAGGACATCGCCGCGGCGGTGGCCTGGCTGGTGTCCGACGAGGCGCGCTACATCACCGGCGTCACGCTGCCGGTCGACGCGGGATTCGTCAACAAACGTTGACGCGGCCCAGATGAGAGCGCTCTCATCTGGGTCTCACCGCCGGTCCATCCTGTTCCGCGATGCCGGTGGCCGTGCCTACCTTGCTCGCCGCGACCGCGGTGGCGGTCGCCGGCGACTCGTTCTCAGCCTCGGACACTCCCGACGCATCCGATAAAAACCTTCACTGGTGAAGGAATTTCCTACATCGATGCAGAAATTTCCTTCACACATGTAGCTTCCGCTGGTACGTTGCGTTCATGGCCACCGCCGTGAAGACACGTCGACGCAGCCGGGCAGCCCACCTGGGCCCGGAACGCCGCCGGCCGCAGGTCCTCGACGCCGCCTTGGCCATCACGTTCGAGGAGGGCGTCAGCGAGGTCACCATCGGCGCTGTCGCACAACGCCTCAACGTCACCCGCCCGGTGGTCTACGCGTGCTTCGCCGACCGGATCCAGCTCATCTCGGCACTGCTGGAGCGCGAGACCGCCGTCCTGCGCGACGCACTGGTCGAGGCGCTGCACTCCGCCCGCGGCGACACCCCCGAGGCCGCCTTCACCACCGGCTTCCAGTCGCTGCTGCGGGTGGTGCAGGCGCGGCCGCAATCGTGGCGCTTCGTCTTCTTCGCCACCCCGGACCCGGCCGTGGCAAGCCGATTCGCTCGCGTGCGTGCCCAACTGGGCGACGCGACGTCCGCCTGGCTTCGGCCGGTGCTGGAGAAGTGGTGGTCGATGACCGACGCCGACACGAAACTGCCCGTCCTGGTCGAGCTGCTGATGTCCTCCTCCGAGGCGGCCGTCCGGTCACTGCTCGACGACGCAAACCCCTGGAGTGCAGACGATCTCGGCGAGCTCTACGGCCGGATGATGTGCCACGCCTTCGCCGCCGCATAGCAACAGCGGCAGCTCTCCACCCACCACTGAAGGGAAGTCCCATGTCCACAACCAGTCTCGAGCGCACCGCACGCCGTCGCAGACCCCGGTCCGGACCCGCTGCCGTCCTCCGGGCGGTCACCACCGAGAGCAGGGGCGCCGTGACCGCTCATGAGGACTACGGGTTCTTCGGACCCGACTCGGTGACCTGGAAGGTGTGGGGGTATCCGACATCGCTCACGGTCGGGTTCCAGCGCGCCGTCGTGGTCGAAGAACTCGACCCGAACCTCGTCGCCGCGGTCGACACGACCCACGACATCTACAAGCGCCCCCGCACCCGCTACGACCGCACCCTGCACTACTTCGCGCTGGTCGCATTCGGGGGGACACGCGAAACCGCCACCGCCTCGGACATTCTGGTGAAGATCCACTCGAAGGCGATCGGCACCGAACCCTACGGCGGCGGGCGATACGACGCGAACGATCCCGCCTCCCAGCTGTGGATCCATCTGACCGCCTGGCACTCGATCCTCTACGCCTACGAGAAGTACGGTCCCGGCCCCCTATCTCCCGAGGAGGAGGCCCGCTACTGGGAGGAGTGCGCGGTCGCCGCCGAACTGCAGACCTGCTCGCCCGAGGACGTGCCGCGCACCCGCGATGGGGTGCGACGCTACTTCGAGCAGATGCGACCGCAGCTGGCGGGCAGCGAGATCGCCGTCCAGGCGATGAACCACCTGCTCGACGCCAAGGTGATGCTGCCGCCGATGCCCAGGGCGGCGCGCCCGGTGGCGCGGGTGGTCGCCGAGGTGCTGCGGGCCGGAACCATCGCCACCATGCCGCGGTGGATGCGCGAGATGAGCGACATCCGCCAGCCCAGGATCGTCGACGTCGCGGTCCGGCCCGTCCTGTGGACGGCCTTCCGGGCGATGACCGTGAGTCCGCGCGCCGAACTCGCCATGCTCAAGGTGCTCTCGCCGATGACACATCCCGTCGTGGCGCCGGTCAAACTCGGTGTGCCCCCGGCTCGCCGGGAGACACTCACGCCCGCCGAGGCGCGGACGCGCTACGGCTTCGAACCACCCGCCGTCGCGCACCGCGAATTGCGGGACCGCCAGGCCAAGCGCGTGTTCGGGCAGCACATCGCGCCCAGCGACGAAGGCCTCATCGAGTCCGAGCCCATCCTGGGTTCCCTGTCCTGAGCATGCGACTGGTCAGGGCGATGCGCGACCGGGTCACGTTGGCCCTCATCGCTGCGGCGATGATCGGTGTGGGGTTCCTTGGGCTGTACTGGTCGACGTCGCTCGACGACTTCGACCAGTGGGGATTCCGCATCACGTGCGGTACCGGCTTCGCCGCCGACTACAGCCAGGCCGGCACCGCGGACGCCGCCGCCGCGGAAACCCGACAGACACAACCGGATTACGTCGGGCAGTGTCGTTCGGCGATCTGGATCCGCCGCGGCTGGACCGCGTCGGTGATGTCGATCGGCCTCGCCCTGTCCATCGCGCTGCTGCTCAACAGCAGGGAACGCGTCGACGACAGGGCAGCGCAGGAGTGATCCGAGGAGGAACCGCGGCGCGGACCCTCAGATCTCGATGACCGTCGGGACGATCATCGGCTGACGGCGATAGGTCTCCCCCACCCACTTGCCGACGGTGCGGCGCACCGCCTGGGCGATGCGCCCGGGATCGGTGACCGTGTCGGCGGCCAGCGACTCCAACTCGGCCTCCACCTTGCGCGCGACCGGTTCGAGCGCCTTGGGATCTTCGGAGAAGCCGCGGGAGAGCAGGTGCGCCGGCCCAGCGGGGCGGCCGGTGCCACGGTGCACCACCACGGTCACGGCGATGAAACCCGATGACAGGATGAGCCGTTCGCCGAGCGTGGCGTCGCCGACGTCGCCGGTGATCAGACCGTCGACGAACATCTTGCCGACCGGGACCGCTCCGGCGATGCTCGCCTTGCCCGCCACCAGGTCGACGCTGACGCCGTTCTCGGCGATCACCACGTTGTCCTCCGGCACGCCGCTCGTCGCCGCCAGCTTCGCGTTGGCGCGCAGGTGCCGCCAGGTGCCGTGCACCGGCATCACGTTGCGCGGTCGCACGCCGTTGTAGAGGAACATCAGCTCGCCGGCGTAGGCGTGACCCGTGACGTGCACGCGCGCCTGGGCATTGGTGACCACCCGGGCGCCGATCTTCGCCAGCGCGTCGATGACGCCGTAGACGGCTTCCTCGTTGCCGGGGATGAGCGACGACGACAAGATGATCAGGTCGCCTGCGGTGAGGGTGATGCTGCGATGCTCGCCACGTGACATCCGGGACAGGGCGGCCATCGGTTCGCCCTGGGTGCCGGTGGTGATGAGCACCACCCGGTCGGGCGGCATCATCTCGGCCGCGCCGATGTCGATCACGTCGTCGGTGCCGACGTCGAGGTAGCCGAGTTCGCGCGCGATACCCATGTTGCGCACCATCGACCGGCCGACGAACGACACCCGCCGGCCCAGTGCCACTGCGGCGTCGATGATCTGCTGCACGCGGTCGACGTTGGAGGCGAAGCACGCGACGATCACCCGGCCCTCGGCGCCGCGGATCAGCCGGTGCATCGTGGGGCCGATCTCGCTCTCCGACGGGCTGACACCGGGGTGTTCGGCGTTGGTCGAATCGCACAGGAACAGGTCGACGCCGGCGTCGCCCAGCCGCGACATCCCGGGCAGGTCGGTCGGGACGCCGTCCAGCGGCATCTGGTCGAGCTTGATGTCACCGGTGTGCAGGACGGTTCCGGCGCCGGTGTGCAGGGCCACCGCCAGGCAGCCGGGGATGGAGTGGTTGACGGTGAAGTACTGGCACTCGAAGACTCCGTGAGTGCTGCGCCCGCCCGCCGCGACCTCGACGAACTTCGGCTTGAGGCGGTGTTCGCGGCACTTCTCCGCCACCAGCGCGAGGGTGAACTTCGAGCCCACCACCGGGATGTCGGGACGCAGCTTGAGCAGGAACGGGATGGCGCCGATGTGGTCCTCGTGCGCGTGGGTGAGCACGAGGGCCTCGACGTCGTCGAGCCGTCCCTCGACGTGCCGCAGGTCCGGCAGGATGAGGTCGACGCCTGGCTCGTCGTGGGTGGGGAACAGCACCCCGCAGTCGATGATGAGCAGCCGGCCGAGGTGCTCGAAGACCGTCATGTTGCGGCCGATCTCGCTGATGCCGCCGAGTGCGGTGACCCGCAGCCCACCCGGTACCAGCGGGCGCGGTGGCCTCAGTTCGGGGGTCTCCATCACCGTGCCGTCCGAGCGGCGGTCATCGCAGTACCGCTGCCGCGCGCATGTCTCTGGCCAGCTCCTCGACCTCGGTGGGTGTGGCCGCGACCTGGGGAAGTCGCGGATCGCCGGTCTGGAAGCCCTGCAGGCGCAGTCCCTCCTTGGCCATCGTCACTCCGCCCAGGCGGGCCTGCGCGTCGGCCAGCGGCGCCAGCGTGCCGTTGATCTTGCGTGCGGTCGCCACATCGCCGGAGTGGAACGCGGACAGCATGTCGCGGATCTGGCCGGCGGCCACGTGCCCCCAGACGCTGATCACTCCGACGGCGCCCATCGCCAGCCACGGCAGGTTCAGCGCGTCGTCTCCCGAGTAGTACGCCAGCCCCGTCTCGGCGATGATCCGCCCGCCACCGTGCAGATCGCCCTTGGCGTCCTTGATCGCGACGACGTTCGGATGTTCGGCCAGCGTGCGGATGGTCGGCCATTCGATGGGGATCACCGAGCGCGGCGGGATGTCGTAGAGGATCAGCGGCAGCGGGGTCGCGTCGGCGATCGCGGTGAAGTGCGCGAGCAGGCCGGACTGCGAGGGTCGCGAGTAGTACGGGGTCACCACCAGCAGGCCGTGGGCGCCCTCCGCCTGGCAGGCCCTGGCCAGGTTCATGCTGTGGGCGGTGTCGTAGGTGCCCGCGCCGGCGATCACCCGCGCCCGGTCTCCGACCGCTTCGAGCACGGCGCTCAGCAGTGTCAGCTTCTCGCCGTCGGTGGTGGTCGGCGACTCGCCGGTGGTTCCGGAGAGCACCAGCCCGTCGCAGCCCGCGTCGACCAGGTGGGTGGCCAACCGGGCGGCGGTGGCGGTGTCCAGGGAGCCGTCCGGCTTGAACGGAGTGACCATCGCGGTCAGCACGGTGCCCAGTCGGGCCGTCACGTCGAATCCGCCGGTGCTCACGGACACCTAGATTACCCGCTGGTGTTCACGCTTCCGTAGCCAGCGGCGAGGTGGCCACCTCGGTGCCGTCGGCGAGCGTCGCGATGTCGAAGTCGCCGAACACCGCGGGGGCGACGTCGACGAGCTGGCGCAGGCAGGCGATGGCGAGCCGGCGGATCTCGACGTCGGCGTGCTCACTGGCCCGCATCGCGATGAAGTGCCGCCAGGCGCGGTAGTTGCCGGTGACGACGATGCGGGTCTCGGTCGCGTTGGGCAGCACCGCGCGGGCCGCCTGCCGGGCCTGCTTGCGGCGCAGCACGGCCGACCGGTCGCCGGACTGGTCGCCGATGAGCTTCGCCTCCAGCCGGGCCAGCAGGTCGGTGTACGTGGCCCGGTTCGCGTCGGCCGCCTCGGTGAAGATCCGGACCAGCTCCGGGTCGTCCTCCATGCCCGGCGGGATCACCACCTGCGAGTCGTGCTCGGGGACGTACCGCTGCGACAGCTGCGAGTAGGAGAAGTGCCGGTGCCGGATCAGCTCGTGGGTGCACGACCGGGAGATGCCGCTGATGTAGAAGGACACCGAGGCGTGCTCGAGCACCGAGAAGTGTCCGACGTCGATGATGTGCCGCAGGTAGGAGGCGTTGGTGGCGGTGCGGGGGTTGGGCTTGGACCAGCTCTGGTAGCAGGCCCGGCCGGCGAACTCGACCAGCGCCTCGCCGCCGTCGGCGTCCGTGCTCCACGGGACGTCCGGCGGCGCCACGAAGTCGGTCTTCGCGATCAGTTGCACGCGCAGCGGCGCGGTCTCGGCCACGGGCTCACCTTAGTGCGACGGCCGCAGGATTCGTGACCGGTGGCCTGCCGGAACCGCCTTACGCTGGACGGACCGATGAGCCACTACGCCGAGATGCCCGGATTGAGTGCCCTCTACCTCGAAGACAGCTATGTGCTCGACATCGTCGAGGCGGCCGGACGACTGACGTTCTCGATGTCGGCCGTTCTCGCCCCTGAGCATCCCGCCTATCACGATCCGCTTCCCGGCGAGCAGTACTGCTACGCCCACGGCGCGCTGGTGTTCTCCGACGTGGCGCACACCGATTGGCTGGAGCGCTCGACGCGGCGCTACGTCGACGCGACCGGCGAGACCGACCTGGGCAATATCGACAGCCTGACGTCGGCCGACGGCACGTACGAGGTCACCGGTGACTGGGGACGGGTTCGGGTCCGATGCGCCGGCCCGCCGCGGTTCACCCTGCGGGACGCGCCGTGACGCCGAAGGAGTACGACGCTGACTGGCGGCAGATGTCCGAGGAGGAGATGGCGGTGGTGACGGCCGTCGTCGCGGCACTGCCCGGGTTCGCGGGGCTGCTCGACGGGCTCGCCGGGGCGGTCGTCCGTCGTTCGACCGACTGGATCCTCGACATCCGGTCCCACAGCGATGTGCCGGAGGTCGACGTGCCGGACGGGCCGGTCCCGGCGCGGGCGTTCGTTCCGAACGGGGCCGAGTACCGGGGCGAGATCCTCGTCTGGGTGCAGGGCGGCCGGCTGTCCGGCCTCGAATACGCCTGGGTGACCGACGATGTGCCCACGCGGTGGCCGCGCCCGGACGAGATCGAGGTCGTCGGCCCGTGAACGGCGAATTCGAGTTCCTCACCCGCGATGACGCCGGGTTGCTCGTCGAGATCACGAGCCGCCGCCATCCGGATTTGGCCGACCGGATCCGCACGGCGCATGCGCTGTCGCGACCGGATGCCGTCGAGATCGTGAACACGCTCAGCGAGGAGTTCGTCGATCATCTCGACCGGGACTGGGAGCCGACGGACTACGGGCGGGACTATCCGCGGGAGGGCTTCTTCGACGATCTGACCCTGACCGTCAACGTCCTCTACGACATGGTGCTACCCGATCCGGGTGCCCGGCTGGGAACGGTCCTGACCGATGACCGCGAGGTCGACACGCTGAGGCTGCTCGAGCGGGTGCTCGGGCCGCTGATCGCCGATCTGGGCGATGCCCCGGATGCCCGTTACCTCTCCGACCCGCGCTGGGGCGACGTCGTGGATGCGTGCGCTGCTGGGTCGTCTCGTCGGCCACACCATCGTCGATGCCCGGGTGTCCGAAGCAGGGGCGCTGACAATCGGTTTCGACGACTCGACCCGGCTGACGGTCGAGCCCGATCTGGCCTACGAAGCGTGGAACGTCAGCGGTCCGGTCGGGTTCCTGACCGTGTGTATGCCCGGCGGCGAACTCGCGATCTGGACCGGCTCCTGACTCACCTCGGCGCCGTCGCGCCGACAGCGGCCCGTAACGCGCCGGCCAGATCCCCGCGCTCCCCGACCGCCACGTCGGCCAGTCCCAGCCAGTCCGCCATCCGGCGCAGCTCGACGGCCAGAGCGGCGGCCACCTCCACCGGGCGCTCCCCCGGCTCGGTGAACGCCCCCACCACGTGCAGGGCATCGGCGGCGCGTTCGGCCTTCAGGTCAACCCGGCCCACCAGGCGGCCGTCGAGCAGGAACGGCCACACGTAGTAGCCGAACTGCCGCTTGTGTTGCGGCACATAGATCTCGATGCGGTAGTGGAATCCGAACAGGCGCTCCATCCGCGGCCGGAAGAAGATCAGCGGATCGAACGGGCAGAGCAGCGCGGTGCCCCGGTCTCGGCGCGGCACACTCTGGCCCGCTCGCAGATATGCCGGCGCGGCCCACCCGTCGACCTCCACGGCCTCGAGCTGTCCCGCGTCGACGAGATCGGCGAGCGCCGGCTTCACCTGTTTGGCCGAGAGCCGGAAGTAGTCGCGGATGTCGGCCTCGGTGGCCACCCCGAGCGCCGTCGCCGCGCGCAGCGCCAGTTCGCGGATCGCCTCGTCGTCGTCGACCTCCCGCGCCAGCACGTCCGGCGGCAGCACCCGCTCGGACAGGTCGTAGTGCCTGGCGAATCCCACCCGGGTCGCTGTGGTCAGCACCCCGGACGACCACAGCGCCTCGGCCACCCACTTGGTCTCGCTGCGGTCCCACCACGGACCCTTGCGCCCCCGCGGCTCCGCCTCCAGGTACGCCTCGATCTGGCCGGCCGTCGACGGACCGAGCTCGGCCACGGCCGCGACGACGTCCTCGGCGAGCTTCGGATTCTTCCGGACGATCTCGGTGCCCCAGCGGCCGTGGACGTATTCCCGCATCCGCCAACGCATCAGCGGCCAGTCGTCGACGGCCATGAGCGCCGCCTCGTGCGCCCAGTACTCGACGAGCAGCCGGGGCGAGCGCGCACTGTGCCGCCAGGCGGCCGCGTCGAGCACGTCCCGGTCGTACCCGCCGAGACGACTGAACACCGGCGCGTAGTGCGCACGCACCGTCACCGACACCGAGTCGAGCTGCAGCACCTGGATCCGCCCGATGAGCCGTCGCAGGTGCGCGCGGGTGACCGGGCCGCGCGGCGCGGGCTCGCCGAAGCCCTGTGCCGACACGGCGATGCGACGGGCCTGCGCTGCGCTGAGCGAGACGACCATCAGGTGATCGTGCCCTAACGCACCGACAGGATGCGATCGAAGATCAGCGCGGTCACGTTGTCGATCGGTCTGCTCTCGCCGGTGCTCTTCGCCCGCAGCGCCGCGCCCTCCCATGCGTCGACGATCAACTCAGCCGCGGCACCGGCGTCGATGTCCCGGGCGAACTCACCGGACTGCTGCCCGTCGCGGATCGCGGCGGCCAGCACGCTGCGCCACCGTTCCAGCCCTCCGACCGCGGCGGCGGTGACCGCGGGCGCGTCCGCGGGCGCCTCGGCGGCGAAGTTGCCGTACATGCAGCCGCGCCGGTAGCCGTGCGCGGCGAGGTCCTGCCTCAGGTGTTCGAGGTGGTTGCGGACACGTTGCGCCGCAGGCACATCGGGTTGGTCGAGCAGCGAGAGCCGGCGCTGTTCGCCGTACCGGGCGAGCACCTCGAGGGCGAGCGCCTCCTTGCTCGGGAAGTGGTTGTAGAAGGACCCTTTCGGCGCGTGGGCGGCTGCAGCGATCGCCGCCACCCCGGTGGCGGTGTACCCACCGGCGTGCAGCGCGGCGAAGCCGGCGTCCAGGAGAGCCTCGCGGAGGCTGGGCTTGGGCACGGGCTACCTCCAGCCGGTCTGCACGTCGTCGATGTCGATGGAGACGGTGACGACGTCTTCGACCGGCCTGCCGTCGTCGTCGCGCGGATGGACGATGCGCGTGACGGGCAGCACGATGCCGTCGAATTCGCGGTGGTCGTCCATGTAGTGCGCCGCGGGGGACCCGCCGGCGATGTCGACCTGGTAGTCGCGCCGGCGTAGCAACCCGTCGGCGTCGACGTAGAGCACCTGGTCGGAGCTGTGCGTGGCGATGTCCTCGGGATACCGGACGGCCAGCCGTCGCCAGGTCTCGCCGCGTTCGTGCCAGGTGCCGAGTTCCTCGGTCTGCACGCCCGGAAAGGTCAGCTGGTAGGGCTCGGTCAGATACGTCCACATGGCGTATCCCGAGAAGTACGCGAGTTGGGAGGGTGACCAAGGCGTCTCGAGAGTGTGACCGGTGAAGGACGAGCGAGGGTCACGCAACTCCTCCACCTGCTGGTGTGCGTCGTCATCGTGTTCGATCACCACCAGGCCGGGGGTGAAGTGCGACCGGAATCCCGGTGTCGGTAGCGGTCGGTGCCATGTGTGCTGCTCCTGCACCCGGATCTGCACCCTCGAGTCGTCGAGGATGCCGCCGACACCCTTGAGCGGCCACAGCACGCCGCCCACGATCTGGTGAATCCCGAGCGTGTCGAGCTGCTGCCACCGGTCAGCACCTCCGTATGCGGCGAGAACCTCGTCGAGAAGCTTCATTGCAGTCTCCCTTCTGTGCGGTGACCGAGGAAAACGACCGGTCGTCTTACGCTTAACGCGGCGGTGCGGCGCCGCATTCCGGGGAGCGCTCAGTGCGCGGGGACTCAGGATCGGCGGTAGCTGGAGAATCGGTATCTCAGGCCGGCGGCACTGGTCAGCCACTCCCCCGCGGTCCCCACCCAGTCGCCGCCCAGGACCGGCGCCACCGCGTCGGCGTCCTCCCGCGGCAGGTCGATCTCCACCTCGGTGACTTCGCACCGCGTCGCCAACGGCATCGCGAGCGTGTAGATCTGGGCGCCACCGATCACCCAGGTGTCGTCGTCGCCGATCGCCTCGTCGAGGTCGCCGACCACGCTGGCGCCGTCGGCCGCGTACTCCGCCTGCCGGGTGATGACGACGTTCTTGCGTCCCGGCAGCGGCCGCACCTTGGCCGGCAGCGATTCCCAGGTCAGCCGGCCCATCACCACGGTGTGGCCCATGGTGAGTTCCTTGAACCGGGCCTGGTCCTCGGGCAGCCGCCACGGGATGCCGCCGTCCCGGCCGATGATCCCTGAGGTGGACTGAGCCCAGATGAGGCCCAGACTCAGCGACATGACTCGGACCTGCGAGCAGTCCTCATACCGCCACCGGGGCCTTGATGGCCGGGTGCGGATCGTAGTTCAGGATCGAGATGTCGTCGTAGGTGTAGTCGAAGATCGAGTCACGCTGCGCCAGAAGGAGTTGCGGGTACGGCCGGGGCTCCCGGCTCAGCTGCAGCGTCACCTGCTCGACGTGGTTGTCATAGATGTGGCAGTCACCGCCGGTCCAGATGAACTCGCCGACGCCGAGCCCGGCCTGGGCCGCCATCATGTGCGTCAGCAGCGCGTAGCTCGCGATGTTGAACGGCACTCCGAGGAACAGGTCGGCGCTGCGCTGATAGAGCTGGCACGACAGCCTGCCGTCGGCGACGTAGAACTGGAAGAACGCGTGACACGGCGGCAACGCCATCTGGGGGATCTCCCCGACGTTCCAGGCCGAGACGATGATGCGCCGGGAGTCCGGGTCGGTCCGCAGCAGGTCGAGCGCCGCGGTGATCTGGTCGATGTGCTCCCCCGACGGCGTCGGCCACGACCTCCACTGGACCCCGTAGACCGGGCCCAGATCGCCTGTCGGCGAGGCCCACTCGTTCCAGATAGTGACACCGCGCTCCTGCAGCCACCGGACGTTGGAGTCACCGCGCAGGAACCACAGCAATTCGTAGACGATCGACTTGGTGTGCACCTTCTTGGTGGTGATCAGGGGGAATCCGGCGGCCAGGTCGTAGCGCAGCTGGTGGCCGAACAGGCTGCGGGTGCCGGTGCCGGTGCGGTCGGATTTCGGCGTTCCCTCCGAGAGCACCAGACGCAGCAGATCCTCGTACGGCGTCTCGATCGGCACGTCGCTCAGCTTACGTCCACCCCCGGCGAGTAGAAACGAAGCCATGCCGAGTATCAACGCCACGATCGACACGCCCGACGGCGCCTGCCCCGTCACGCTGCACACGCCGAACGGCACCGGCCCCTGGTCGGGTGTGGTGATGTTCCCCGACGCCGGCGGCGTGCGCCCGACCTTCCAGGAGATGGCCGCCCGGCTGGCCGGCTTCGGCCACGCCGTGCTGCTGCCCGACGTCTACTACCGCGACGGCGACTGGGAGCCGTTCGACATGGGCACGGTGTTCACCGACGAGGCGGCACGCAAGCGGCTGTTCGGGATGATCAGTTCCTTGACGCCGGAGCGCGTCGCGGGTGACGCGGGCGCGTTCTTCGACTTCCTCGCCGGCCGCCCGGAGGTGCGCGGCGACCGGTTCGGTGTCTGCGGCTACTGCATGGGCGGGCGCATCTCGGTGACGCTGGCCGGGTTGCTGCCCGACCGCATCGCCGCGGCCGGGTCCTTCCACGGCGGCGGCCTGGTGGTCGACGGTGACGACGCCAGCCCGCACCTGCTCGCCGACCGGATGACCGCGACGATCTACGTCGCCGGCGCCGAGAACGACAAGTCCTTCACGACAGAGCACGCCGAGACGCTGGAGAAGGCGCTCACCGCGGCCGGCGTCACGCACACCGTCGAGATCTACCCGGCCGGGCACGGGTTCGCCGTGCCGGACAACGTGCCCTATGACGAGGAAGCCGCCGAGCGGCACTGGATCGCCCTGCAGGAGCTGTTCGAGACCGCCCTGCCCAGTTGACCCCACTCTCGGAGCGGGCGCTGAACCGGGCCACGCTGGCCCGTCAGCTGCTGCTGCAGCGCTCGTCGATGAGCGCGCTCGAGGCCCTCGAGCACCTCGTCGGTATGCAGGCCCAGGCGCCGTTCCCGCCCTACTACGGGCTCTGGAGCCGGCTCGAGCACTTCACCGCCGACGAACTGTCCGGGCTGCTGCTCGACCGTCGGGCCGCGCGAATCGTGTTGATGCGCGGCACGATTCACCTCGTCAGCGCGGCCGACGCCCACCGGCTCCGTCCCCTGGTGCAACCGCTGCTGGACCGCATGCTGCGCGGGATGCACGGCGCCGCGCTCGGCGACGTCGACGTGGACGCCGTCGCCGCCACGGCCGCCGAGATCCTCGAGACCGAGGCGCTGACACCGGCCGAGTTGGGTGCCCGGCTCGCCGAGCGGTGGCCGGACTGCCCTCTGCGGGCGCTCACCGAGATCGGTCGCAGCCTGGTGCCGCTGGTGCAGGTGCCGCCGCGGGCGCTGTGGCAGCGCAGCGGGCAGGTGCGGCTGACCACTGCGGTTGGCTGGCTCGGTCCGGCAACCGACACGCTGTCGATGGACGACCTCGTGCTGCGGTACCTCGGCGCCTTCGGGCCGGCTTCGGTGGCCGACATGCAGACATGGAGCGGGCTCACGCGGCTCGGTGAGGTATTCGACCGGCTCTCCGACCGGCTGATCCGGCTGCAGACCGACAGCGGCCGGCGGGTCTACGACCTGCCAGACGCACCGCGGCCCGATCCCGACCAGCCTGCGCCGGTGCGGTTGGTCGCGGCGTTCGACAATCTGGTGCTCTCGCACGCCGACCGCACGCGGGTGATCAGCGACGCGCACCGCAAGCGGCTGTTCGCCGGCGGCAACGGCGTGTTCCCCGGCACCGTGCTGGTCGACGGGTTCGTGGCGGGCACCTGGGAGCTCGAGGGGCGCGCGGCGGCCACGTCGATGCGGGTGACGCCCTACACCGAGCTCGCGGACACCACGTCGGCCGAGGTCGAGGCCGAGGGAATCCGGTTGCTGCGCAGCGCTTTCGACGCCGAGGATCCGACGGTCAGTTTTTCTGACGGCGGCGCTTGAACAGTGCACGCAGCAGGCCGCGCGCGGCATAGATGCCGGTGGCGATGCACAGCACGATCATCGCCACGAACATGACCAGCCAGTTCGGTCGGTCGTGTTTGACGTTCCACCAGATGATCGTGAACAGGACAGCGCAGATGAAGACGAAGATGTCGCGCCAGTCGCCCTGATACGACATCGCGGCCGTTCGCATCTGTCGGCTGCGGTCGTTCGCGGCGATCAGGTCCGCGATGCGCTGGTCGATGCTGCGCTTGAGTCCGGCCCGGAGTTCGGGCTGGTCATCCGGGATCCGCTGGAGCAGGTCGAGGTCCTTGAGGATGAGGCCCCGAACGTCGGGCCCTTTGATGTTGCCGGCGACCATGCCGAGCAGGGCGCCTCCTGCCAGCGGCGCCGCCCCGAGCGCGAGTTCGGCGATTCCCGGCATGGGTCCTCCTGGTGGTGGGTGGACGTCAGTTCATCAGGGTGGCTGCCAATGTGCCACCGAGTTCGTACGCGCGTTCGCGAACGCCGGAATCGACCGGCCCGGCGACCTCGAGCACGTCGGCGGCCTTGGCCAGGGCCAGACCGGTCGCCAGCTTCTCCACCGCGGCGGCGGCGCCGACGGTGTCGTTGTTGCCGTGCACCCACAGTCCGTAGGGGCGGCCCGCCACGTGGTCGAGGCTCGGGTAGTAGACCGTGTCGAAGAAGTGCTTGAGCGCCCCGGACATGTAGCCGAAGTTCGCGGTGGTGCCGAACAGATAGCCGTCGGCGCCGAGCATGTCGGGCAGGGTGGCGGCGAGCGCCGGGCGCACCTCGACGTCGACTCCGGCGATGTCGGGATCCCGCGCGCCCTCGAGCACCGCCTCCAGCAGCTCCCTGGTCGCCGGCGACGGGGTGTGGTGCACGACGAGCAGGGTCCTGCTCACGTCCGCTCCTCCAGTTCGACGGCCTTGCGCATCGTCTCGCGGGCCCGGCTTCGGTCGCCGGCATAGTCGTAGGCCCTGGCCAGCCGGTACCAGCGGACCCAATTGTCCGGCTCGGCCTCCACTTCCGCGCGCACGGTCTGGAACAGCGCGTCGGCGGCCTCACGTTCGACGCGCCCCGACGCCATCCGCGGTAGTCCGCTGACGTCGAGTTCCATGCCGCGCTCGCGTGCCGTCCGCGCCAGCCGCTGATGCGCGAGGCCGGCCCGCAGCGTGCTCACCATGACCCAGATGCCGATCAACGGCAGCGCCAGCAGCGCCATCCCGAGGCCGATGGCCGCCGCCTCGCCGGAGGTGATGAAGGCCATGGCGATGCGGCCGAGCAGGATGAAGTAGACGACGAGCGCCACGCACATGAAGCCGATGAGCACCTGGATGCGCAGGGCGCGGCCGCCTTCGGTCATAGGTCGAGCAACGGCTCGATGCCGATGGTCAACCCCGGCCGCTCCGCCACCTTCCGCACTGCGAGCAGCACTCCCGGCACGAACGACGTGCGGTCGATGCTGTCGTGACGGATGGTGAGCGTCTCACCCTCGGTGCCGAACAGCACCTCCTGGTGCGCGACGAGGCCGGCCAGCCGAATCGAGTGCACCGGCACACCGTCGACGTCGGCGCCGCGGGCTCCGTCCAGGCCCGTGCTGGTGGCATCGGGGTTGGGCGGCAGCTCTTTTCGCGCCTCGGCGATGAGCTTGGCAGTGCGGGTCGCCGTTCCCGACGGCGCATCGGCCTTGTGCGGGTGGTGCAGTTCGATGACCTCGACCGAGTCGAAGAACCGCGCGGCCTGCTGCGCGAAGTGCATCGACAGCACAGCGCCGATCGCGAAGTTCGGGGCGATGAGCACCGCGGTTTCGGGCTTTGCCGACAGCCAGTCCCGCACCTGAGCCAGCCGCTCGTCGGTGAACCCCGTGGTGCCGACGACGGCGTGAATCCCGTTGTCGACGAGAAACTTCAGGTTGTCCATCACCACGTCGGGATGAGTGAAGTCGATGACCACCTCGGTGTCGCTGTCGACGAAGAGGCTCAACGGGTCTCCGGCGTCGACGGCCGCCGACAGGGTCAGGTCGTCGGCCGCCTCGACGCCCGACACCATCGCCGCACCGACCTTGCCCTTCGCGCCCAGCACCCCTACTCGCATGCCAGGGAGCCTAGTCGGCGCCCAAATCAACGCGAGGAGCGTGCCGGGGGCACCTCCACTTGCGGGGGCCGAAATCCCTTCTGTCACTCTTACTTCTCCCGCCACATCGCGGCCGTTCTTGTCGGACCATCGAACTAATGTTCGATACATGGAGAGCTTGTCGGTGCGGATCAAGGCGATGGCCGCCGATTTCGACGCTCTGCGCGACGAGCTGGCCGCAGGCAACGCCTCACCCCGCGAGCTGATCGCCGCTGCCGAGGACTGGGAGGTGCTGCAGCGGCGCCACGCCACCTTCAGCCACGAACTCCTGGCCATTCTCACTCGAGACGCCGACCCGGCCGACCTGGGGGGCTCCTCCCTCAAAGACCTGCTGGTGCACCGGTTGCGGATCAGCAGCGCCGAAGCCGGCCGGCGCATCACCGACGCCCAGCAACTGGGGCCGCGACGGGCACTCACCGGCCAGCCGCTGCCACCGCTGTTGGCCAACACCTCCGCCGCCCAGGCCGAGGGCCGCATCGGCCAAGAACACATCCAGATCATCTACAAGACGCTGAACAAGAAGCTGCCCGCATGGACCGACGGGCTCGCCCGCGATCAAGCCGAACACACCCTGGCGTCCATCGCCTGCACCCTGGATCCCGAGCAACTCCAGGCCGCCGCCGACCGGCTGATCCTGCTGCTCGACCCCGACGGCCCCGAACCCACCGACGGCCAGGCCCGCAAACGCCACCTCACCCTGGGCCGCCAAGACGCCGACGGCATGAGCCGCCTCACCGCAGTCATCGACCCCCAGTGCCGCGCCACCCTGGAACCGCTGCTGGCCAAGCTGGCCGCACCGGGGATGTGCAACCCCGACGACGACACCCCGACCGTCGACGGCGAACCCGACCCAGACGCAGCCCGCCGCGATCTGCGCACCCCCGGGCAGCGCCGCCACGACGCGCTCACCGCCGCCGGACGCGCGCTGCTGGCCTCCGGAGAGCTGGGGCAGCACCACGGGCTGCCGGTCAGCGTCATCGCCAGCACCACCGTGCAGGAACTGCAGCGCGGCGCCGGGGTCGCGGTCACCGGCGGCGGGTCGTTGCTGCCGATGGCCGACCTGATCCGGATGGCCTCCCACGCCTACCACTACCTGGCGGTGTTCGACGAACACACTCGACTGCCCCTCTACCTGGGCCGCACCCGGCGCATCGCCTCCGCTGCCCAACGGATCGTGCTGCACGCCATGGATCGCGGGTGCACCCGGCCCGGCTGCACCGTGCCGGGCTATTGGTGCCAGGTCGACCACCTCAATCCCTGGGCCGACGGCGGAGCCACCGACATCACCGACCTCGGCCTGGCGTGCGGGCCCGACAACCGGATGAAGGAGAAAGGCTGGACCACCCGCCGCGTCGACGGCCGCGTGCACTGGATTCCACCCGAACATCTCGACACCGGGCAACCCCGGACCAACCGCTACCACCACCCCCAGGAATACCTCGCGGAACCAGGAGCCGACGACGATGACGGTGAAAAACCCGGCGCCGCATGACCTGCGGCGCGGCCCGGCTCAGGCCGAGCGTTCGGCGCGGCGACGCGCTTTGCGCTTGATGTCCTCCGCCAGCGCATCGATGTACTGCAGCCCGTCGAGTAGCGACGGGTCGGTCAACAGCGCGCGGAACACGGTCTGGACGGTGACGCCGTGGTCGGGCCGGTCGGTCACGGTGATCGAGTCGCCCGCCCGGACGTGCCCCGGGGTGATCACGCGGAAGTACGCACCCGGAACGGCCGCCGCGGTGAACGTCTTGATGAGGCCGGGGATCCCGAGCCACGCAGCGAACGTCTTGCAGGGCGTGCGGGGCGCGGTGAGCTCCAGCACCAGGCCGTCCGAACCGATCCGCCAGCGTTCGCCGATGACCGCGGTGGTGACGTCCACACCCGACGTGGTGAGGTTCTCGCCGAACATGCCGTCGCTGATCTGGCGGTCCAGCCGGCCGGACCAGTTGTCGAGGTCCTCCCGGGCGTACGCGTACACCGCCTGGTCGCCACCGCCGTGCAGCTTCCCGTTCCCGATGATGTCTCCGGCCAGGCCGCTGCCCGCGCCGGGACCCGGGGATCCGGGCGCCTGCACCAGGACGGCGCCGTCGGTGGGCGCCTTGTCGATCCCGGTGGTCGCGGACGGTTTCGCGGGGTTCGCTCGCGGACGAGCGACGTTGACCGACAGCACATGCGACATGCCGCCCACAGTAAGCGGGCGCCGACGCGATGGCTCGGCGAGGTCACACCGGCGACGCGCCGCGCAGATGCTCGAAGATCAGCGACGTCTGCGTACCCGCGACATCGGCGTCGGCGTTCAGGTTCTCCACCACGAACGAACGCAGGTCGTCGGTGTCGCGGGCGGCGACGTGCAGGATGAAGTCGTCGGCGCCGGCGAGGAAGTACACGTCCATCACCTGCGGGCGGCGCCGGATCTGCTGGATGAAACTGCGGATCTTGCCGCGGGAGTGCGACTGCAGCGTCACCGAGATCATCGCCTGCAGCGACAGACCGATGGCCGCCGGGTCGATGTCGGCGTAGAAGCCGCGGATCACGCCGACCTCCTGCAGTCGTCGGACCCGCCCGTGGCACGTCGACGCGGCGATGCCGACTTGCTCGGCGAGTGCGCTGTTCGACATCCGCGCATCGGCGTGCAGTGCGGCCAGGATGCGGCGATCCGTCTCGTCGAGCGGAACGGCCCGAACATCCTTCGGCTCGCGCGGCTCCGGATAGGCCGAGATCGTCGGATCATCATTCACGCGGGCAGCATACCGAATTATCCACAGTGTTATTGCATATCTTCCGAATGTTCTTCACACTTGATGCAGCCCACAACCTCAAGGAGCGATCATGCGTGTCGGTATCCCGACCGAGATCAAGAACAACGAATACCGCGTCGCCATCACCCCCGCCGGAGTGGCGGAACTGACCCACCGCGGCCACGAGGTGCTCATCGAGGCCGGCGCCGGCGAGGGTTCGGCCATCATCGATCGCGACTTCAAAGCCGCAGGCGCGCAGATCATCAGCACCGCCGACGAAGTGTGGGCGGAAGCCGACCTGCTCCTGAAGGTCAAAGAGCCGATCGAGCCCGAATACGCGCGCATGCGCGAGGGTCAGACCCTGTTCACCTATCTGCACCTGGCCGCCTCGAAGCCCTGCACCGACGCCCTGATCGCCTCGGGCACCACGTCGATCGCCTACGAGACCGTTCAGACCGCCGACGGCGCACTGCCCCTGTTGGCGCCGATGAGCGAGGTCGCCGGTCGGCTCTCCGCCCAGGTGGGCGCCTACCACCTGATGCGCAGCCACGGCGGCCGCGGCGTCCTGATGGGCGGCGTGCCCGGCGTCGCACCCGCCGAGGTCGTCGTCATCGGCGGCGGCGTGGCCGGATACAACGCCGCCCGCATCGCCAAGGGCATGGGCGCGCACGTCACCGTCTTCGACCTCAACGTGAACACGCTGCGCAAGATCGACAACGAGAACAGCGGCGCCATCGAGACCCGTTACTCGTCGATGCTCGAACTGGACGACGCCGTCAAGCGCGCCGACCTGGTGATCGGTGCGGTGCTCGTGCCGGGCGCCAAGGCCCCAAAGCTCGTCACCAATTCGACTGTGGCCGGCATGAAGTCGGGTGCGGTGCTCGTCGACATCGCGATCGACCAGGGCGGCTGCTTCGAGGATTCCCGCCCCACCACGCACGACGACCCGACGTTCGCGGTGCACGACACCGTCTTCTACTGCGTGGCCAACATGCCCGGTGCGGTGCCGCGCACCTCGACGTTCGCGCTGACCAACGCGACCATGCCCTACGTGCTGAAATTGGCCGACAAGGGATGGCAGGCGGCCTGCGCGGCGGACGCCGCGCTCGCGAAGGGCCTGTCGACCCACGAGGGCGCGTTGCTCAACGAGCATGTCGCCGACGCGCTCGAGCTGCCCTTCACCGATCCGGCCACCGTGCCGGCCTGATCGACTACTCGAACAACGTCCCGTCGACGTAGAACCACTGGCGGGCTCTGACCACGAAGCGGGACCGCTCATGAAGCGTCCCGCTTCGTCTGTCCTGCAGGTAGTGCGCGCGGAACTCCACCTCCCCCGTCTCGTCGCCCGCACCGCCGGCCACGACGTCGAGGACCTCGAGGGCGGTCCACTCCAGCGAGGCATCCGGTGTCAGTGCGTCCGGACGGCTACGCGGATGCCATGTCCGCCATACATATTCGAGGTCGCCGACGGCGTAGGCGCTGAACCGCGACCGCATCAGCCGCTCCGCCGTCTCGGCATGCCGCTCACCGTGGTGCAGCGGACCGCAGCACCCGCCGTAGGGGTCGCCGCTGCCGCAGGGACAGGCATCGGTCGGGCGCACGCTCCTCAGTCTGCCGCCATTCCCTAACGTTGACACCTGTCAAGTATCGTGGAGCCATGCAGCTCGCCGACGTCCTGCCCCATGCCCCGACCACCACAGCCGATGCGCTCGCGCTGTACGACGGCTGCCCCGCCGTGCCGACGGAGTCGATGATCGGCACCTGGCACGGCGCGGAACTACCCACAGGCCACCCGCTGGACGGGATGCTGGCCGCAAGCGGGTGGTGGGGAAAGCAGTTCGTCGACGGCGAGACCGTGCACCCGCTGCTGTTCCCGACCACCGGTGGCGACGCGCTGTGGCCCCTCAACCCGGTGTTGGCGTTCAGCGGCCTCGGGCTGGCCACCAGGATCCCGGCGCTCAAGCGCCAGAACTTCGCAGGCACCATCTCCGCGCTCAAGCCGGCGCTGCGGGCGCGCGGACCCAAGGCCCGGCTGCGCACCACCCGCTACCGCGACGTCGACACCGCCACGATGGTGTACGACCAGCTGCCCATCAACGACGTGTTCCGCCGACTCGACGACGACACCGTGCTCGGCGCGATGGACCTGCGCGGCATCAGGACGCCGTACTTCTTCGTGCTGCGCCGCGACGATTCACTGCAGGTGCGATAGCGCGGCGGATCAGCCGGCCAGCACCCGCAACCGCTCGGGCAGCGTCTTGTCCGCCTGCGGCCCCAGCACTCCCGCGCCGTAGGACCGGGTGAGCAGCTGCGAGGCGACCGCGTTGACCTCGTCGAGCGTCACCGCGTCGATCAGGTCCAGCGTCGCCTCGATGCTGCGGTGCTCGCCGTAGTTCAGCTCGCTGCGGCCGATGCGGTGCATCCGCGACCCGGAGTCCTCCAGGCCGAGTACCAGCCCGCCGCGCATCGATCCCTTGGCGATCCGGCACTCCGCCTCGGTGATGCCGTCGCGCGCCACCCCGTCGAGCACGTCGGTGACCACGCGGACCACCTCGTCGAACCGCTCGGGCAGACACGCCGCGTACACCGAGAGGGCTCCGCTGTCGGCGAAGGTGTCCACCGTCGAGTACACCGAGTAGGCCAGGCCGCGGGTCTCGCGCACCTGCTGGAACAGCCGGGAGCTCAGGCCGCCACCCAGCGCGCTGTTGAGCACGGCCAGCGCCCAGCGGTGCTCCCAGTGCCTGCCGGGCGTGCGCACCCCCAGTGAGAGGTGGGTCTGCTCACCGTCGCGGTCGACGAGTTGCAGCGACGGGCGTCCGCCGATGCGGCCGGTGCCCTTGCGCGGCGCAATCGCGTTGCGCCCGCGGACGAGTCGATCGCCGAAGTGCTCGCGCGCCAGGCGGACCACCTCGTCGTGGTCGACGTTGCCCGCCACCGCCAGCACCATGCGCTCGGGCACGTAGCGGCGAACGTGGAAGGAGTGCAGCTGGGCCCTGGTCATGCCCTCGATCGACTCGACGCTGCCGATCACCGGGCGGCCCACCGGATGCGAGCCGAACATCGCCGTGAGGAACACGTCGCCGAGCGTGTCCTCCGGATCGTCGTCACGCATGGCGATCTCCTCGAGCACCACGTCGCGCTCGACCTCGACATCGCCTGCCGCACAACGGCCCCGCAGCACCACGTCGGCCACCAGATCGACGGCCAACTCCAGATCGGTGTGCAGCACGTGCGCGTAGTAGCAGGTGTGCTCGCGCGCGGTGAACGCATTCAGCTCACCGCCGACGGCGTCGACGGCCTGGGCGATCTCGACCGCCGACCGCGTCGGCGTCGACTTGAACAGCAGGTGTTCCAGGAAGTGCGCGGCCCCGGCCACACTGTGGCCCTCGTCGCGCGAGCCGACACCGACCCACAGCCCGACCGACGCCGAGTGCACCGAAGGGATGTACTCGGTGACCACCCGCAGCCCGCCGGGCAGCGTGCTGCGGCGGAACCGCGACTCCGAGGTGGAGTCGCGGTGACCGCGCCGCAGCGCCGCTGCTCCGGACCTAGCTGCTGCTGGTCGCGGCATCGACAGGCGTTGCGCCCGAATCGGCGGTGGCGGTGCCGTCGCCGCCCTCGGCGGCCTCTTCGGCCACCAGGATCAACGAGATCTTGCCGCGGTTGTCGATGTCGGCGATCTCCACGCGGAGCTTGTCGCCGACCTTCGCCACGTCCTCGACCTTGTTGATGCGCTTGCCGCGGCCCAGCTTGGAGATGTGGACCAGACCGTCACGACCCGGCAGCAGCGAGACGAACGCGCCGAAGTCGGTGGTCTTGACCACGGTTCCGAGGAACCGCTCACCGATCTTGGGCAGCTGCGGGTTGGCGATGGCGTTGATCTTGTCGATCGCAGCCTGCGCGGCCTCGCCGTTGGAGGCGCCGACGAACACGGTGCCGTCGTCCTCGATCGAGATCGACGCGCCGGTCTCCTCGGTGATCGAGTTGATCATCTTGCCCTTGGGCCCGATGACCTCGCCGATCTTGTCGATCGGCACCTTGATCGTGGTGATGCGCGGCGCGTACGGGCTCATCTCGTCGGGCTCGTCGATGGCCTCGGCCATCACCTCGAGGATGGTGATACGCGCGTCCTTGGCCTGGGCCAGCGCCCCGGCCAGCACCTGCGAGGGGATGCCGTCGAGCTTGGTGTCGAGCTGCAGCGCGGTGACGAAGTCCTTGGTGCCTGCGCACTTGAAGTCCATGTCACCGAACGCGTCCTCGGCGCCCAGGATGTCGGTCAGCGTCACGAAGCGGCGCTCGGTCTTGCCGTCCACCTCGACGTCGTCGGACACCAGGCCCATCGCGATGCCCGCGACCGGAGCCTTGAGCGGCACACCGGCGTTGAGCAGCGACAGCGTCGACGCACACACCGAACCCATCGACGTCGAGCCGTTGGAGCTCAACGCCTCCGACACCTGACGGATCGCGTACGGGAACTCCTCGATGCTCGGCAGCACCGGCATCAGGGCCCGCTCGGCCAGCGCGCCGTGACCGATCTCGCGACGCTTCGGCGAACCGACGCGGCCGGTCTCACCGGTCGAGAACGGCGGGAAGTTGTAGTGGTGCATGTAGCGCTTGGACGTCTCCGGCCCCAGCGAGTCGATCTGCTGGGCCATCTTGACCATGTCCAGCGTGGTGACACCCAGGATCTGGGTCTCGCCGCGCTCGAACAACGCGCTGCCGTGTGCCCGCGGCACGATGGCCACCTCGGCACTGAGCGCCCGGATGTCGGTGACGCCACGGCCGTCGATGCGGAAGTGGTCGGTCAGGATGCGCTGGCGGACGAGCTTCTTGGTCAGCGACCGGAACGCGGCGCCGATCTCTTTCTCGCGGCCCGCGAACTGGTCGGCCAGCCGGCCCAGCACCTCGACCTTGATCTCGTCGGTGCGGTCGTTGCGCTCTTCCTTGCCGGCGATGGTCAGAGCCTTGGACAGCTCGTCGGTGGCCACCGCGGCGACCGCGTCGAACACGTCGTCCTGGTACTCCGGGAACAGCGGGTACTCCGCGGTCTCCTTGCCCGCACTGCCGGCCAGCTCCTGCTGGGCGGTGCACAGGGCCGCGATGAACGGCTTGGCGGCCTCGAGGCCCTCGGCCACGACGCTCTCGGTCGGCGCACCGGCTCCGCCGGCGACCAGTTCGATCACGTTGTCGGTGGCCTCGGCCTCGACCATCATGATCGCCACGTCTTCTTTTCCGGAGTCGTCGACTTTTCGGCCGGCGACCACCATGTCGAACACCGCACGCTCGAGCTGCTCGACGGTCGGGAACGCGACCCACTGTCCGTCGATCAGGGCGACGCGCACGCCGCCGACGGGGCCGGCGAAGGGCAGCCCGGAGATCTGCGTGGACGCCGAGGCGGCGTTGATCGCGAGCACGTCGTACAGATCCTTGGGATCCAGGCTCATCACGGTGACGACGACCTGGATCTCGTTGCGCAGGCCGGACACGAACGTCGGCCGCAGCGGGCGGTCGATCAGCCGGCAGGTGAGGATCGCGTCGGTGGACGGCCGGCCCTCGCGGCGGAAGAACGAACCGGGGATGCGGCCCGCTGCGTACATCCGCTCCTCGACGTCGATCGTCAAGGGGAAGAAGTCGAAGTGGTCCTTGGGGTTCTTGCTGGCGGTCGTGGCCGACAGCAGCATGGTCTCGTCGTCGAGGTAGGCGACGACAGAACCGGCCGCCTGCTGGGCCAGCCGGCCGGCCTCGAAGCGGATGGTGCGGGTGCCGAAGCTCCCGTTGTCGATCACGGCGGTGGACTCGTACACGCCGTCTTCAATTTCAACTACAGACATAGGCGTCCGTATGGCCTCTCTGAACATCATTCAGCTGTTTCGCGTGGTCACCGTCGGACATGCCGGGCAGCCGGAACGGCGCCCTGAACCACCAGCCTTGATGCGGCTACGGCCGTCGATCGAAGCTGCCGGATTCCTGTCCGGCAGCCACTACCGAAGACCGTGCCATCAGGCGGGTCCCGATATGACACGCGGGGACGGCTTTCGCGGATCTGCGAAACCGCACCCGATGCCCGCGGGTGAACGAAATCCGCGCGGACAGATCAATGGTACAACCTGGCTGGTCCGGACCCTAAAGACCGGGCCGATCAGGACACGTCCTCGACGCAGACGGTGAACTGTCGCTCGTCGTAGGCGTAGCCGACGCCGGTGGTGCACTGGTCGACGTTGGCGACCTCGTCGAGGATCTGGGTGGCCCGCTGGCGGTGCGGCATCGTGCCGTCGTAGCAGTCCACCCGCACCGGGTCGCGGGAGTTCTCCGGATCGATGCTCATGCAATCCCCGACGACCCAGTCGATGTCCATGCAGATCGTCTGGCCGGTGTCGCGGAACGCGCTGCGCATCGAGTAGTACGAGTCGACGTCGGTGGGGCACTGGTCGCTGTCGTCGACCGTGGCGACCACCTTGAAATTCGACTCCGGTGTGCCGCAGCCGACCTTCGTCGCCTCCGGACGGTCGAGGGTGCCGCCCATCTTCAGGCAGTCCCCCACCCCCATGTCGGCCGCGGCGGCCGACGAGCAGCCCGTCAGCCCCGCGGCCGCGAGCAGCGCGGCCGTGACGACCGCGGACAGCGTCCGCACGTGAACAGCGTCAGCGACGCAGGCCCAGCCGGTCGATCAGGGAGCGGTAACGCTCCACGTCGACCTGCGCGACGTACTTGAGCAACCGGCGACGGCGGCCGACGAGCAGCAGCAGGCCGCGCCGCGAGTGGTGGTCGTGCTTGTGCAGCTTGAGGTGCTCGGTCAGGTCGGCGATGCGCTTGGTCAGCAGTGCCACCTGCGCCTCGGGCGAACCGGTGTCGGTCGCATGCAGGCCGTAGGAGCCCAGGATCTCTTTTTTCTGATCGGCGGTGAGCGCCACGAATTCACTCCATCTTTTTCAGTTCGCGAACTGCGGGAGCCGGACGGCTCCGAAGGGCACGGCCACCGCGAACTGCAGCAACGTGCCGGGTCGGCGCAAAGTCTAACAGCGCCGGGGCGCTCAGAAAGAATCGCGCAGTATGGTGCGGGCCCGCTCGGTGTCCCCGCCCATCGCCACGATCAGGTCGTCGACCGAGTCGAACTTCTCCTGGCCCCGGATCCGGGCCACGAAGTCGACCGCGACGTGCTGGCCGTACAGGTCGGCGGTGGTGTCCAGGACGAACGCCTCGACCGTGCGGGTGCGCCCGGAGAACGTCGGGTTGGTGCCGACCGACACCGCGGCCTGGTACCGCTCTCCGGGGATGACGGTGCCCATCACCGGTCCGCGGCCCAGCACGGTGAACCAGGCGGCATAGACCCCGTCGGCCGGTATCGCCGAGTACATCGGCGGCGCCACGTTGGCCGTCGGATAGCCGAGGTCGCGGCCGCGACCGTCACCGCGCACCACCACCCCCTCGACCCGGTGCGGGCGTCCCAGCGCCTCGGCGGCGGCGACCACGTCGCCAGCGTCGACGCAGGACCGGATGTAGGTCGACGAGAAGGTCACCGACTGTTCCCGGTGGTGTTCGGCGACCAGCGACAGACTCTCGACGGCGAACCCGAACCGCTCGCCGGCCCTGCGCAGCAGTTCGACGTTGCCTGCGGCCTTCTTGCCGAACGTGAAGTTCTCCCCCACCACCACCTCGACGACGTGCAGGTTCTCCACCAGCAGCTCGTGGATGTAGCGCTCCGGGGTGAGCTTCATGAAGTCGGAGGTGAACGGCATCACCAGGAAGACGTCGATGCCCATCTCCTCGACGAGCTCGGCACGCCGGGTCAGTGTGGTCAGCTGCGCCGGATGGCTGCCCGGGAAGACGACCTCCATCGGGTGCGGGTCGAACGTCATCAGCACAGTGGGCACACCGCGTGAGCGGCCCGCCTTCACGGCGTGGTTGATGAGTTCGGCGTGCCCGCGATGCACGCCGTCGAACACCCCGATGGTGACGACACATCGGCCCCAGTCGGTCGGGATTTCGTCCTGACCTCGCCAGCGCAGCACACCGCCAGCCTACGGCCCGGGCCGCGCCGTGGGCGCGCTGGATGCCCGGATCAGGTGATGATTGCCTAAACTTGCTAGTTGTGAGTCCGGACAGCAACGCAGGTGAGCTGACGATGGTTGCCCAGGACTATCTCAAGGTCATCTGGACGGCCCAGGAATGGTCCCACGAGAAGGTGAGCACCAAGATGCTCGCCGAGCGGCTCGGGGTCTCCGCGAGCACGGCCTCGGAGTCCATCCGCAAGCTGGCCGACCAGGGCTTCGTCCACCACGAAAAGTACGGCGCGGTGACGCTCACCGACGCCGGCCGGCGCGCGGCGCTGGCGATGGTGCGCCGCCATCGGCTGATGGAGACCTTCCTGGTCCGCGAACTGGGCTACGGCTGGGACGAGGTGCACGACGAGGCCGAGATCCTCGAGCACGCGGTCTCCGACCGGATGCTCGACCGCATCGACGCCAAACTCGGTCATCCCACCCGTGATCCGCACGGCGACCCGATTCCGGCCGCCGACGGTCAGGTGCCCACGCCTCCGGCGCGGCAGCTGTCGGTGTGCCAGGACGGCGACGCCGGCACGGTGGCCCGCATCTCCGACGCAGATCCGGAGATGCTGCGGTATTTCGACACCGTGGGCATCACGCTCGATTCGCGGGTGCGGGTACTCGCTCGGCGCGACTTCGCGGGGATGATCTCGGTGGCCATAGAGAATCCAGTGAACCCGGTGGACCCGGGCGACCCCGCGCGCCCGGGCAGCGAAACCACCAGCACCACCGTCGACCTCGGCAGCCCGGCCGCCGAGGCGATCTGGGTGGTGGCCTAGGTACGACAGCGGCCGTGTGAACGGCCCTTGGGTGCCGTCGGGGGCATCACCGAAGTGACGCCCCCGACGCTCCGGCGGCTCCTCCCCCTGACGCCGCCGTGAATAAAGATACATTCCAACCGGAACGCAAACAACTCGAACGGGCTCAGGCCGGTGCCTGCGCCGCCTCGGCGAGTGCGGAGCCGATGTCGCGATGCAGTCGCGTCGCTGCACGATCCCAGCGTCGCCGCAGCCGGGCCGGGTCGCTGTCGGCGAAACTGCCCACGAAGATCCCGCGAAGCGCGTCCATCGCGGTGTAGACGGCGTCGCGCAGTTCCTTCTGCGCCGCGGCCCGTTCGGGCAGCACCTGCGCGATGGCCGCCAGCACTGCGCCGTTGACGACGGGCTCCACCCGCTGGACCTGCTCGGCCAGCGCCGGGTCCGTCCGCGACGCGATCCACAGCTCGAAGGTCGCGACGGTCAGCGGCCCCTGATGGATGTCCCAGAGGAACTCCAGGATCGCCGTGGGCAGGTCGTCGCTGCGCTCGATCCGGCCGAGTTCCCGGATGGCGGCCTCAGCGCGCTGATGCGCCAGATGTTCGATCGCCGCGATCACCAGGTCCTCCTTGGACCGGAAATGGTGGATCTGGGCTCCGCGCGTCACCCCGGCGACCTCGGCGACGCGGTGCGTGGTGGTGCCGGCATATCCGTGATCGACCAGGCATTCAACGGTCGCGTCGAGGAGGCGGAGCCGCATCGCGGCGCTGCGTTCGGCCTGGGTGCGTCGCACCCGGCCGGCTGCTCCGTCGGCCACCGTCACGAGCGCAGCCTACCGACCGCGGTGCGCTCGAGCCGGGCTCTCAGTTCGCGGGACGTCGTGCGCCCGGCACCTTCCTTCGGCGTATCGACGTCACAGCGTCGCCGGCCGCACCACCACAACGCTTCTCGTCCGTTGCCCGTCGTCGGTGAGCAGCGCCATCACCCGGCCGTCGGGCGCGGTCGCGGCATACACACCGTCGATGCCCGCCGGCCGCAGCGCACGGCCGTGGCGCGCCGACTCGGCCTCCTCGTCGGTCAGCTCGCGGCGCGCGAAGCCCTGCAGGCACGCCTCGTCGAGCGAGTAGCTCAGCGACGGCTGCTCGGCCAGCGCATCGAGCGTGCGCGCCTCGTCGAGGCCGAACCGGCCGACGCGGGTACGGCGCAGCGCCGTGAGGTGGCCACCGACACTCAGCGCCGCGCCCACGTCACGGGCCAGCGCGCGGATGTAGGTGCCGCTCGAACAGGACACATCGACATCGACGTCGACGAAGCCGGCGGCGTCGCGGCGGACGGCGGTGACGTCGAACCGCTCGACATGCACCGGGCGGGGCGGCAGTTCGACGGTCCGGCCTTCCCGCACCAGCTTGTAGGCGCGCTCCCCACCGATCTTGACGGCGCTGACCGCCGACGGCACCTGCTCGATGTCGCCGCGCAGTGCCGCCACCGCCGCCTCAATCTGGGCGTCGTCGACCGCGGTAGCCGAGATCGTCTGCAGCACTTCGCCTTCGGCGTCCTCGGTGGTGGTGGTCTGCCCCAGCCGGATGGTCGCCGAGTACGACTTGTCAGCGGCGGTCAGCAGGCCGAGGATCTTCGTCGCCCGCTCGATGCCCACCACCAGCACACCGGTCGCCATCGGGTCGAGTGTGCCTGCGTGGCCCACCTTGCGGGTACCGAAGACCCGCCGGCAGCGGCCCACCACGTCATGGCTGGTAATCCCCGCCGGCTTGTCCACGACGACGATGCCGGCCGGCGGTGCCGGCGTGCTCACAGCGCGATCGCCGTCAGCGCGATCCCGTCGGCCACCGACCACCGCCCGGCGAGCGTGGTCAACGGCGGTCCGAACTCCGCGGCCGGGTCGATCAGGATCCGCGACTCGAAGGTGCCCGCGGTGCCGGTGCTGTCGGGCGTGAACGTGATGTGCGCGTCCTCGAAGCCCAGCCAGCGGTGCGTCAGCGGGTACCACGCCTTGTAGGTCGCCTCCTTGGCGCAGAACAGGATCCGGTCCCAGTGCAGTTCGGCAGGCAACGCGGCCAACTCGTGCCGCTCCACCGGCAGGCTGATCGCGTCGAGCACGCCGTCGGGCAGGACGTCGTGTGGTTCGGCGTCGATGCCGAGCGACCGCACCTCCGAGCGCCGACCCACCACGGCGCCGCGGAAGCCCTTGCAGTGCGTCAGGCTGCCGACCACGCCTTCGGGCCAGCACGGTTCGCCCTTGTCCCCCTTGAGGATCGGCACCGGCGGCAGGCCGAGCTGGGACATCGCCTGGCGCGCGCAGTGGCGCACGGTGACGAACTCGTTGCGGCGCTTGGCAACCGACCGCGCCACCAGTGGCGCCTCCTCCGGCAGCGGGGCCAGGCCGGCGGGGTCGTCGTACAGTTCGGCGGTCGCCACCGCCGGTGGCATCACCGTGGGCAGCAGGCTCACTTGGACCGCCTCGACTGCACCCGCTCCTGCATCTTGCGCGCGCCGTCCCGCATCTCGGGGGTGATCTCGAAGTGCCCGCCGAACTCGTTGAGGTAGCCGGGCGCGTACTTCGGGTCGGGCAGGATCTGCCGCAGCCACCGATAGGGCTTGCGCCGCCGCCACTCCCGCGGATATCCCACCGACACCTCCTCGAACCGCACGCCGTCATACCAGGTGGTGCGCGGGATGTGCAGGTGGCCGTACACCGAGCAGACGGCGTTGTAGCGGGTGTGCCAGTCCGCCGTGGCGGTGGTGCCGCACCACAGCGAGAACTCCGGGTAGAACATCGCGTCGCACGGTTCGCGCACCATCGGGAAGTGGTTGACCTGGACGGTCGGCATCATCCAGTCCAGCTCCTCGAGCCGCTTGCGGGTGGCGGCCACCCGCTCGCGGCACCAGGCGTCGCGGGTGGCATACGGCTCGCACGACAGCAGGAACTCGTCGGTGCCCACGACGTTGCGTTCCCGGGCGATCGCCAGGCCCTCTGCCTTCGTGGCGGCCCCTTCCGGCAGGAAGCTGTAGTCGTAGAGCAGGAACATCGGGACGATGGTCGCGGGGCCACCCTCGCCCGTCCACACCGGGTAGGGGTGCTCAGGGGTGACGATGCCCATCTCGTCGCACATCGTGACCAGGTAGTCGTAACGGGCCCGGCCGAAGATCTGCATCGGGTCCTTGTTCGTCGTCCACAATTCGTGGTTGCCGGGGATCCAGATGACCTTGGCGAAGCGCTTGCGCAGCAGGTCGAGCGCCCACCGGATCTCGTCGGTGCGTTCACCGACGTCGCCGGCGACGATCAGCCAGTCGTCGGGCGAGGAGGGATACAGCGACTCGGTGATGGGCTTGTTGCCGTTGTGCCCGGTGTGCAGGTCGCTGATTGCCCACAACACCGGCCGCCGGTCGCGCGGCTGCGCAGGAGTGACCACAACCGATCAGCCTACTTGCGCGCCCGCGGTGACCCCTGTCGGCGACTAGAACATGTTCTCGTTTACGGTGGCCGTTACGAGTCATCCAGCCGCCGCGGACCGATACACTCCCGGCAGGGTCGGACCTGAGAGGGGTGTGATGGTCGCCAGGATGCGCCTGCTCTCGGCGCTCGCCGCGCTGTTCGCGGCGGTGGTCGTGGTGTGGCAGACCGCACCGTCGCCCGGCACCGCCACCGGTGGGGTCGATCTGCGGTCCACGTTCCTGCCGCTGACGGCCTCGACGACGATCAAGTGGCCGGTGGTCGACATCGTCGATCCCAGCCCGTTCGCCCCGTGTAACGACATCCCGCTCGACGTCGTCCAGCGCATCGGGCTGGCCTTCACGCCGCCGCAGCCGGAGGAGGGCCTGCGGTGCAAGTACGACGCGGGCAACTACCAGATGGCGATCGAACCGCTCGTGTGGCGCAGCTACGAGGAGACCATCCCGCCGGACGCCGTCGAACTCGACGTCTCCGGTCACCGCGCCGCCCAGTACTGGATCATGAAGCCGACCGACTGGAACAACCGGTGGTGGATCACCTGCATGATCGCGTTCGACACCAGCTACGGCGTGATCCAGCAGTCGGTGTTCTACTCGCCGATCTACTCCGAGCCGGACCCGGACTGCATGCAGACCAACCTGCAGCGCGCCCACGAACTGGTGCCGTCGTACACGTTCTGAGACGACGCTTCTCTAACCTGGCCGCATGACCACCACCGGCCGGCGACCGGCCACCTCGACCGGTCCGCTGCGCAGACTCGCGGGCAGAACCGTCAGCCGGCTGCTGCGGCTGCCGCCCCACACCAGCGACTTCCGGGTCGAGCGCGGCCTGCGGGTCCCGATGCGCGACGGTGTCGACCTGATCGCCGATCACTACGTGCCCGACACCGACCGGCCCGCGGGCACGCTGCTGGTGCGGGGACCCTACGGCCGCGGCTTCCCGTTCTCACTGCTGTTCGCCGCCGTCTACGCCGCGCGCGGCTACCACGTGCTGGTGCAGAGCGTGCGTGGCACATTCGGCTCCGGCGGGGAGTTCACGCCGATGGTGCACGAGAAGGCCGACGGCGCCGACACCGCCGCCTGGCTGCGCGACCAGCCGTGGTTCACCGGGTCTTTCGCCACCGTCGGCCTGTCCTACCTGGGCTTCACGCAGTGGGCGATGCTCGAGGACCCGCCGCCGGAACTCGCGGCGGCCGTGATCGCCGTCGGGCCGCACGACTTCCGGGCCTCGTCCTGGGGCACCGGGTCGTTCTCCCTCAACGACTTCCTGGGTTGGAGCCACATGGTCGCCCATCAGGAGGACCCGGGCCGGGCGGCGGCGCTGATCCGCCAGGTGCGCTCCCGCCGGGAGGTGGCCCGGGCCACCGCCGGACTGCCGCTGGGCGACTCGGCCCGCGACCTGCTGGGCAGCGGTGCGCCGTGGTTCGAGTCGTGGCTCGAGCACGAGGACCCCGACGACCCGTTCTGGGCTGGGCTGCGGGCCACCGACGCGCTGGACCGGGTGGCGGTGCCGGTGCTGCTGGTCAGCGGCTGGCAGGACCTGTTCCTCGAGCAGTCCCTCACCCAGTACCGGCATTTGCGCGACCGCGGTGTGCCGTGCGCGCTGACCGTCGGGCCGTGGACCCACTCACAGCTGATGACCAAGGGCGCCGCCACGGTGGTCGGCGAGACGCTCGACTGGCTGGCCACCCACCTCGGTGGCGCACCGGCGCGGCGGCGCAGCCCGGTGCGGGCGTTCGTCAACGGTCACGGCTGGCTCGAGCTGCCCGACTGGCCGCCGGCCATGACCGAGCAGGAGATGTTCCTGCACCCGGGCCACCGGCTCGCGGGCGCCGCCCCTGATCCGGCCGCACCGTCGTCGACGTTCACCTACGACCCCGCCGACCCGACACCGACCATCGGCGGGCGGCTGCTGTCCCCCGAGGCCGGCTACCGCGACGACTCCCGGTTGGCCCGCCGCGCCGACGTGCTGACCTTCACCGGTGAGCCGCTCACCGAAGACCTCTACGTCGTCGGCACGCCGGTGGTCGAATTGGCGCACTCCTGCGACAACCCGCACAACGACGTCTTCGTCCGCCTCGGCCACGTCGACGAGCGCGGCCGGTCCCGCAACGTCTCCGACGGCTATCTGCGCCCCGGCTGCGTCAGCGGGACGGTGCGCATCGAACTCGACGCGGTGGCGCACCGCTTCCCCGCCGGCTCGCGGCTGCGGGTGCTCGTCGCGGGCGGCTCGCATCCGCGGTTCGACCGCAACCTCGGCACCGGCGACGCGCCGTTGCGCGGCAACCGGACGGTGCCGGCGACCCACACCGTCCACCACGGCGCAGGGGGCGCGTCCCGACTGCTGCTGCCCGCCGGGCCCCGTCCGCCGTCAGCCCACTAGGTCACGAACGCGACCGGCCAGCTCCCCCAGCTCGGCCGCATCGCGGACCGGCGCGCCCCACGCCGGGGCGACCGGCAGTTGCACCCAGCTGGTGCAGCCGCCGTACTCCGGGGCGCGCGTGAGCCGGACCGGCTCGAGAAGCGGACTGACCGCGACCACCAGCACGGTCAGCCGGTGCTTCGGCCGGAAGTCCAGGCGATCGGACCGGATCGAGTCGGCGGTCCAGATGTGCAGCGGCGCAAGCTCGTCGATCGCCTCGGGCCTGTTCACCTCGACGGCCTCCACGACGGCGGCGCCGGCCCGCAGCACGACGGCGTCCTCGGTGGAGTCGGCGGCCGCCGGCTCTAGCAGGTCGCGGTGTTCGGGACGCACCCGTTCGGCGTGGCTGTGCGCGACGGTGGGGAACAGCGGGAAGCGCGAAGCGTCCACCCGGAAGCGCTTCTCACCGATTCCGCCCTTGCGCAACAGGATCGACTGCCGGCCCGCGAGCATCGCGTGCACCGCGGCGCTCCACTCCTTGAGCGCCGGGCCGGTGGGCGCCGGCGTCACGCCGAGGTCTGCGCGGCCTTGGCGGCGATGCGGGCCCGCACCTCGGGGCGGCGCAGCGGCGGCACGGTCTTCGGCGGCTGGCGCCGCTCGGGCAGCGTCGACAGCAGCCGGGTGGTGGTGGCGGTGACCTCGGCGACGGCCCGTTCGAACGCCTCCTCGTTGGCCGTCGACGGCCGGGTGATGCCGCTGACCTTCCGGACGTACTGGCGCGCCGCGGCCTCGATCTCCTCGTCCGTCGCCCGCGGCTCCAGCCCACGCAGTTCAGTGATGTTTCGGCACATGACGACCACGATAGGCGCGGTCGCTAGCGTCTACCCCATGACCGACGCCGACGACATCCTGCTGATCGACACCACCGACCGGGTGCGCACCCTGACGCTGAACCGGCCGAAGGCCCGCAACGCGCTCTCGGCGGCGCTGCGCGGCAAGCTGTTCGGCGCGCTGCGGGACGCGGAGACCGACGACGACCTCGACGTGCTGATCTTCACCGGCGCCGACCCCGTGTTCTGCGCCGGCCTGGACCTCAAGGAACTCGGCGACCAGACCGACCTGCCCGACATCTCGCCGAAGTGGCCGCACCTGACCAAACCGGTGATCGGTGCGATCAACGGCGCCGCCGTCACCGGCGGGCTGGAGATGGCGCTCTACTGCGACATCCTGATCGCCTCGGAGCAGGCCCGGTTCGCCGACACCCACGCCCGCGTCGGCCTGATGCCCACCTGGGGGTTGTCGGTGCGGCTGCCGCAGAAGGTCGGTGTCGGGCTGGCCCGCCGGATGAGCCTGACCGGCGACTACCTTTCGGCATCCGACGCGCTGCGGGCCGGACTGGTCACCCAGGTCGTCGCGCACGACGAGCTGCTGCCGACCGCGCGACAGGTCGCGGCCTCGATCGTCGGCAACAACCAGCGCGCGGTGCGGGCGCTGCTGGACTCCTACCACCGCATCGACGAATCGCAGACCAACGCCGCCCTGTGGATCGAGGCCGACTCGGCGCGCCGCTGGATGGCGACGGCGTCCGGCGACGACATCGCCGCCAACCGCGCCGCGGTGTTCGAGCGGGGCCGCGCCCAGGTGCGCTGACCGGCCGCAGGTCACGCCGTTCCGGGCACCAGCCAGCGGCCGGACAGGGCGCGCCAGCCGACGAAGACCAGTCGCAGCACCATGAACGTGCTCAGCCCCGCCCAGATGCCGAGCAGTCCCCAGCCGAAGGCGAGCGACAGCCAGATCAGCGGCAGGAAGCCCAGCAGCGCCGCGGCCAGGGTGGCGTTGCGCATGAACGTGGCGTCCCCGGCGCCGAGCAGCACGCCGTCGATCGCGAACACGATGCCCGCGATCGGCAGCTGCGCCACCAGGAACCACCACGGCACCGCGATCTCGTCGAGCACCGACCGGTCGCCGGTGAACACGCCCGGCAGCACCGACGCGCCTGCGGCGAACACTCCCGCCAGCGCCGCCGCGGCCGCCGTCGAGAACACCGTCACCCGCCAGGCCACCGATTTGGCGTGCGCCAGGTGGCCAGCTCCGAGGGCGGCGCCGACCAGCGACTGCGCCGCAATGGCCAGCGAATCAAGCACCAGCGCAAGGAAACTCCACAGCTGCAGCACCACCTGGTGCGCGGCCACCGCGGCGGCGCCGAACCTGGCGGCCACCGCCCCCGCGGACACGAAGCACGCCTGGAACGCCAGCGTGCGCAGCACCAGGTCCCGGCCCATCACCACCTGTGCGCGCAGCACCGCCGGCGCGGGCCGCAGCGCGACGCGCTCCACCAGCAGCGCCCACACGAACAGCAGCGCGGCGATCCACTGGCCGACGACATTGGCGATCGCCGAGCCCGGCAGGCCCAGCCGCGGCGCGCCGAGCAGGCCGTAGACCAGCACAGGGCACAGCACCGCCGACACGGCGAAGCCGAACACCACGTACCGCAGCGGCCGCATGGTGTCCTGCACGCCGCGCATCCAGCCGTTACCCGCCGCGGCAATCAGGATGGCGGGCACCGCGAGGCTCGCGATGCGCACCCACGGCAGGGCGGCCTCGGCGACCACGCCGCCACCCGACAGTGCGGACACCAGCGGCACCGCCGCGACCTGCACCGCGGCCACGATCGCCGTGCCGATGGCCAGCGCCAGCCAGGTGGCCTGCACGCCCTCGCCGACCGCAGCGGTGCGGTCACCGGCCCCGAAGTAGCGCGCCGACCGGGCCGTCGTGCCGTAGGACAGGAACGTCAGCTGGGAGCTGAGAACGCCCATGATCAGCGCGCCGATGGCCAGGCCGGCGAGGCTGACCGCGCCGAGGCGGCCGATGACGGCCAGGTCGAACAGCAGGTAGACCGGCTCGGCGGCCAACACGCCCAGCGCCGGGAACGCCAGCGCGGCGATGCGCCGGGAGGTGACCGGTTCCGGCCGTGCCGCGACCGGCTCGGGCAGGGCCCCGCTGACGTCGTCAGCCAAGGGCGGAATGCAGCGCCGCGACCACGTCGTCGGCGGATCCGATGGCCGAGTAGCCGGCCGCCAGCCGGTGTCCGCCGCCACCGAACGAACTGGCCACCGTGGCGAGGTCGAAGGACTTGGCGCGCATCGACACCGACCAGTGCAGCGGTTCGATCTCCTTGAAGACCGCCGCCACCTCGGCCTGCGCGGTGGTGCGCACGATGTCGACGATGCTCTCCACCTCTTCGGGCCGCGCGGTGGACCACTCATCGTGTGCCACAACGGCATACACCAGGCCACGGCCACCGGCGGCGTCGGGCACCAGGCGCGCGGAGGCGAGCACCCGCGACAGCATCGGCAGCCACGCGAACGGATGGGTGTCCAGCAGTGTGCGGCTGATCGCGGCATTGTCGACGCCCAGCTCGACCAGCCGGGCCGCCAGCCGGTGCGCGCGGGCGCTGGCCCACCGGAACGACCCGGTGTCGGTGGTCAGCCCCGCGTACAGGCAGTGCGCCACCCCGGCGTCGATCGGCTTGCCCCAGGCGTCGAGCAGTTCGGCGACCAGCATGGTGGTCGAGTCCGCCGACGGATCGACGTAGTTGGCGCTGCCGAACAGCTGATTGGAGGCGTGGTGGTCGATCACCAGCACATCGCGGTCGGGATCGGTGTCGAAATCGGCCAGGTCGCGCAGCGCACCCAGGCGGTTCACACTCGGGATGTCGACCGTGACCACCAGGTCGGCGTCGCGCCGCATCGCGTCCGGTTGGACCAGCAGGTGCCCGCCGGGCAGCGACTGCAGCGATTCGGGCAGGTCCTCGGGAGCGGCGAAGCTGACCTGCACGGCCTTGCCCGCCTGTTCGAGGATCAGTGCCAGCGCCAGCCCGGCGCCGATGGTGTCGGCATCGGGATAGACGTGACAGACCACGCTGACGGTGCCTGCCGCGGACAGCAGCCCGGCGGCCGTGTGCGCGTCGACGCGCGTGCCCGGCAGCGCGACGTCAGTCGCCTTGTCTGTCGTTGTCACCGGTGTCCTCAACATCGAGTCCGTTGTCTTGCCCGTACTCCGAGTCCCCGCCGGTTTCCTCCGCCCCCGTCACACGGTACGGGTCGGCGTCGCCTGCGTGCCTGGCACCCTGCCGAACTCTCGCCAAATCCTCATCTGCGGCACGCGCGCGCGCCAGCAGCGCCTCCATGTGAGCAGAGGTCTCGGGAACCTTGTCGAGCTCGAAAGCCAGTGTGGGAGTGAATCGCACGCCGGTGGCGGCGCCGACCTTGCTGCGCAACGTGCCCTTGGCACGCTCCAGCGCCGCTGCCGCGGCGGCGTAATCGGGTTCGTCCTGCAGCGTCTCGCCGCGCACCGTGTAGAACACGGTGGCGTCGTGCAGGTCACCCGTCACCTTCGTGTCCGTGACGGTCACGAAGGCCAACGGGGGATCCTTGATCTCGAACTCGATCGCCGACGCGACGACGGTGCCGATGCGCTTGGCCAGCCGGCGTGCCCGTGCCGGATCGGCCACTACGTCCTCGCTTTTTCGACGAGTTCGTACGCCTCGATGATGTCGCCTTCCTTGATGTCGGAGTACGTCAGCGTGAGACCGCATTCGTAACCCTCGCGCACCTCGGTGGCGTCGTCCTTCTCGCGCTTGAGCGACGAGATGGTGACGGTCTCGGCCACCACGACGTTGTCGCGCAGCAGGCGGGCCTTGGCGTTGCGCCGCATGATGCCCGACTGGACCAGGCAACCCGCGATGTTGCCGACCTTCGACGACCGGAAGATCGCGCGGATCTCGGCGCGGCCGAGCTCCTTCTCCTCGTAGACCGGCTTGAGCATGCCCTTGAGCGCGGCCTGGATCTCGTCGATGGCCTGGTAGATCACCGAGTAGTAGCGGATCTCGACGCCCTCGCGGTTGGCCAGCTCGGTGGCCTTGCCCTCCGCGCGGACGTTGAAGCCGATGATGATCGCATCCGAGGCCGACGCCAGGTTGACGTTGGTCTCGGTGACGCCACCGACACCGCGGTCGATGACGCGCAGTTCCACCTCGTCGTCGATCTCGATGCCCAGCAAGGCCTCCTCCAGCGCCTCGACGGTGCCGGAGTTGTCGCCCTTGAGGATCAGGTTCAGCTGGCTGGTCTCCTTCAGCGCCGAATCCAGGTCCTCGAGGCTGATCCGCTTGCGCGAGCGCGCCGCCAGGGCGTTGCGCTTGCGGGCGCTGCGCCGGTCGGCGATCTGCCGGGCGATGCGGTCCTCGTCGACCACGAGCAGGTTGTCACCGGCTCCCGGCACCGACGTGAAGCCGATGACCTGCACCGGCCGCGACGGCAGGGCATCGTGGATGTCCTCGCCGTGCTCGTCGACCATGCGCCGCACGCGGCCGTAGGCGTCGCCCGCGACGATCGAGTCGCCGACCCGCAGCGTTCCGCGCTGGATCAGCACGGTCGCGACGGGGCCGCGGCCACGGTCCAGGTGCGCCTCGATCGCCACACCCTGGGCCTCCATGTCCGGGTTGGCCCGCAGGTCCAGCGCCGCGTCCGCGGTCAGCAGGACCGCTTCGAGCAGCGCGTCGATGTTGGTGCCCTGCTTGGCGGAGATGTCGACGAACATGGTCTCGCCACCGAAGTCCTCGGCGACCAGGCCGTACTCGGTGAGCTGACCGCGGATCTTGGCCGGGTCGGCGCCCTCCTTGTCGATCTTGTTGACCGCCACCACGATCGGCACGTCGGCCGCCTGCGCGTGGTTGATCGCCTCGACCGTCTGCGGCATGACGCCGTCGTCGGCCGCGACCACCAGGA
Organism: [Mycobacterium] manitobense; assembly: GCF_025821665.1. Taxonomy (GTDB): domain Bacteria; phylum Actinomycetota; class Actinomycetes; order Mycobacteriales; family Mycobacteriaceae; genus Mycobacterium; species Mycobacterium arseniciresistens. Next base: position 39,954 of record NZ_JACKSJ010000119.1, read on the forward strand.
TCGCGATGTCGGTGGCCTTCGCACCACGGGCACGCATGGCGGTGAACGCCTCGTGACCGGGGGTGTCGATGAAGGTGATCGGCCGCTCGGTGCCGTCGTGCTCGACCGTGACCTGGTAGGCGCCGATGTGCTGGGTGATGCCGCCGGCCTCGCCCTCGCGGACGGTGGCGTTGCGGATCGTGTCCAGCAACCGGGTCTTGCCGTGGTCGACGTGACCCATGACGGTGACCACCGGGGGCCGCTGCTCGAGGTCATCCTCGCCGCCCTCGTCCTCGCCGTAGGTGAGGTCGAAGGATTCGAGCAGCTCGCGGTCCTCGTCTTCCGGGGACACGACCTGCACGACGTAGTTCATCTCGTTGCCGAGCAGCTCGAGGGTCTCGTCGCCCACCGACTGCGTGGCGGTGACCATCTCACCGAGGTTGAACAGCGCCTGCACCAGCGAGGCCGGATTGGCGTTGATCTTGTCGGCGAAATCGCTCAGCGACGCGCCGCGGGCCAGCCGGATGGTCTCGCCGTTGCCGTGCGGCAACCGCACGCCGCCGACGACCGGCGCCTGCATGTTCTCGTATTCGGCGCGTTTCGCCCGCTTCGACTTACGGCCGCGCTTCGGCGCGCCACCGGGACGCCCGAAGGCACCCGCGGCGCCACCGCGCTGGCCTGGACGACCACCGCCGCCGCCACCGGGGCGACCGCGGAATCCGCCACCGGCACCGGCCGGTGCACCGCC
>NZ_JACKSJ010000120.1 GCF_025821665.1 [Mycobacterium] manitobense
GTCCTTCTCCTCCGACATGCCGATCGGNCCGATACGGCGACCGTTGAGGAACTGCTTGACCACCGGCTCCTCCGAGGTGAGCAGCACCTCGCGGGGACCGAACATGACCAGCTTCTTGCGGAACAGCATGCCGATGTTGTCCGGCACGGTCCGGGCGATGTTGATGTTGTGCGTCACGATCAGCACCGTCGCATCGATCTGGGCGTTGATGTCGATCAGCAGCTGGGACAGGTAGGCGGTACGCACCGGGTCCAGACCGGAGTCCGGCTCGTCGCAGAGGATGATCTTCGGGTCCAGCACCAGGGCACGGGCCAGGCCGGCGCGCTTGCGCATACCGCCGGAGATCTCACCGGGGAACTTGTGCCCGTCGTTGGGCATACCGACGAGTTCGAGCTTTTCCATCACGATGTTGCGGATCTCGGACTCGGACTTC
>NZ_JACKSJ010000121.1 GCF_025821665.1 [Mycobacterium] manitobense
CGCTCGCCGTGAAGCGGGCGGCGGCTGCGCAGGCTCGTGCGGTTCGTGCTCGCTGACCGGCGCCGACCCGTCGGGCCGCTCCATCTGCGGCTGAGCTAGTTCAGGCTCAGATCGATCGGGTGGGTCGCCAGCAGCGACAGCGGTAGTGGCTGACGCCGCAACACCCGAGCCCACAGATCCACCCTCGGTTCGACGAGGACATCCGAGGGCAACGCCGACAGCACGATCCAATCGTCGCGCTCGATCTCTCCCTCGAGTTGGCCGGTGGTCCACCCCGAGTAGCCAGCGAAGATCCGCACCCCTTCCAACGCGGGTGCCAGCGCGTCGGGATCGGCATCCAG
>NZ_JACKSJ010000122.1 GCF_025821665.1 [Mycobacterium] manitobense
TGGATGCCAACCGGTTCGCGCCGTGCATGCCGGTGCGGGCCACCTCGCCCGCCGCGAACAGGCCGGGCAGCGAGGTGCGGCCTGCGGTGCCCCGCGCGCTGAGGTCGTCGATCCGGCCCCGGTGCCCGCGGCGCCTCGCGCCGAACTGCAGGCAGCGATGAGCGCGAACGCCTCGGTGGTGCGCGACGGAGCGGGCCTGCGGCACCTGCTCGACACGCTCGACGACGCGCCGCTGCGCCGGATCCGTGGGCGCGCCGACGCCGAGGACGCGGCACTCACCCTGACGGCGCGGGCCGTGGCGGCGGCCGCTGCGCACCGCACCGAGTCGAGGGGCTGCCACCACCGCGGGGACCATCCGGACACGGATCCGCACCAGGCCGTGAGCATCGGCATCACCCGCGACGCCGACGGCCGCGTGCACGCACAGGAGGAGATCGCGGCATGCTGCTGACGACGCTGAGCGAGGCGGAACTGCGGGAGGCCCGCGACACGGTCACCCGGGCGCTCGACGAGGACCTGCGATACGGCCCGGACATCACGACGCGGGCCACGGTCGCCGACCACGCCACCACCACGGCGGCGATGGTCACCCGTGAACCCGGCGTGGCCGCCGGACTCGACCTCGCGGTGCTCGTCCTCGACGAGGTGATCGGCCGCGACGCCTACCGGATCACCCATCGCGTGGACGACGGTGCCCGGCTCGGGGCCGGAGACGCGCTGCTCACCGTCGAGGGGCCCACCCGGGGCCTGCTGACCGCCGAACGCACCATGCTGAACCTGGTCTGCCACCTCTCCGGGATCGCGACCGCCACCGCCGCATGGGTGGACGCGGTGGCCGGCACCGACGCCCGGATCCGCGACACCCGCAAGACGCTGCCGGGACTGCGGGCGCTGCAGAAGTACGCGGTGCGGGTCGGCGGCGGGGAGAACCACCGGATGGGCCTCGGCGACGCCGCGCTCATCAAGGACAACCACGTCGCGGCGGCAGGCTCGGTGGTGGCGGCGCTGCGCAAGGTCCGTGCCGCGGCCCCCGACCTGCCGTGCGAGGTCGAGGTGGACTCCCTGGAACAGCTCGACGAGGTGCTGGCGGAGGGCCTGGGAGCCGACGGACTGGTGCTGCTCGACAACTTCCCGGTCTGGCAGACCCAGATCGCCGTGCAACGCCGCAACAACGCCGCGCCCGCCACCAGGCTCGAGTCGTCGGGCGGACTCACCCTCGACACGGCGGCCGATTACGCCCGCACCGGGGTGGACTACCTGGCGGTCGGCGCCCTCACCCACTCTGTGCGGGTGCTCGACATCGGTCTGGACGTCTAGGCCGCCGGGAGCACCTTCGACCACAGCACAGCGCCGGTGCTGTCACAGAGGTTGACGGTGAGGGCGCGCGAATCCTTGTCTATCGTCACCTCGCCGAAATGCTGGAAACCCTCTGCGGGCGAGGTGTTCTCCTCGGTCGGTGCGTGAACGAACTCGTATGCCGCGCCGAAGGTTCCGTCGAGCGGGCTGGCCGGGAACGCGCCCGCGTTGAGCGGCCCGGAGACGAACTCGTAGAACGGGCTGAAGTCTGTGAGCGCCGCCCGGTCGGGGTGGTAGGAGATCGCCGCTGTGCAGTGCACGTCGGCGGTCAGGTAGACGACGTTGGGGACGTCCCTTGTCGCGGTAAGGATCCGGGCGATCTCGGCCTCCCGCCCGAGCGGCCGGCCCGGATCACCCTGAGCCACGCCCTCGATCGACTTCGGCCCGCTCGGCGGATCGGACGCGGCGTCGGGGACGACGATCCCCAACGGCAGGTCGTTGGCGACCACCTTCCACGTGGCTTTCGAGGCGCGAAGGGAGTCGATCAACCACTGCGACTGCGCGGCGCCGAGCACTCCGGCGCCACCGCCGGTGGCCCAGGCGTCCGGATTGGGGTTCTTGTAGCTGCGCATGTCCAGCATGAAGACGTCGAGCAGAGGACCGTAGGCGATCCGGCGGTGGACCCGCCCGTCGACCGACTCGCTGACGTCGATCGGTTGCCACTCCCGCCACGCCTGATGACCGAAACCGGCCAGCGCGTCGAGATCGGGCCGGGCGTAGCCCTTGCGTGACTGACTCCTGAGATCCTCGCCCGGGTACCAGTTGTTGATGACCTCGTGGTCGTCCCACTGGACGAGTTGCGGCACAGCGGCGTTGAAGTACCGGTAGTTCGCGTCGGTCAGGTTGTACTGGTAATTGCCGCGGAACTGGTCGAGGGTCTGGGCCACCTGGTCCTTCGCGGGTGCGGTGACGTTGCGGTAGATCTTCCCGTTGTTCTGCTTCTGGGTGGCGGTGATGGGGTTGTCGGCGTAGATCGCGTCACCCGAGTGGATGAAGAAGTCGGGCCGGCGGTCGGCCATCACCCTCCAGACCGTCATGCCGCCGGTGTCGGCGTTGATGCCCCAGCCCTGGCCGGCGACGTCGCCCGACCAGAGGAACCGGATGTCGGCTGGGGCGGCCGGGGCGGTGGTGAAGACTCCGGTGAGTGGTTCGCCGCGCGCCCCGTCGTCGCCTTCGAGGGTCACGCGATAGTGCACCTGCTGACCCGGTTCCAACCCGGTGAGGCGGATGCGTCCAGTCCCGTCGCTGTCGGGTGTCAGCAGCGGGCCGCGCACCAGGACGGGATTCGTGAACTCCTCGCTGGACGCGGTCTCCACGATCATGGTCGCGGGGGTGTCCGACCGCGCCCAGAGCAGCGCCCCGTCGGGCCGTGGATCCCCGGATGCCACCCCGTGTGTCAGCCGGGGTCGTGCCCGCGCCAGACCGGGTGCGGATGTCGCGGCGGACCCACACGAGGTGAGGGCGCCGCCGGCGAGAGCGGCGCCCGCGGGCACGAGTAGTGCTGCGCGCAGCATCGATCGGCGGGGAAGGCGATTCGTCACTCGACGAGAGTGGCCACACCGCGATGCGCGGGAGTGTCCGTGAGATGAACCGCGGATGAGCATCGACGGCACGAGCCGGCATCCGCATCGGGCAGGTAACTGTCTAAGACTCGATTAACGGTTACTCTAGGAGGAGCGCTCTCGGTGAAAGGAGTCCACCCGTGAAACGCACCATCAAGACCAGGCACCTCTACCGCCACGTCGACGGACTGCGGGTGCACTACCGCGAGTCCGGTACGCCGTCATCGACGGCCGTGCTCCTGCTGCACGGCTTCCCGACGTCGTCGTACTCGTTCCGCGACGTGCTGCCCGTTCTCGGGGAGCACGCCTACGCGATCGCCGCCGACCTGCCGGGGTTCGGCTTCTCCGATGCGCCGCCGCTCGAGGAGTTCGAGTACACCTTCGAGCACCTGTCCCGGGTCATCGAGTCGCTGCTCGACGACCTCGGCGTGCAGCGCTACGTGCTCTACGTGACGGACTACAGCACGCCCGTCGGATATCTGATGGCGATGCGGCACCCGGAACGGGTGCTCGGCCTCGTCCTGCAGAACGGCAACACCCACGAGTCCGGGCTGCACGAGGCGTGGGACGCGCCCCGCCGGTTCTGGGCGGATCCGACGCCGGAGAACCGGGCGGCGCTGCCGGACTGGCTGAACTTCGACGGCACCCGTGACCAGTACATCGGCGGCCTGCCCGAGGAGCTGCAGGACCTCCATCCGCGCGAGTCGTGGCATCTCGACTGGGAACGGATCTCCCGGCCCGGGAACGTCGACGTCCAGTTCCAGCTCTTCTACGACTACCGCAACCACGTCGCCCGGTTCCCCGACATCGCGGCCTATCACCGTCAGCATCAGCCGCCGTGCCTGGTGCTCTGGGGCAGGCACGACCCGTTCTTCGACATCGCCGAGGTGCTGGCGTACCACCGCGACATGGCCACGCTCGACGCCCATCTCTACGACGGCGGCCACCAGCTGCTCGAGACCCACGCCGCCGAGGTCGCCGAGCTGCTGGTCACCTTCGTCGGGGACGTGCTGGACCGGGCGGGGGCCAGGACCTGAGCACCACCTGGACCGACGGCCACTTCGTCGCCGGTGACGTCGTACTGGACTTCGCGAACACCGTCTACCGGCGGACGCCGGAGCCGGGCCCCGACCTGCTGGACAGTGCCGACGACCTCGCCGGCTGGTTCGCCCACGCGGCGCTGCTGCCGTCGGGCGCGCAGGTCCCCGAGATCACGCTGCGGGAGGCGCGTGAGCTGCGCGCACTGTGCTGGGCGGTGTTCGACGCGCAGCGCGACGGCCGTCGGCTCCCGTCGGATGCACTGGCCGGCCTGCTGGCGGCCGCGCACCGGGGGATGGGCGGCGACGTCGCGGTGCACCCCGACGGTTCCGCGGCGGCAGGCACCGCGGCCGGCGCGCTCACCGTTCTCGCGCTGCGCGCGGTCGCGCTGGTGCTGCGCCCCAACGCCAGGCCGGTGCGGACCTGCGACCGCTGCGGCTGGGTCTTCGTCGACAGCTCCCGTGGCCGGCGCCGCCGCTGGTGCAGCATGCAGACCTGCGGAAATCAGGCCAAGGCGGCACGGTTCCGGTCAGCACACCCGGATGGGTCAGGCGGTCGCGGGCCCGCCGCGGCGGACCAGTGACAGCACCACCGCGGCGGCGGCGAACAACCCGGACAGAGACCGGTTGAGGATCGTCTGCTGCCGCGGGGTGTGCAGCCAGCGGATCAGCCGGGCCGCCAGCCCGGTGTAGAGCCCCATGACCACGAGGTCGACCGCGACCATCGTCGCCCCGATCGCCAGGTACTGCGGCAGCAGCGGCGCGGTCGGGACCACGAACTGCGGCAGCACCGCAAGGAAGAACACCAGGCCCTTGGGGTTTGTGGCGTTGACCAGGAAACCGCGCACCAGCAGGGCGATGCGGCCGCCGTCGACGGTCCTTCCCACCTGAGCGCGCAGGTCGACGGCCGCGGCTCGCCACTGGTGCACCGCGAGATACAGCAGGTAGGCCACGCCGATCCACTTGATGATGTGGAACGCCAGGATCGAATTGGCCACCGCCGCGCCCAGTCCGATCGCCACCAGCGCCAACTGCAGCATCAGCCCGACCTCGAGGCCGGCGATCGACCAGTACCCGCGCCGCACGCCGTGGGTGAGGCCGGTCGCCATGCACTGCACGGCGCCCGCACCCGGGGACACGCTGATCAGGACCGCCGCGCCCAGGAACGTCAACCACACCTGGAAAGCCATGTCAGCAGTCTGTCAGGTGACGTCCGCCACGAACACCGCGAGATTCTTGGCCTGACGCCGGGCGAAACCGGGCAGCGCCGCGACGGTCGAACCGGGCGGCACGACACGGGGATTGGCGAGGTGCACCCGGTTGCGGAACAGCTGGAGGTCGGCCTCACCGGCGGCGAGCACATTGCGCACCCAGTCGGTTTCGCCGTGGCCGAGCACGATCGCCACCTCGCCGCCGCTGCGGTAGGCCGTGACCGGGGTCTGGTAGGTGCGGCCACTTCGCCGGCCGCGGTGCGTCAGCTTCGCGATGCCCGGCAGCCGGCCGGCGAGCGGCCTGATCACCGGGTTCATGTACTTGATCTGGATGCGGTCCAGCCACTCGGGGAACATCCTGGGCAGGTCGGCCACGACGCCTCCATATCGATTTGTGCAGCTCTGGGACAATGGTCCATGTGAATGTATCGCCGACCGGCTCCGAGGTCGCCACCAGCGCGGCAACGGTGATCGCCCGAACCGATCTGCGCGGCCGCACCATGACGGCGGCGCAGCTGCGGGCCGCGCTGCCACGCGGCGGCGTCGACGTGGAGTCCGTCGTGCCCAGGGTCCGGCCGATCGTCGACGCGGTGGCCGAGCGCGGCGCCGAGGCCGCCCTGGAGTACGGGGAGACGTTCGACGGCGTCCGTCCCGCGGCCGTGCGAGTGCCGGTCGCCGAACTGGGCGCCGCACTGGACGCACTGCCCGCCGACGTGCGGGTCGCCCTCGAGGTCGCGATCGAACGGACCCGTGCGGTGCACGCCGACCAGCGCCGCACCGACACCACCACCACGCTCGGACCCGGAGCCACGGTCACCGAGCGCTGGGTTCCCGTCGAGCGGGTCGGGCTGTACGTGCCCGGCGGCAACGCGGTCTACCCGTCCAGCGTGGTGATGAACGTGGTGCCCGCCCAGATCGCCGGGGTGGATTCCCTCGTCATCGCCTCTCCGCCGCAGGCCGCGTTCGGCGGGCTGCCGCACCCGACGATCCTCGCCGCCGCCGCACTGCTCGGCGTCGACGAGGTGTGGGCGGTGGGCGGCGCCCAGGCCGTCGCGCTGCTGGCCTACGGCGGCGCCGATACCGACGGCTCCGAACTCGCCGCGGTGGACATGATCACCGGGCCGGGCAACATCTACGTCACCGCCGCCAAGCGCATCTGCCGTTCCCAGGTCGGCATCGACGCCGAGGCCGGACCCACCGAGATCGCGATCCTGGCCGACCACACCGCCGATCCCGTGCACGTCGCCGCCGACCTGATCAGTCAGGCCGAACACGACGAGATGGCCGCCAGCGTGCTGGTCACCGACAGCGTCGCCCTCGCCGACGCGACCGAACGCGAACTGGCCGAGCAACTCCGAACCACCGTGCACCGGCAGCGGGTCGCGACGGCGCTGGCGGGCAGGCAGTCGGCCATCGTGCTGGTCGACGACCTCGACGCGGGTGTGCGCACCGTGAACGCCTACGCCGCAGAGCATCTCGAGATCCAGACCGTCGACGCCCCTGCGGTGGCGCTGCGGATCCGGTCGGCGGGGGCGATCTTCGTCGGACCCTATTCGCCGGTCAGCCTCGGCGACTACTGCGCGGGCTCCAATCACGTGCTGCCCACGGCGGGGTGCGCGCGACACTCCAGTGGCCTGTCGGTGCAGACGTTCCTGCGCGGCATCCACGTCGTCGACTACACCGAGGCCGCGCTCAAGGATGTCTCGGGATACGTCATCACCCTGGCCAATGCCGAGGACCTGCCCGGCCACGGCGAAGCGGTGCGGCGGAGGTTCGAGAGATGACCGTCGGAGAACGCGTCGGCCTGGCCGACCTGCCGCTGCGCGACGACCTGCGGGGCAAGTCGCCCTACGGCGCACCGCAACTCGCGGTGCCGGTGCGGCTGAACACCAACGAGAACCCGCACCCGCCGAGCCGGGCGCTGGTCGACGACGTCACCCGGTCGGTGGCCGCCGCCGCGGCGGACCTGCACCGCTATCCGGACCGCGACGCCGTCGCGCTGCGCACCGACCTCGCCGACTACGTCGGGCTGCGGACCGGTTGTCCGGTCAGTGTCGAGAACCTCTGGGCGGCAAACGGTTCCAATGAGATCCTGCAGCAGCTCCTGCAGGCGTTCGGCGGCCCCGGCCGCTCCGCCATCGGATTCGTGCCGTCCTATTCGATGCACCCCATCATCGCCGACGGCACCCAGACCGAGTGGTTTGCGGCCGTCCGCGCCGACGACTTCGGCCTCGACGTGGACGTCGCGGTGGCCGCGGTCACCGAGCGCAGGCCCGACATCGTGTTCGTGGCGAGCCCGAACAACCCGTCGGGCCAGAGCGTTCCGCTCGACGACCTGCGCAGGCTCCTCGACGCGATGCCTGCCGGGATCCTGATCCTCGACGAGGCATACGGCGAGTTCTCCGCACAGCCCAGCGCGGTGCGACTGGTCGAGGAGTACCCGGACCGGTTGGTCGTCACCCGGACGATGAGCAAGGCCTTCGCGTTCGCCGGGGGACGGCTCGGCTACCTGATCGCCGCGCCCGCCGTGATCGACGCGATGCTGCTGGTGCGGCTGCCCTATCACCTGTCGTCGGTCACCCAGGCCGCCGCGCGGGCGGCCCTGCGGCACGCCGACGACACGCTGGCCAGCGTGGCCACGCTGATCAGCGAGCGCGAACGGGTGTCGGCCGCATTGTCCGGCATGGGATTCCGTGTCATCCCCAGCGACGCGAACTTCGTGCTGTTCGGTGAGTTCGCCGACGCACCCGCCAGCTGGCAGCGCTACCTCGCCGAAGGCATCCTGGTGCGCGACGTGGGCATTCCGGGTTATCTGCGGGCCACCACTGGTCTCGCCGAGGAGAACGACGCGCTGCTGGCGGCCAGCGCAGAACTCGCCGCCGCCGAGCTGGTCCAGCCCCTAGGAGCATCATGACCGACATCCTCGCCGGCACCCGCCGCGCCCGGGTCGAACGCAAGACCAAGGAGTCCGACATCGTCGTCGAACTCGACCTCGACGGCACCGGCATCGTCGACATCGCCACCGGCGTACCGTTCTTCGACCACATGCTGACCGCGCTGGGCAGCCACGCCAGTTTCGACCTCACCGTGCACGCCACCGGCGACGTCGACATCGAGGCGCACCACACGGTGGAGGACACCGCGATCGTGCTCGGCCAGGCCCTCGGCCAGGCGCTGGGGGACAAGAAGGGCATCCGCCGGTTCGGCGACGCGTTCATCCCGATGGACGAGACCCTCGCCCACGCAGCGGTGGACGTGTCGGGGCGGCCGTACTTCGTGCACACCGGGGAGCCGGAGTTCATGGTCGAGTTCACGATCGCCGGCTCCAGCGCGCCGTACCACACCGTCATCAACCGGCACGTGTTCGAGTCGCTGGCGTTCAACGCGCGCATCGCGCTGCACGTCCGCACGCTCTACGGCCGCGACCCGCACCACATCACCGAGGCCCAGTACAAGGCGGTGGCCAGGGCGCTGCGCCAGGCCGTGGAGTACGACGCCAGGGTGACCGGCGTCCCGTCCACGAAAGGCACGCTGTGACAGCCAGAGTCGTCGTGCTCGACTACGGCTCGGGCAATCTGCGCTCCGCCCAGCGCGCGCTGGAACGCACAGGCGCGGACGTGGAGGTCACCGCCGACGCCGACGCCGCCCTGAACGCGGACGGCCTCGTGGTGCCGGGCGTCGGTGCGTACGAGGCGTGCATGGTCGGGCTGCGCGAAATCGGCGGCGAGAAGATCATCGCCGAGCGCGTGACGGCGGGCCGGCCGGTGCTCGGAGTGTGCGTGGGCATGCAGATCCTGTTCACCCGCGGTGTCGAGTTCGGGGTGGAGAGCGCCGGATGCGGGCAGTGGCCGGGTTCGGTGGTCCGCCTCGACGCCCCGGTGACGCCCCACATGGGCTGGAACACGGTGGACTCGCCTGCTGGCACCACGCTGTTCGCGGGGCTGGACCCCAACACCCGGTTCTATTTCGTGCACTCCTACGCCGCTCAGCAGTGGGAAGGCGACCCGGCCGCGAAGCTGACGTGGGCCACCCACCACGTCCCGTTCCTGGCCGCCGTCGAGGACGGGGCCCTGGCGGCGACCCAGTTCCACCCGGAGAAAAGCGGTGACGCCGGGGCGACGCTGCTGGACAACTGGGTCCGCGGGCTGAGCTAAGGTTGCCGACCGTGCCTGACGACACCCCGCTGATCCTGCTGCCCGCCGTCGACGTGGTCGAGGGCCGCGCCGTGCGCCTGGTACAGGGCAAGGCGGGCAGCGAAACCGAGTACGGCTCGGCGCTCGACGCCGCCATGGGCTGGCAGCGTGACGGCGCCGACTGGATCCACCTCGTCGACCTCGACGCCGCGTTCGGCCGTGGCTCCAACCGGGAACTGCTCGCCGACGTGGTGGGCCGCCTCGACGTCGCGGTGGAACTGTCCGGCGGCATCCGCGACGACGAGTCGCTGCGTGCGGCGCTGGCCACCGGGTGCGCCCGGGTCAACATCGGCACCGCGGCCCTGGAGAACCCGCAGTGGTGCGCGCAGGCGATCGCCGAGCACGGCGACAAGGTGGCCGTCGGACTGGACGTGCTCATCGAGGACGGCAGGCAGCGGCTGCGCGGGCGCGGCTGGGAGACCGACGGCGGTGACCTGTGGGAGGTGCTCGACCGGCTGGACCGGGAGGGCTGCTCGCGCTATGTGGTCACCGACGTCACCAAGGACGGCACGCTCACCGGTCCCAACCTCGACCTGCTCGGCGCCGTGGCCGACCGCACCGACGCGCCCGTGATCGCCTCCGGCGGCGTGTCGAGCCTCGACGACCTGCGTGCGATCGCCACCCTCACCGGCCGCGGTGTCGAGGGCGCGATCGTCGGCAAGGCGCTGTACGCGGGGCGCTTCACGTTGCCGCAGGCGCTGGCAGCGGTGGGCGAGTAACACTCGATGGCACTCGGCGAGGCCGACCTGCAAGGTCTGGTCAGAGAGGCTGCGGCCATCCTCGACGAGGCAGCCGTGCCGTTCGTGCAGGGCCACGGCGCGGATTCGGCGGTGCAGAAGAAGGGCAACGACTTCGCCACCGAGGTCGACCTGGCCATCGAACGGCAGGTGGTCGAAAAGCTGGAGGCCGCCACCGGGATCGGGGTGCACGGCGAGGAGTACGGCGGCGCGGACATCGACTCTCCGCTGGTGTGGGTGCTCGACCCGATCGACGGCACCTTCAATTACGCCGCGGGCCTGCCGACGTCGGCGATCCTGCTCGGCCTGCTGCGCGACGGCGAGCCGGTCGCCGGGCTGACCTGGCTGCCGTTCACCTCGCAGCGGTACACCGCTGTGGTCGGTGAACCGTTGTACGCCAACGGCGTGGCGCAGAAGCCGCTGGAGGCCGCCGCGCTCGGCGACTCCGTGGTGGGAACCGGCACGTTCAACGTCGACTCCAAAGGCCGCTTCCCGGGCCGCTACCGCATCACGGTGCTGGAGGGCCTGAGCCGGCACTGCTCCCGGATGCGCATGCACGGCGCCACCGGAGTCGACCTCGCCTACACCGCCGCGGGAATCCTCGGCGGGTCCATCAGTTTCGGTCACCACGTATGGGATCACGCCGCGGGGGTGGCGCTGGTTCGCGCGGCCGGTGGCGTCGTCACCGACCTCGAGGGGGCGCCGTGGACGCCGCGCTCGCGCTCGGCGCTCGCCGGGCTGCCCGGGGTGCACGGTGAGATCCTCGACATCGTGACGTCCGCAGGCGACCCGCAGGAGTACCGGTGACGGCCGGCGCGGGGCTCGCGGTGCGGATCATCCCGTGCCTCGATGTCGACGCGGGCCGCGTGGTCAAGGGTGTGAACTTCGAAAACCTGCGCGACGCAGGCGATCCCGTCGAGCTGGCGGCCGTCTACGACGCCGAGGGCGCCGACGAGCTGACCTTCCTCGACGTGACGGCGTCGTCGTCGGGCCGCACCACGATGCTGGAGGTGGTGCGGCGCACCGCCGAACAGGTGTTCATCCCGCTGACCGTGGGCGGTGGTGTGCGATCGGTGGCCGATGTGGACTCGCTGCTGCGCGCAGGCGCGGACAAGGTTTCGGTGAACACCGCCGCGATCGCCCGCCCGGAACTGCTGGCGGAACTGGCCCGTCAGTTCGGCTCACAGTGCATCGTGCTGTCGGTGGACGCGCGCACAGTGCCGGACGGCGAGGAGCCGACGCCGTCGGGCTGGGAGGTCACCACCCACGGCGGCCGGCGGGGCACCGGGATCGACGCGGTCGAATGGGCCGCCCGCGGTGCTGAACTCGGGGTCGGCGAGATCCTGCTGAACTCGATGGACTTCGACGGCACCAAGGCGGGATTCGACCTGCCGATGCTGCGTGCGGTCCGCGGCGCGGTGACGGTGCCCGTGATCGCCAGCGGCGGCGCGGGTGCGTTGGGGCACTTCGCGCCTGCGGTCGAGGCGGGCGCCGATGCCGTCCTCGCGGCCAGCGTCTTCCACTTCGGCGAGCTGACCATCGGCCAGGTGAAGGCGGCGATGGCGGCGGAAGGGATCACGGTGCGATGAGCGCTTGCGCGAAGAGCCGAGGACAGCGATGACTGAACTCGATCCGGTCATCGCGGCGAGGCTGAAACGCAACGCCGACGGCCTGTTCACCGCCGTCGCGCAGCAGCGCGGCACCGGCGAGGTGCTGATGGTGGCGTGGATGGACGACGCGGCCCTGGCGCGCACGCTGGAAACCCGCCGGGGGACCTACTTTTCGCGGTCCCGGCAACAGCAGTGGGTGAAGGGCGAGACGTCCGGCCACACCCAGTACGTGCACTCGGTGCGGTTGGACTGCGACGGCGACACGGTGCTGCTGGAGGTCGACCAGGTCGGCGCGGCCTGCCACACCGGTACCCACACGTGCTTCGACGCCGATCTGCTGCTGGGGCCCGCCGACCAGAAGTAGCGCCGGCCGGTCAGGCGGTTGCTTCGTCGGCCAGGATGCGTTCGAGCGTCAGGCGCCCGGTCGCGCTCATCGCTGGGTTGCTGTCGCGGTAGTACCAGACCAGGCCCATCGCCTGCTCGAACGCCCATGCTCTGCCGCGTTCCCACTGCAGGTCGTCACATCTCAGGTCGGCGCGGAACACTTCGCGGGCGGCACGGTCGAACAGGTGCCAGGCGCTCACCAGGTCGAGCGCCGGGTCCGCAGGCCCGAGTCCACCGACGTCGATGACCCCGGCCAGCCGTCCGCCGTCGACGAGGATGTTGCCGGGAATCAGGTCGCCGTGCGTCATCACGTCGCCGTCGTGGCGTGGCAACTCTCGAAAGTGGTTCCACAGTGGGCGAAGTCGCGACGTGTCCAGGAGCGCTTCGCTGCGTTCGAAGCACTGTGCCATCCATTCGTCGTGGGTCGTGAGGTCGCCTCCCCGGCCCTGGCCGTCGAACGCGCGTCCCCTGGTGTCCATGGTCCGCACGCCGTCGACGAACTCGGCGAGGTCTGCAGCCAGGGCCGTCATCGCGGCGGTGTCGTCCCCGGCGGCCACCGCCCCGGGCACCCATGTCTGTACCGACCACGGAAGCGGATATCCCGCGCCGGGACCGCCTATCGCGACGGGCTCCGGTGTGCGGAACCTGGTGACTCCTGACAGCTCTCGGGCGGCGAGCGACTCGGCCTCCACGCGTTGTCTTATCGCGGCGACGTCGCCGTGCTCGAGGGGCAGCCTGGCGGCGAGTCGGTCACCGAGGCGGAACAGCGCGTTGACGGTGCCACCCGATTCGACCGGTTCGATGCGCAGATGCCGCCACCGCGGGAACTGCTCGGCCACCAGGGCGCGGACCGTCTCGACCGGGATCGTCAGCTGGTCCGGATGCATCTCTGCGGTCGCCTCGTGATCAGACGTCGATGCGGCTCGCCTTGGCGCGGGCGGTCCACCGCCCGTCGTCGTAGGTCACCCGCACCGGGTGGTCGAACGCCGCGGTGACGTTGTCGGTGGTGACGACGTCGCGCGCCGGGCCGGAGGCGACGGTGCGGCCGTCGGCGATCAGCAGCGCGTGGGTGGTCGTGGTGGGCAGTTCCTCGAGGTGGTGGGTCACCAGGATCGACGCCACCTCGGGGTGCGCGTCGCCGAGCGAGTCGATGGTCTCGAGCAGTTGTTCGCGCGCTGCGACGTCCAGGCCGGTGGTCGGTTCGTCGAGCAGCAGCAGCCGGGGGTCCGAGATCAGCGCTCGGGCAATGAGAGTGCGGCCCCGCTCGCCCTGCGACAGCGTCGGCCAGACGTGGTCCGCCAGCCGGGTGAGGCCCACGGTCTCGAGCAGGGCGTCGGCGCGGCGCTGCTCGCCGGGCGATGGCGTCCAGTGGTTCGGTGTGTCGATGGTGGCGGTGATGCCGGTCAGGACGACGTCGCGAACGGTCAACGGGTACTGAAGGCGGTGGCGGGGATTGACGTGACCGATGGACCGGCGCAGCCGGGCCAGCTCAGTGCGCCCCATCTGCTCGCCGAGCACGTGCACCGTGCCGGAGCTCGGGAACGTCTCCGCGGCGCAGAAGTTGAGTAGTGTGCTCTTGCCCGCGCCGTTGGGCCCCAGCAGCGCCCAGTGCTCACCCGCGTGCACGGTCAGCGAGATGCCGTCGATGATCTGCTTGCCGTCGCGGCGGAACGTGACGTCGGCGAGTTCGAGGACGGGAGTCATGCCTGCGGGCCGCCCGTCACGCGGACTGCCGTTGGCGCAACACCTCCAGCGCCTTATCGGCGTGGGTGTCCATGTTGATCTCGCTGGAGATCACCTCGAGCACGGTGCGGTCGGTGTCGATCACGAAGGTGGTGCGCTTGACGGGCATGAACTTGCCCAGCAGGCCGCGCTTGACGCCGAACGCGCTGGCCACGGCGCCGTCGGCGTCCGAAAGCAGCGGGTAGTCGAAGCGCTGGGTGTCGGCGAACTTGGCCTGCTTCGTCACCGCGTCGGTGCTGATCCCGACCCGCGACGCGCCCAGTGCGGCGAATTCGGCGCCGAGGTCGCGGAAGTGGCAGGCCTCCTTGGTGCAGCCCGGTGTCATCGCGGCGGGGTAGAAGAACAGCACGACCGGACCGTCGGCGAGCAGACTCGTGAGGCTGCGCACCGTGCCGGTCTGGTCGGGCAGTTCGAACTCTGTGACCTGGTCACCACGTTTCATGGCGCTCACGCTACGCGCACTGACTGTCGGTGCGATCCGACCGGTCTGGGAGAATCGACCCGTGCAGACGACAGTCACGACCTCACGGGCGGACTTCCGCGCGCTGGCCGCCGAACACCGCGTGGTGCCGGTGACGCGCAAGGTCCTGGCCGACAGTGAGACACCGCTGTCGGCGTACCGCAAACTCGCCGCGAACCGGCCGGGGACCTTCCTGCTGGAATCGGCCGAGAACGGCCGCTCGTGGTCGCGCTGGTCGTTCATCGGTGCGGGGGCGCCGTCGGCGTTGACGGTCCGCGACGGCGAGGCGGTCTGGCTCGGCGTCACGCCGCGGGACGCGCCGCGCGGTGGCGATCCGCTGCAGGCGCTGCGAGACACGTTGACGCTGTTGGAGACTGCCGCGCTGCCCGGACTGCCGCCGCTGTCGTCCGGGCTGGTCGGCTTCTTCGCCTACGACATGGTGCGCCGGCTGGAGCGGCTGCCGGAATTGGCGGTCGACGACCTGGGCCTGCCCGACATGCTGCTGCTGCTGGCCACCGACGTCGCCGCGGTGGACCACCACGAGGGCACGATCACGCTGATCGCCAACGCGGTCAACTGGAACGGCACCGACGAGCGGGTGGACTGGGCCTACGACGACGCGGTCGCGCGACTCGACGTGATGACCGAGGCGCTGGGCCAGCCGCTGCACTCGACGGTGGCGACGTTCACCCGGCCCACCCCGAACCACCGCGCGCAGCGGACGGTCGAGGAGTACACGGCCATCGTCGAGCGGCTGGTCGGCGACATCGAGGCCGGTGAGGCGTTCCAGGTGGTGCCGTCGCAGCGCTTCGAGATGGACACCGACGCCGACCCACTCGACGTGTACCGGATGCTGCGGGTGAGCAACCCCAGCCCGTACATGTACCTGCTCAACGTCCCCGACGACGCGGGCGGCCTCGACTTCTCGATCGTCGGATCCAGCCCCGAGGCGCTGGTCACCGTCAAGGACCGCAAGGTGACCACCCACCCGATCGCCGGGACCCGGTGGCGCGGCGACACCGAAGAGGACGACCTGCTGCTGGAGAAGGAACTGCTCGCCGACGAGAAGGAACGTGCCGAGCACCTGATGCTGGTCGACCTGGGCCGCAACGACCTGGGCCGGGTGTGCGAACCAGGCACCGTCCGGGTCGAGGACTACAGCCACATCGAGCGGTACAGCCATGTCATGCACCTGGTCTCGACGGTCAAGGGCCGGCTCGCCGACGGCCGGACCGCCCTGGACGCGGTGACGGCCTGCTTCCCCGCGGGGACGCTCTCCGGCGCACCGAAGGTCCGGGCGATGGAGTTGATCGAGGAGGTCGAGAAGACCCGGCGCGGGCTGTACGGCGGCGTGCTCGGCTACCTCGACTTCGCGGGCAACGCCGACTTCGCGATCGCCATCCGCACGGCGCTGATCCGCAGCGGCACCGCCTACGTGCAGGCCGGCGGGGGAGTCGTGGCCGATTCCAACGGCCCCTACGAGTACACCGAGGCGGCGAACAAGGCCCGCGCGGTGCTCAATGCGATCGCCGCCGCGGAGACCTTGACCGCACCCGAAGCCGAATCGTCCGCGCCGTGATCCGGGTCGCGCAGTTGCTCCTGGTGCTCGCCGCGGGGGCGCTGTGGGTGGCATCGCGGATGACGTGGGTGCAGGTCAGCTCGTTCGACGGGCTGACCCACCCCCGGACGACCGCGCTGACCGGGGCGACCTGGTCGACAGCGCTGATCCCGCTGGCGCTGCTGGTGCTGGCCGCCGCCGTCGCCGCACTGGCGGTGCGAGGCTGGCCGCTGCGCCTGCTCGCGGTGCTGGTGGCACTGGCCAGCGCCGGCATGGCCTACCTGGCGATCACCCTGTGGGTGGTGCGCGATGTGGGTCCGCGCGCCGCCGACCTGGCGGAGGTGCCGGTGGCCGACCTGACCGGTGCCCAGAGGTTCCACACCGGCGCCGCGATCGCGGTGGTGGCGGCGGCGTGTGCGCTGGTCGGCGCGGTGTTGCTGATGCGGTCGGCCGCCAGGGCACGCGCGATGCCGGGCAAGTACGCGGCTCCGGCCGCGCGGCGCGAAGCGGTAGCCCGTCAGGAGGGCGGCGAGAGCGCCTCGGGGCCCGACGGGATGTCGGAACGGATGATCTGGGACGCACTCGACGAGGGCCGCGACCCGACCGGTCCCGACAACCAGGGTCGGTGACAGCGGATCATGGGGTGCCGACTACCCTTCGGTGGAGATCGTCCGTCGCTGGGGGCGGCGTACCGGAAGGGAACCGAGGGGCTATGAGTTCGGCCACCGTGCTCGACTCCATCATCGAAGGAGTCCGCGCCGACGTCGCCGCACGGGAAGCCCTCGTCAGCCTCGCGGAGATCAAGGAGCGGGCCGCTCGTGCGCCGGCCCCGCTCGACGTGATGGCGGCGTTGCGCGAACCCGGCATCGGCGTGATCGCCGAGGTCAAGCGGGCCAGCCCGTCCCGTGGGGAGCTCGCCTCGATCGCCGATCCGGCCGAACTGGCCCGCGCCTACGAGTCGGGCGGCGCACGCGTCATCAGTGTGCTGACCGAGGAGCGCCGGTTCCACGGATCGCTCGACGACCTCGACGCCGTGCGGGCCGCGGTGTCGATCCCGGTCCTGCGCAAGGACTTCATCGTCCGGCCGTACCAGATCCACGAAGCCAGGGCGCACGGCGCCGACATGCTGCTGCTGATCGTCGCCGCGCTCGAGCAGCCTGCGCTGGAGTCGCTGCTGGAGCGCACCGAGTCGCTGGGCATGACGGCACTGGTCGAGGTGCACACCGAGGAGGAGGCCAGCCGCGCGTTGCAGGCCGGCGCCACGGTGATCGGCGTCAACGCCCGCGACCTCAAGACGCTGACGGTCGACCGGGACTGCTTCGCGCGCATCGCGCCCGGCTTGCCCTCGAACGTCATCCGGATCGCCGAGTCCGGGGTGCGCGGCACCGCTGACCTGCTGGCCTACGCAGGCGCGGGCGCCGATGCGGTGCTCGTCGGCGAGGGCCTGGTCACCAGTGGTGACCCGCGTAGTGCCGTCGCCGATCTGGTGACCGCAGGCACGCATCCGTCCTGCCCGAAACCCGCACGCTAGCCCGTGGCGGACCTCGCCGGCCCGGAGCTGCCGCGTTCCAGCGCGGCCGTGGCAGAACCCAGCGGCCACGAACCCGACGCCCGCGGCCATTTCGGCGCCTACGGAGGACGTTTCGTCCCCGAAGCGTTGATGGCGGTCATCGAGGAGGTCACCGCCGCCTACGAGAAGGCCCGCGGCGACCAGACGTTCCTCGACGAGCTCGACCGGCTGCAGCGCCACTACAGCGGGCGGCCGTCACCGCTGTACGAGGCTGAGGCCCTCAGTACGCACGCCGGCGGAGCGCGCATCTTCCTGAAGCGGGAAGACCTCAACCACACGGGATCTCACAAGATCAACAATGTGCTGGGGCAGGCGCTGCTGGCCCGGCAGATGGGCAAGAACCGGGTCATCGCCGAGACGGGCGCCGGCCAGCACGGCGTGGCGACCGCCACCGCCTGCGCGCTGCTGGGCCTGGACTGCGTGATCTACATGGGCGCGGTCGACACCGCCCGGCAGGCGCTGAACGTGGCCAGGATGCGACTGCTCGGCGCCGAGGTGGTCTCGGTCGAGGCGGGCTCGAAGACGTTGAAGGACGCCATCAACGAGGCGTTCCGCGACTGGGTCACCAACGCCGACGACACCTACTACTGCTTCGGCACGGCCGCGGGCCCCCATCCGTTCCCGACGATGGTGCGTGACTTCCAGCGGGTCATCGGACTCGAGGCGCGGGTGCAGATCCAGGACCAGGCCGGGCGGTTGCCCGATGCCGTCGCCGCCTGCGTCGGTGGCGGTTCTAACGCGATCGGGATCTTCCATGCCTTCATCGACGACCCCGGTGTCCGGCTCGTCGGATACGAGGCCGCCGGTGACGGCGTCGAAACCGGAAGACACGCAGCGACTTTCACGGGCGGTTCGCCGGGCGCGTTCCAGGGGTCGTTCTCGTACCTGCTGCAGGACGACGACGGGCAGACCATCGAGTCGCATTCCATCTCGGCCGGCCTGGACTATCCGGGTGTGGGGCCCGAGCACGCCTACCTGAAAGACCTCGGCCGTGCCGAGTACCGGCCGATCACCGACACCGAAGCGATGGACGCGTTTTCGCTGCTGTGCCGGACCGAGGGCATCATCCCGGCGATCGAGTCCGCGCACGCGATCGCCGGTGCGCTGAAGCTGGGCGCCGAACTCGGTGCGGGAGCGGTGATCCTGGTCAATCTGTCCGGCCGCGGTGACAAGGACGTCGAGACGGCGGCGAAGTGGTTCGGACTGCTCGACAAGGCGGCGCCATGAGCCGGTTGGATGCGCTGTTCGGCCAGTGCCGCGCGGAGAGCCGAGCGGCGTTGATCGGTTATCTGCCCACGGGTTACCCGGACGTGCAGGGTTCGATCGAGGCGATGACGGCGCTCGTCGAGGCGGGCTGTGACCTCATCGAGGTCGGCGTGCCGTACTCGGATCCCGGAATGGACGGACCGACCATCGCCGCGGCGACCGAGGTCGCGCTGCAGGGCGGGGTGCGGGTCCGTGACGCGCTGGCGGCGGTCGAGGCGATCAGCAATGCCGGTGGCCGCGCCGTGGTGATGACTTATTGGAATCCGGTGCTGCGGTTGGGCGTCGACGCCTTCGCCCGCGATCTCGCGTCGGCCGGTGGGCTCGGGCTGATCACGCCCGACCTCATCCCCGACGAGGCCGACGAGTGGGTGTCGGCCTCGGAGTCGCACGACCTCGACCGCATCTTCCTGGTCGCGCCGTCGTCGACGCAGGAGCGGTTGGCGAAGACGGTGGAGGCGTCGCGAGGATTCGTCTATGCGGCGTCGACCATGGGCGTGACGGGTGCGCGCGACGCGGTGTCCAATCTCGCGCCGGAACTGGTCGCGCGGGTCAAGGCGGTCACCGACATTCCCGTCGGCGTGGGTCTGGGCGTGCGGTCACGGGAGCAGGCCGCCGAGATCGGTGCGTACGCCGACGGCGTCATCGTCGGGTCGGCTCTGGTGTCGGCGCTCACCGACGGCATCCCCGCGATGCGGGCACTGACCGAGGAACTTGCGGACGGGGTAAGGCAGAGGATCACCGCGTGACATCGACGTTGGCCTACATTCCCAGCCCCGCCCAGGGCGTGTGGTATCTCGGCCCGCTTCCCATCCGCGCGTACGCGTTCTGCATCATCGTCGGCATCGTCGCCGCGCTGATCATCGGCGACCGGCGGTGGCAGAACCGGGGTGGTGAGGCCGGCGTCATCTACGACATCGCGCTGTGGGCGGTTCCGTTCGGGCTGATCGGCGGGCGGCTGTACCACGTGATCACCGACTGGGAGAAGTACTTCGGTGAGTACGGCGTGGGACTCGTTGGAGCCCTGCGCATCTGGGAGGGCGGTCTCGGCATCTGGGGCGCTGTGGCGTTCGGTGGTGTCGGTGCGTGGATCGCGTGCCGACTGCGAGGCATCCCGTTGCCCGCGTTCGGTGATGCGGTCGCCCCGGGGATCATCCTCGCGCAGGCGATCGGCCGGCTCGGCAACTACTTCAACCAGGAGTTGTTCGGCAGGCAGACCACGCTGCCGTGGGGGCTGGAGATCTACCAGCGCGTGCCCGACGATCTCAACGGCGTTTCCAACGGCACGCTGGTGCAGATCGTCCACCCGACCTTCCTGTACGAGCTGCTGTGGAACCTGCTGATCTTCACGTTGCTCATCGTGATCGACCGCCGGTTCAAGATCGGTCACGGTCGGCTGTTCGCGTTGTACGTCGCCGGATACTGCCTCGGCCGCTTCTGGATCGAGCTGCTGCGCAGCGACTTCGCCACGGAATTCGCCGGAATCCGGGTCAACTCGTTCACGTCGGGATTCGTGTTCATCGGGGCGGTCATCTACATCATGGCCGCGCCACGCGGTCGGGAGGATCCGGCGACGCTGCGAGGGAAGACGGACGACGAGGAAGCCGACGTCGAAGAGCTCGTCAAGGTGGTCGCCGGGACGTCCGCGGCCGCGGGCGCCGTGGTGGCCGCGGCGAAAGTCGCGGGCCGCGAGGACGAGTCGGACGGTGCCGAAGGCCGTGATTCGCCGTCGGAGGCGGCGCTGGAGGCGGACGCGTTGGCGGTGGACGTCGAGGAGGCGCCGGCTGAGGAGATCGCCGAGGCCGACGAATTCGCGGCGGCCGGTGACGAAGCCGACGGTGAGACCGGCGAGGCGGAGGCGGTGCTCGAGGCGGAGGCGTTGACCGCCGATGTCGAGGAGGCGCCGGCTGAGGAGATCGCCGAAGCCGACGAGTTCGCCGTTGCGGGTGAAGAAGCTGACGAGACGGGTCTCGGTGCGGTCGAGGGTGACGATCCGGTCGAGGCCGAGAAGGCCGCCGAGGAAGCCCACGAGGCGGCGCTTGCGAGCATCGAGTCCGACTCCGAGGCTGAGACCGAGGCCGCTACGGAATCGCAGCCGGCCGAATCCGCCGAGGACGTCGGTGGTGTGGGTTCGGTCGAGGGTGAGGATGCGGTCGAGGCTGAGGCGGCTGCTGCAGAGGTGCATGAGGCGGCGGTCGAGGGTGTCGNNGAGGCTGAGGCGGTTGAGGCCGAGGTAGCCGAAGCCGACGCTGCCGCCGATGAGGCGGAGTTGGCCGACGCCGATGCTGTCGAGGCCGACGAAGAGCAGCCGGTGGGGGAGAACGCCACGGCGGGTGCAGAAGTCGTTGATCTTGCCGGCGATGAGCAGGCCGGCATCGGCGACGAAGCGGACATCGAGGACGAAGCGGCCACCGAGGTCGCAGAGCCCGTCGACGACGACGCCCAACCGGTCGGGGACAAGCCCGCTGTCGAAGCCGATGACCTTTCCACCGATGCCGACGAAGAGCCCGCCACTGATACTTCGGCGGCGGACTCCGAGAGCGCCGACGTGGGCGGGGTGGGGTCAGTCGAGGGCGAGGACGCCGTAGAGGCCGAGGCCGCGGCAGAGGAAGCCCACGACAGTGCAGTCGCCGGTGTCGATGAGGCAGAGGCGGCGAAGTACGAGATCCAGGTCGCTCCGCCGCCTTCGACGCCGCGGCGCCGCTGGTGGCGACGCAACCGCTGATCGGTTATCCACAACCGCTTTTCGTTGCTTTCGCGTGTCGTACCCCTCTGCCATAATCGAATGTATGTTCGATCCGGCGCAGGCGAGTTTCGACGAGGTGCTGACCTCGCCGCGCCCGCGGTTGGTCGAGGCCGACGCGCTGATCGCCGACCTGGTGGCGGCCGCGCGCCGGGAGAACCAGCAGGCCGCGACCCGGTTGACGATCATCGGTGACCTGTACGGGGTGCGGGTCGCGCAGCGTGACGAGATCAGTGACCAGTGGGCGGTGGACACCGAATGCGCAGTCGCCGCCGAAGTTGCCGCCGCGCTGAACATCGGGCACGGGTCAGCGTCGATCCAGGTCGATCTGGCCCGCGGGTTGCGGGAACGGCTCCCGCTGGTGGCGGCGGTGTTCCGGGCCGGTGATCTCAGCTTGGCTGTCGTGGATGTGTTGCTGCATCGCACCAGCTTGATCACCGACCCTGACATCCTCGCGGGGGTGGATGCGGCGTTGGCCGGTGCGGCGGTGCGGTTGATGACGCTGAGTCACGGTCAGCTGTGCGGGCATGTCGACCGGTTGATCGCGCGTCAGGATCGGGATGCGGTGCGGCGACGTAAGAGGGCCCGGGAGCTCCGTGAGTTCTGGGTCAACGACGGCCTCGACGGGATGAGCACCTTCGGCGGCACCATGAGCACTGTTGATGCCCAGGTGTTTGAGCGGTGTGTCGATGCGATGGCCGACACCGTGTGCCCCGATGACCCCCGCACCAAGAGGCAGCGTCGTGTCGATGCGATCGCCGCGGTGTGCCGCGGCGCTGAACGCCTGCCCTGCCAGTGCGCCAATCCGGACTGCCCGAAGAAGGACGCCCTAGCCGCCCCGTTCGTCATCCACACCATCACCGGCCCCAACGCCGATGCGGGGGCCGCCGCCGAAGAGGCGGACACCCCGGCCGAGACCGCCGACATAGACGCCGAAACGGATACCGACGCCGACGGCTCGGTCGAGCCTGTTGGCGTGGACGACGCCGGGTCCGACACCCCGGCCCACACCGTGGCCGACACCGCGGACAAGGCCGACCCCGTTGATGATTCGGTGGCGAGCCTGGTGCACAACGACGGCATCCTGCCGCCCGAACAGATCGCCGACCTAGTCGAGCACGCCACGATCCGGCCGCTGATCCATCCCGGCGACGCCCCACCCGAACCGCGCTATACCCCGTCGCGAAATCTGGCGGAGTTCGTGCGGTGCCGCGACATGGGTTGCCGGTTTCCTGGTTGCGACGTGGCGGCGTTCAGCACCGACATCGACCACACCATCCCCTACAGCCAGGGCGGGCCGACCCAGGCGTCGAACCTGAAATGCCTGTGCCGCATGCACCATTTGATCAAGACGTTCTGGGGCTGGCACGACCAACAACACCGCGACGGCACCGTCATCTGGACCAGCCCGGCGGGCCAGACCTACACCACCAAACCGGGAGCGGCGCTACTGCTCCCCAGCCTCTGCGCACCGACGGCCGCCGTAGTCATCACACCGCGACGCGACGACCCATCCGGTGAGCGCACCGCGATGATGCCCAAACGGCAACGCACCCGGGCCCAATCCCGAGCCGCCCGCATCGCCGCGGAACGCCAGCGGAATCGCGAACACCGCGAAGCCCGCCGCCGCGCCCGCCGGCAAGCACTCGACGCACTGTTCACCCCCAAGCCACCACCGCAACCCGGCGACGAACCACCACCCTTCTGAAAGCCGCCACCACCTTTTCCGGTTTCCCTCCCTTATGGGGAACCGGGGGTTCTGGCATGCTGGCGGCATGACCGATCCCGCGCAGTTCGGCAGCAGCTCAGAGGGCACGACCCCGCCACCTCCTCCGGGGCAATACCCGCCGCCTCCCGGCCAGCACGAGACTCCGCCCGGCCAGTACGGATCGGCCGGCCAGTTCGGCACGCCCGGTGAGTACGGCACGACCGGGCAGTACGGCACCCCGCCCGGGCAGTACCCGCCCCCAGGGCAGTACGGCACGCCACCCGGCCAGTACCCACCCCCCGGCCAGTACGACCAGATGGCGCCCTTCGGCCGTCACCCGATGACCGGTGAGCCGTTCTCCGACAAGTCGAAAATCGTCGCCGGACTCCTCCAGCTCATCGGCCTGTTCGGACTCGTCGGCATCGGCCGCATCTACATGGGTGACACCAAGCTCGGCGTCATCCAGCTCGTCGTGGGCCTCGTGACCTGCGGCATCGGCGCCGTCATCTGGGGCATCGTCGACGCCATCCTCATCCTCACCGACAAGGTGCGCGACCCGCAGGGACGTCCGCTGCGCGATGGAACCTAGCGTCGCATCGAGCAGTCGCACCCGGCTGTACGGCGCGCTGGGAACCGGCGCGGTGGTGGCCGGTTGCCTCGCCTACATCGGCATCGCCGATCCGCACCGCCCCGGCTTCCTGTTCCCCGGCTGCCCCTTCAAGCAGCTGACCGGCTGGGACTGCCCGGCCTGCGGTGGCCTGCGCATGACGCACGACCTGCTGCACGGCGACGTCGCGGCAGCGGTGTCCGACAACGTCTTCCTGCTCGTCGGCCTCCCGCTGCTGGCACTGTGGTTCGCGGTGCGGTGGCGGCTCGGGCGCCGCCTCATGCCTATCGCGGCCATAGCTGTGCTCGTGGTCACCGTGACCGCCTGGACCGTGGTGCGCAACCTCCCCGGGTTTCCGCTGGTCCCGACTCTTCTCGACGGGTAGCAACCCACCTCCGCTGATACACTGGCTCTTCGGGCCGGTGCAGTCCCGGAATCGAAAGAATCCGGACTGCGGAGGTACCAAACGAATGCTGTTCTCGGCATTTCCTCGACCGCAAGGTCTGTACGACCCCGCCAACGAGGCCGACTCCTGCGGCGTCGCCATGATCACCGACATCCAGGGCCGCCGCACCCACTCCATCGTCGCCGACGGCCTCGTCGCCCTCGAACACCTCGACCACCGCGGCGCCGCCGGCGCGGAGACGAACAGCGGTGACGGCGCTGGCATCCTCATCCAGCTCCCGGTCGAACTCTTCCGCGACGTCGTCGACTTCGACCTCCCCGCGCCCACCGACAACGGCTGCAACACCTTCGCCGCGGGACTCTGCTTCCTGCCGCAGGATTCGGCCGCCCGCGCCGCCGCCACCCAGCACATCGAGGCCATCGCCGGCGAGGAGGGTCTGGAGATCCTCGGCTGGCGCAAGCTGCCCGTCACCCCCGACGGCGCGGGTGTCGGCGCCACCGCGCTGAGCTGTATGCCCTACTTCTCCCAGCTCTTCGTCGCCGCCCCCGGGACCAACGGCGCCCGCCCCGGCGGCATCGACCTCGACCGCCGCGTCTACCCCCTGCGCAAGCGGGCCGAAGCCGAGGCCGAGGCCTACTTCCCGACGCTGTCCAGCCGCACCATCGCCTACAAGGGCATGCTCACCACCGTCCAGCTGCCGCAGTTCTTCGCCGACCTGCGCGACGAGCGCTGCGTGAGCGCCATGGCGATCGTGCACAGCCGTTTCTCCACCAACACCTTTCCGTCCTGGCCGCTGGCACACCCGTTCCGGTTCGTCGCCCACAACGGCGAGATCAACACCGTGCGCGGTAACCGCAACCGCATGCATGCCCGCGAAGCGATGCTGGCCAGCGCGAAGATCCCCGGCGACATCAGCCGGCTCTCGCCGATCTGCACGCCCGAGGCGTCCGACTCCGCGTCATTCGACGAGGTGCTCGAACTCCTGCACCTCGGCGGCCGTGAGCTGCCGCACGCCGTGCTGATGATGATTCCCGAAGCGTGGGAGAACGACTCGGCCATGGACCCCGCCGAGCGCGCGTTCTGGCAATTCCACGCCTCCCTGATGGAACCGTGGGACGGTCCGGCCTGCGTCACCTTCACCGACGGCACCGTCGTCGGAGCGGTGTTGGACCGCAACGGATTACGGCCCGGACGCTGGTGGCGCACGGTCGACGACCGGCTCATCCTCGCGAGCGAGGCCGGGGTGCTCGACGTGCCGTCCTGCCAGATCGTCGCCAAGGGCCGCCTGCAGCCGGGCAGGATGCTGCTCATCGACACCGCCGAGGGCCGCATCGTTCCCGACGACGAGATCAAGGAACAGCTCTCGAAGGCCGAACCGTACGGCGAATGGCTGCACGCCGGCCTCCTCGACCTCGCGACCCTGCCCGACCGCGCCAGGGTGCAGCCCAACCACGACTCGGTCGTCCGCAGGCAGATCTCCTTCGGCTACACCGAGGAAGAGCTCCGCATCCTGCTCACCCCGATGGCCGCCTCCGGCGCCGAACCCCTGGGCTCCATGGGCACCGACACCCCCACGGCGGTGCTGTCGGAACGTTCCCGCCTGCTCTACGAGTACTTCGTCGAGTTGTTCGCCCAGGTGACGAACCCGCCGCTGGACGCCATCCGCGAGGAGGTCGTCACCAGCATGTCCCGGGTGATGGGCCCGGAGCAGAACCTGCTCGAACCCACCGCCGCCTCCTGCCGCCAGATCCTGGTCAAGTGGCCGGTCCTCGACAACGACGAGCTCAACAAGATCGTCCACATCAACGCCGACGGCGAGCACCCCGGTCTGCGCACCACCGTCCTCAAGGCGCTCTACGACGTCGAGCGCGGCGGCGAAGGCCTGGCCGACGCCCTCGACGAACTCCGCAACCGCGCCTGCGACGCGATCGCCAAAGGCTCCCGCACCCTGGTGATCTCGGATCGCGACTCAGACCACACCCGCGCCCCGATCCCGTCCCTGCTCGCAGTGTCGGCCGTGCACCACCACCTGGTGCGGACCAAGGAGCGCACCGCCGTGGCGCTGGTCGTCGAATCCGGCGACGCCCGCGAGGTCCACCACATCGCCATGCTCATCGGCTTCGGAGCCGCCGCCGTCAACCCGTACCTGGCGTTCGAGTCGATCGAGGACCTCATCCGCGAGGGCGAGCTGACCGGCATCGAACCGGCCACCGCCGTCCGCAATTACCTCAAGGCGCTGGGCAAGGGCGTCACGAAGGTGATGAGCAAGATGGGCATCTCCACCGTCGCGTCCTACACCGCCGCCCAGGCCTTCGAGGCCGTCGGCATCGACCGCGACGTCATCGACGAGTACTTCACCGGAACCCCCACCCAGCTCGGCGGCATCGGACTCGACGTCATCGCCGAGGAGGTCAAGCTCCGGCACCGCCGCGCCTATCCCGAGAACCCCACCGAACGCGTGCACCGACGCCTCGAGGTCGGCGGCGAGTACGCCTTCCGTCGCGAGGGCGAGCTGCACCTGTTCACCCCCGAAGTGGTTTTCCTGCTGCAGCATTCGACCCGCACCGGCCGTCACGAGGTGTTCCGCCAGTACTCCGACGAGGTGAACCGGCTGGCCCGCGACGGCGGTGCGTTGCGCGGGCTGTTCGAGTTCCGCACCGACGTCCGCCCGCCGGTCCCGCTCGACGAGGTGGAGTCCGTCGACTCGATCGTCACCCGGTTCAACACCGGCGCCATGAGCTACGGCTCCATCAGCGCCGAGGCGCACGAGACCATGGCCATCGCGATGAACAACCTCGGCGGCCGGTCCAACAGCGGTGAGGGCGGTGAGGACGTCGACCGCCTCTACGATCCGCGCCGCCGCAGCGCCGTCAAGCAGGTGGCCTCCGGCCGCTTCGGCGTCACCAGCGACTACCTGATCAACGCCAGCGACATCCAGATCAAGATGGCCCAGGGCGCCAAACCCGGTGAGGGCGGCCAGCTCCCGGGCTACAAGGTGTATCCGAACATCGCCAAGACCCGGCACTCCACACCGGGCGTCGGGCTCATCTCACCGCCGCCGCACCACGACATCTACTCCATCGAGGACCTCGCCCAGCTCATCCACGACCTCAAGAACGCCAACGACCAGGCCCGCATCCACGTCAAGCTGGTCGCCAGCGTCGGCGTGGGCACCGTGGCCGCGGGAGTCTCCAAGGCGCACGCCGACGTGGTGCTGATCTCCGGCTACGACGGCGGCACCGGCGCGGCGCCGCTGACATCGCTCAAACACGCAGGCGCGCCGTGGGAGATCGGCCTTGCCGACGCACAGCAGACGCTGATGCTCAACGGTCTGCGTGACCGCATCACCGTCCAGTGCGACGGCGGCATGCGCACCGCGCGCGACGTGATCGTCGCCGCTCTGCTCGGCGCCGAGGAGTTCGGCTTCGCCACCGCACCATTGGTGGTGGCCGGCTGCATCATGATGCGCGTCTGCCACCTCGACACCTGCCCGGTCGGCGTGGCCACCCAGAACCCCGAACTGCGGGCCCGCTTCAACGGCAAGCCCGAGTTCGTGGAGAACTACTTCCGGTTCATCGCCGAGGACATCCGCCGCTATCTGGCCGACCTCGGGTTCCGCAGCATCGACGAGGCCGTCGGGCACGCCGAGATGCTGGACACCGCCGCCGGTGTCGCGCACTGGAAGGCCAAGGGGCTCGACCTGGCCCCGATCTTCGCGGTGCCGACCGACGCGCACGGCGCCGAGATCACCCAGCGGCGCAAGGTGAAGGACCAGTACCACGCACTCGACCAGGCGCTGGACCAGACGCTGATTCAGCTGGCCGAGGGCGCACTCGAGGACGCCCACCCGGTTCGGCTGGAACTGCCGGTACGCAACGTCAACCGCACCGTCGGCACCCTGCTCGGCGCCGAGGTCACCCGGCGCTACGGCGCCGCCGGCCTGCCCGACGACACCATCAACATCACCCTCACTGGGTCGGCGGGCCAGTCGATCGGGGCGTTCCTCCCGCCCGGCATCACCCTCGAGCTGATCGGCGACGCCAACGACTATGTGGGCAAAGGCCTTTCCGGCGGCCGGGTGATCGTGCGGCCGCCCGATGACGTGCTGTTCCTGCCCGAGGACAACGTGATCGCAGGCAACACCCTGCTCTACGGCGCCACCTCGGGTGAGGTGTTCCTGCGCGGCCGGGTCGGGGAACGCTTCTGCGCCCGCAACTCCGGCGCGCTCGCCGTCGTCGAGGGGGTCGGCGACCATGCCTGCGAGTACATGACCGGCGGCCGGGTGGTGGTGCTGGGCCGCACCGGCCGCAACATGGCGGCAGGCATGTCCGGCGGTATCGCCTACGTGCTCGGCCTTGACCCGGCCCGGGTGAACACCGCGATGGTCGAGTTGCAGCGTCTCGAACCCGAAGACCTGGTGTGGCTGCACGGCGTGGTCGCCGAGCACGCCCGCCGCACCGGCAGCACCCTGGCGACGTCGGTGCTGTCGGACTGGCCGCGCCGCAGCGCCCAGTTCACCAAGGTGATGCCGCGCGACTACCAGCGCGTGCTGCAGGCGACCCGGATGGCCAAGGCCGAGGGCCGCGACGTCGACACCGCGATCATGGAGGCGAGCCGTGGCTGATCCCAGCGGATTTCTCAAGGTGCACAAGGTCGAAGCGCCCAAGCGGCCGGTCGACGAGCGGGTCGGCGACTGGCACGAGGTCTACGAGCGGCAGAGCCCGCAGGACCGCGCAGCGGAGGTGTCCCAGCAGGCCCGCCGCTGCATGGACTGCGGAATCCCGTTCTGCCACTCCGGAACCGCGGGCTGTCCGCTGGGCAACCTGATCCCGGAGTGGAACGACCTGGTCCGCCGCGGGCGGTGGGACGCCGCCAGCGACCGGCTGCACGCCACCAACAACTTCCCGGAGTTCACCGGACGGCTGTGCCCGGCGCCGTGCGAGGCGGCCTGCGTGCTGTCGATCGGGGAGGACCGCACCGGCGGCAGCGTCACGATCAAGCGGATCGAGAACACCATCGCCGACCACGCCTGGGCGATGGGCATCGTGGAACCCCAGCCGGCGGCCATCGCCACCGGGAAGCGGGTCGCGGTGGTGGGCTCCGGGCCTGCCGGCCTGGCGGCCGCCCAGCAGCTCACCCGCGCCGGCCACGACGTGACGGTCTACGAACGTGACGACCGGCTCGGCGGCCTGATGCGGTACGGCATCCCGGAGTACAAGCTGGAGAAGTCGACGCTCAACCAGCGACTGGCCCAGATGCGCGCCGAGGGCACCCGCTTCGTCACCGAGTGCGAGGTCGGTGTCGACCTCACCGTCGAGCAGCTGCGGGCCCGCTACGACGCGGTGGTGCTCGCCGTCGGCGCGCTGCGCGCCCGCGACAACGACGTCGAGGGCCGCGAACTCAACGGCGTGCACCTGGCGATGGAGCACCTGGTGCCCGCCAACAAGGAGTGCGAGGGCGACGGCCCGTCGACGATCTCGGCCGCGGGCAAGCACGTCGTCATCATCGGCGGCGGCGACACCGGCGCCGACTGCCTTGGCACCGCGCATCGCCAGGGCGCGGCGTCGGTCACCCAGCTCGACTACAACCCCGAACCGCCCGAGCAGCGCGACGACACCCGGTCACCGTGGCCGACGTGGCCGCTGGTGCTGCGCACCCGGCTCTCACCCGCGCACGCCGAGGGTGGGCACAGGCGCTACGAGGTGGCCGTGCAGCGGTTCATCGGCGACGGCGCAGGCAACCTGCGGGCGCTCGAGATCGCCGAGGTCACGGTGGAGCGGGACGCCGAGGGCAGGCGGCACATCGTGCCGGTCGGCGAGACCCTGGAGATCCCGTGCGAGCTCGCGCTGCTGGCGATCGGATTCGACGGTGTGGAGCACATGCCGCTGCTCGACGGACTCGGGCTGACGCTGAACCGCCGCGGTGCGCTGCCGTGCGGTTCGGACTGGCAGACCGACGCTTCCGGCGTCTTCGTGTGCGGCGACGCCCACCGCGGCGCGTCGCTGATCGTGTGGGCCATCGCGGAGGGCCGCAGCGCGGCGCACGCGGTCGACGCCTACCTGATGGGTGAGTCGGATCTGCCCGCACCCGTCATCCCCGGCGCGCTGCCGTTGGCCGTCGTCTGAATCGATTAGGGACTATATTGAGGCAACGTGAGTAGACGCGGAAAAATCGTCTGTACCCTCGGCCCGGCCACCGCCAGCGACGAGAAAGTCAAAGCCCTGGTGACGGCGGGAATGGACGTCGCGCGGCTGAACTTCAGCCACGGCGACTACCCCGACCACGAGGCCAACTACAAATGGGTGCGCGCGGCCTCCGACGCCACCGGCCACGCGGTCGGCATCCTCGCCGACCTTCAGGGCCCCAAGATCCGGCTCGGTCGCTTCGCCGACGGTCCCACCGAGTGGACCGCGGGCGAGACCGTGCGCATCACGGTCGACGACGTCGAGGGCACCCACGACCGGGTGTCCACCACATACAAGCGGCTCGTCGAGGACGCCAACCCGGGTGACCGGGTGCTGGTCGACGACGGCAACGTCGGGCTGACCGTCGAGAGCATCGACGGCACCGACGTCGTGTGCACCGTCACCGAGGGCGGCAAGGTCAGCAACAACAAGGGCATGTCGCTGCCAGGCATGAACGTCTCGGCGCCCGCGCTGTCGGAGAAGGACGTCGAGGACCTCGAGTTCGCGCTGCGGCTCGGCGTGGACCTGGTCGCGCTGTCGTTCGTGCGCTCACCGGCCGACATCGAGTTGGTGCACGAGGTGATGGACCGAGTCGGCCGGCGGGTCCCCGTGATCGCCAAGCTGGAGAAGCCCGAGGCCATCGACAACCTCGAGGCGATCGTGCTGGCCTTCGACGCGATCATGGTCGCCCGCGGTGACCTCGGTGTCGAGCTCCCGCTCGAGGAGGTGCCGCTGGTGCAGAAGCGGGCCATCCAGATGGCCCGGGAGAACGCCAAGCCGGTGATCGTCGCCACCCAGATGCTCGAGTCGATGATCGAGAACTCCCGGCCCACCCGCGCCGAGGCCTCCGACGTCGCCAACGCGGTGCTCGACGGCGCCGACGCGGTGATGCTCTCCGGTGAGACGTCGGTCGGCAAATACGCCCTCGACGCCGTCAGGACGATGGCACGCATCGTCTGCGCGGTCGAGGAGAACTCGGTGGTGGTGCCGCCGCTGACGCACGTGCCGCGCACCAAACGCGGGGTGATCTCGTATGCGGCTCGTGACATCGGTGAGCGCCTCGACGCCAAGGCGCTGGTCGCCTACACCCAGTCGGGGGACACGGTGCGCCGGCTGGCCCGGCTGCACACGCCGCTGCCGTTGCTGGCCTTCACCTCGCTGCCCGAGGTCCGCAGCCAGCTGGCGCTGAGCTGGGGCACCGAGACGTTCATCGTCCCGCACATCCAGACCACGGACGGCATGATCCGGCAGGTCGACAAGTCGCTGCTGGAGCTCGGCCGCTACAAGCGCGGCGACCTGGTGGTCATCATCGCGGGCGCTCCGCCCGGCACAGTAGGCTCCACCAATCTGATCCATGTGCACCGGATCGGGGAGGACGATGTGTAGTCCGATGCGGGTCTAGACGGACGACCGGATGAGGGGGACTCTTGGCGGCAGCCGATTTCCATGAGCTGCTGGCGGTCCTCGACCTCCACCGCGTCGACGACGCGACGTTCGTCGGCAGGCATCCGAGCAAGAACCCGATCCGCACGTTCGGCGGCCAGATGATGGCACAGGCCTTCGTGGCGGCCGGCCGTTCGCTGGACGTCCCGATCGCGCCGAGTGCGTTGTCGGCACACTTCATCGCCGGTGGGGACCCCACCCGCGACCTGGAGTTCCACGTGCACCGGTTGCGCGACGAGCGCCGCTTCGCCAACCGCAGGGTCGACGTGCGCCAGGGTGACCTGCTGCTGACCACCGCGCTGGTGTCGTTCATGAACGGCGGCCGTGGCCTCGAGCACGCCGTCGAGGCGCCGCCGGTTCCCGGACCGGACAGCCTGCCCACGATCGACGACCTGCTCCGCGGATACGAGAAGACGGTGCCGCACTTCGTGGAGGCGCTGCGGCCGATCGAGTGGCGCTACACCAACGACCCGGCCTGGGTGATGCGCGACAAGGGCGAGCGGCTGGACTACAACCAGGTGTGGCTCAAGGCCGACGGCACGATGCCCGACGACCCGGTGCTGCACACCGCGGCGCTGGTCTACAGCTCGGACACCACGGTTCTCGACTCGATCATCACCACCCACGGCCTGTCCTGGGGACATGACCGCATCTTCGCGGTGACCATGGACCACTCGGTGTGGTTCCACCGGCCGGTGCGGTTCGACGAGTGGGTGCTCTACTCCACGACGTCACCGGTCGCCGCCGAGTCGCGCGGGCTCGGTACCGGGCACTTCTTCGACCGGTCCGGCGCGCTGCTCGCCACGGTGGTGCAGGAGGGCGTGGTGAAGTACTTCCCTGGCCGCTAGGGCGTGGCGGTCGGTGTCAGCGTGACGCTGAACTGGTCCTCCATGTTGTTGGTGAACTCTTCCTCGCACTGTTGCTGGGCCTCGACGTCGTTGCCGGCGCGCTGCAGGCAGTCGACGAGGTCGGCGCCGCCGAGTTCGCTGAATCCCCAGATCGACAGCGCGATGGCGACGATCGACACGATCACGCCGAGGAAGCCGAGCACGATGCCCGCGGTGGCGATCCCGCCGTTGGTGGCCTCGCCGCGCTTGGCCCGGCCCCGCCCGATGAAGCCGAGGACGATGGCCGCGACACCGAGCACGATGCCGCCGAACACGGTGAACAGCCCGATGATCGCGACGACGAGCGCGGCGATGCCGATGCCGTTCTTCGGGGCGGTAGGCGCCTGCGCGTACGGGTAACCGCCGTAGGGCTGCGGAGGGGGCGGCGGATACCCACCGGGCTGGGCGCCGTACTGATAGCCCGGCGGGGGACCCGGTGGTGGTGGTGGCGGCGGCGCGGACGACGACGGATCCGTTGGCGAGTGCTCTGGCTTGTCCGGGTCGGTCATGCGTCGGAGATTACCCGCCCGGAGGCGAGGTCGAGTCGCAGACAGTCGATGTCGGGTGTCAAGTGGTGGGTGGCCACCAGCACCGCGCGGTCGGCCGGGAAAAGGGCGCCGGGGGTGAGCAGTTCGGCGAGCAGTCGCTGCGCGTCGGCGGCGTCGAGGTGTTCGGTGGGCTCGTCGAGCAGCACCACCGGGAAGGTCGACACCAGTGCCCGCGCCAGCAGCAGGCGCCGGCGCTGGCCGGCCGACACCGCCGCCCCGCCGCCCACCAGCACGGTGGACAGGCCGGCGGGCAACGTGTCGAGCCAGTCGGTCAGGCCGGCGCGGTTCAGTGCGGATCGCAGCTCGTCATCGGTGGCGTCGCCGCGGGAGACCAGCAGGTTGTCCCGCACCGTGGTCGCGAACAGATGCCCGTCCTCACCGAAGAACCCTGCGGCGAGGCCAGTTTCGCGGCATCTGTCGGCGGTCGCGAGCAGCAGCGTGGTCTTGCCCGACCCGCTGGGGCCGGTGACGGCGACGCGGTCGCCGGGCCGCACGTCGAGCGGCGGCACCGGCGGGC
>NZ_JACKSJ010000123.1 GCF_025821665.1 [Mycobacterium] manitobense
GCCGGGGTTCGGCCCGGCCTCCCGGAAGTGGTAGATCGCGTAGGCGACCAGCACGGTCACCACATAGGCGGGCATGATCCGGCGCACCCGGTGCCAGGCGTACCGACGCACCGACGGGGCCGACCGCCCCGCCGCGGAAGCCTTCACCCAGGGCCGGAACAACAGGAAACCGGACAGCACGAAGAAGATCGGCACCCCGATCTCCGCGCGCGAGAGGGTCAGCCCGTAGTAGCCCTGCGGGTACTTACCCGTGGTGTACGCGGCGTGGGTGAGCACCACCAACAGCGCCGCGACGGCACGGACACCGGTGAGC
>NZ_JACKSJ010000124.1 GCF_025821665.1 [Mycobacterium] manitobense
AAGCGTTCCGGTGAACACCAATTCGGTGGTGGCGTCGAAGCGTTCCGGTGAACACCAATTCGGTGGTGGCGTCGAGCGGGAAGACGGCCTCGTGCACCAACGCGGCCTTGCTCGGCCAGCGCCGGTAGATGGCCGGCTTGGAGGTGGCGGCTCGCGCGGCGATGGCGTCGACGGACAACTCGGCGTACGGGACCTGGCCGAGCAACTCGACGGTCGCGCGCAGCACCGCCTCGTCGATGCCCCGGTTACGGGGTCGCCCAATTTCCGTCGCCATTACGAAACTGACAGTAACATAAGTGCTGTGACCGAGACCACAGCCGATGTCATCCACCTCGACGACCTGGCCAC
The DNA here is from genome assembly GCF_025821665.1 of [Mycobacterium] manitobense. Lineage (GTDB taxonomy): Bacteria > Actinomycetota > Actinomycetes > Mycobacteriales > Mycobacteriaceae > Mycobacterium > Mycobacterium arseniciresistens. The sequence continues at coordinate 349 of NZ_JACKSJ010000124.1, forward strand.
CCCGCGGTACAGCGCGGAGGCCCAGGCGATCCGGGAGATGATGGCCACCGTCGCCGCCGACTTCCCGCTCGACGCCGACGTGCTGCACGAGCGTGCCCGCGCCGATACCGGCCTG
>NZ_JACKSJ010000125.1 GCF_025821665.1 [Mycobacterium] manitobense
CCGCAGGCCGCGGCGTGCCCGGCGGCCGCGCGGCCGGCGCGACCGCCCACCACCAGGCCTTCGAGCAGGCTGTTCCGCAGGCCGCGGCGTGCCCGGCGGCCGCGCGGCCGGCGCGACCGCCCACCACCAGGCCTTCGAGCAGGCTGTTGGATGCCAACCGGTTCGCGCCGTGCATGCCGGTGCGGGCCACCTCGCCCGCCGCGAACAGGCCGGGCAGCGAGGTGCGGCCTGCGACGTCGGTGATCACGCCGCCACAGCTGTAGTGCGCGCCCGGCACGACCGGAATCGGCTCGCGGACGGGGTCGACGCCTGCCGCGTGGCATGCCGCGGTGACGGTGGGGAACCTGCGCTCGAAGTCGTCGATGCGCCGGGCGTCGAGGAACACGCAGGGGTCACCGGTCTGCCGCAGCCGGTCGTCGATCGCCGCGGCGACCACGTCGCGGGGCGCGAGGTCACCCATCGGGTGCACTCCCGCGGTCACCGGCGCGCCGCTCCCGTCGACGAGGTTCGCACCCTCACCCCGGATCGCCTCGGTGACCAGCGGGCGGCGGCCGCCACCGGGTCCGGTGTACAGCATGGTCGGGTGGAACTGTGTGAACTCGACGTCGCTCACCGCGACGCCCGCCTCCAGTGCCAGCGCGACACCGTCACCGGTCGACCCCTCCGGATTGGTGGTGGCCGAGTAGAGCTGGCCCAGTCCGCCGGTCGCCAGGATCACCGTCGGGGCGTGCACCACGCCGAGGCCGTCGGCGTTGAGCACCAGCAGGCCCGTCACGGCGGCGCCGTCGTGCAGCACCTGCAGCGCGACGTGGTCACGCCGGATGTCGAGGCGGGCCGCCGCCCGGTCGAGCGCACGCTGCACCTCGGCGCCGGTGGCGTCGCCGCCCGCGTGGATGATGCGGCGCCGGGTGTGCCCGCCCTCGCGGGTCAATGCCCAACGCCCGCTTGCGCTCTCGTCGAAGCGGGCGCCGTCGTCGACGAGGTCGGCCACGGCACGGTAGCCGTCGGCGACGATCGACATGACCGCGTCGGGGTCACACAGGCCACCGCCGGCGGCCAGCGTGTCGGCGACGTGGGCGGTCACCGAGTCGTCGGTGTCGGCCAGGCCGTCCGGCAGCACCACCGCGATGCCACCCTGGGCGTAGAAGGTTGCCGTCACCCCTTCGGACTCCGAGGCCTTGCTGAGCACGAGCACCCTGCTACCGCGGCGCTGCGCGGTGAGCGCGGCGACGAGTCCCGCCACCCCGGTGCCGACCACCACGACGTCGGCGCGGACCTGCCACATGCCGCCGCCGCACGCGGTGACACGCTCCTCGCGCAAGCGCTCGTCAGCCGGAGGCGTCATTCCCCGCCGCCGGGCTGACCGATCTCGATCATCCGCTGCACGCTGCGCCGGGCCAGCCGGGCGGTCTCGGGATCGACGTCGACGACATCGGTGCCGTGCGTCAGGCTGCGCAGCAGCGCACCGGCGGTGATCATCTTCATGTACTTGCACGACGCCCGGTCGTTGACGGCCTGGAAGTCGATCTCCGGTGCGGCACGGCGCAACTGGTGCAGCATGCCGACCTCGGTGGCCACCAGCACCTGGCGTGCCTTGGACTCGCGGGCGGCGTCGAGCATGCCACCGGTGGACAGGATCTTCACTCGGTCGGCCGGGAACGACCCTTCGCCCGCGAGATAGAGAGCCGATGTTGCGCAACCGCATTCGGGGTGGACGAACAGCTCCGCATCGGGGTGAGTGCGGGCCTGCTCGGCCAGCTCGTCACCGTTGATCCCGGCGTGCACGTGGCATTCGCCGGCCCACACGTGCAGGTTCGTCCTGCCGGTGACGCGCCGGACGTGGGCGCCCAGGAACTGGTCCGGCAGGAACAGCACCTCGCGGTCCTCCGGGATGGAGGCCACCACCTCGACGGCGTTGGACGACGTGCAGCAGATGTCGGTCAGCGCCTTCACCGCGGCGGTGGTGTTGACGTAGGACACCACCACGGCGTCGGGGTGTTCGGCCTTCCACTCCCGCAGATCGTCGGCGGTGATGGAGTCGGCCAGCGAGCAGCCCGCCCGCTGGTCCGGGATGAGCACCGTCTTCTGCGGCGAGAGAATCTTGGCGGTCTCGGCCATGAAGTGCACGCCGCAGAACACGATCGTGTCCTCGGGCGCCTCCGCGGCGATCCGCGACAGCGCGAGCGAGTCACCCACGTGGTCGGCGACGTCCTGGATCTCGGGCAGCTGGTAGTTGTGCGCCAGCACGGTGGCGCCGCGCTGGCGGGCCAGCCGCCGGATCTCGGCCGCCCACTCCTCGGTGGGCACGACGTCGTCTGCCAAGCTTCCGGAGTGGTCTCCTGCGAACGTCCGGTCCAGAACCGTCACGGTCGCCTCCTTCGATCGGTGAGGTTTTCGACTTATGATCGAAAACATGCCCAATCGTAGCACTGCCCACGAGGTGCTCGCCGTCGTGTTCCAGGTTCGTGGGCTCGACACCCGCCAACCCGCCCTTCACGTGCTGTTATGGCAGCGGGCGCTGGCCCCCGAACGCGGCAGGTGGTCACTGCCGGGCGGGCGGCTCGGCGACGACGAGGACCTGATCAGCTCGGTGCGTCGCCAGCTCGCCGAGAAGGTCGACCTGCGTGAACTCGCTCACCTCGAACAACTGGCCGTGTTCTCCGACCCATCCCGGGTGCCCGGAACCCGCACCATCGCCTCCACCTTCCTCGGCCTGGTGCCCTCCCCCGCCACGCCGGCCCTGCCCGCCGACACGCGGTGGCACCCGGTCAGCGCGCTGCCGGAGATGGCGTTCGACCACGGCCCGATGGTGCAGCACGCCCATGCCCGGCTGGCGGCCAAACTCTCCTACACCAACATCGGATTCGCGTTGTCTCCCAAAGAGTTCGCGCTGTCGACGCTGCGCGACATCTATGGCGCCGCACTGGGCTACCAGGTCGACGCCACCAATCTGCAGCGGGTGCTGGAACGGCGCCAGGTGATCAGCCGCACCGGCACCACCGCACGCTCGGGCAAGAGCGGCGGCCGGCCGCCGGCGCTGTTCCGGTTCGCCGAGTCGCGCTACCGCGTCACCGACGAGTTCGCCGCGTTGCGGCCGCCCGGGTGAGTCGGCTGGCTTCTTAACGACCTCTTAAGGGATAGTGGCCGGATGGACTTGGGCAATGCGGCACGAGACACCGGCGCCGAGTGGATCGGCCAGCCGCTGCACGAGGATGTCGTGCCCCGGACCCGACCGGTCCTCCCGAGCAGGGATCCCTTCTACCAGCCGCCGGCCGGATACGAACACGCCCGGCCAGGCACCGTGCTGCGGTCGCGCGACGTCGAGCTGGCGTTCCTCGGCCTCGTCCCGCAGAAGTTCACCGCGACCCAGCTGCTGTACCGCACCACGTCCATGAACGGCGAGCCGCAGGCCGGCGTCACCACCGTCGTGGTGCCCACGCAGCGCGACACCACGCGGCCCTGTCCGGTGATGTCCTATCAGTGCGCCATCGACGCGGTGGCCGGGCGCTGCTTCCCGTCCTATGCGCTGCGGCGCGGCGCAAAGGCCATCGGCGCGCTGGCGCAGCTCGAATTCCTTCTCATCGCCGCGGCGCTGGCCGAGGGCTGGGCGGTGTCCGTGCCGGACCACGAGGGCGCCGACGGCTTCTGGGGCACTCCGTACGAGCCGGGTTACCACATCCTCGACGGGGTGCGGGCCGCGCAGAACTGCGAGCGCCTCGGCCTCGCGGCCAACGCGCCGGTGGGCCTGTGGGGATACTCCGGCGGCGGCCTGGCCACCGCCTGGGCGGCCGAGGTGTGCGGGGAGTACGCGCCCGAACTCGACGTGGTGGGGGCCGTCCTCGGCTCGCCGGTCGCCGACCTCGGCCACGCGTTCCGCAGGCTCAACGGCAGCTTCTTCTCCGGGCTGCCCGCGATGGTGGTGGCGGCGCTGACGCACACCTTCCCCGAGCTCGACGAGGTGATCCAGAAGCACGCCACCGAAGAGGGCAAGGCGATGCTGCTGCGGATCGAGAAGATGACGACCGCACACGCCGTGCTGCGCTGGATCGGCATGGACATGGGCAACTTCGTCGACGCACCGCTCGAGCAGATCCTGCAGACGCCGCAGGTGCAGGCCGTGTTCGACCGCATCAAGCTCGGCACCGCCGTGCCGACCCCGCCGGTGCTGATCGTGCAGGCGGTGCACGACCGGATCGTGTCGGTCGACGACATCGACGTCCTGATCGAGTCCTACTGCAGCGGCGGCGCCCACGTCACCTACCACCGGGACATGTTCAGCGAGCACATGCTGCTGCACCCGATGTCGGCGCCGATGACGCTGCGCTGGCTGCGCGACCGGTTCGCCGGCCGCCCGCTGAGCGCCCACATGACGCGGACCAAGTGGCCGACGTTGTTGAACCCGTCGACCTACCGCGGCATGCTGCGGCTCGGGGTGATCAGCGCGAAGGTGATTGCGGGCCGACGGGTTGAGCGTCGTCCGCTGTCCCAGTTCGATCAGTAGGCGGTCGACCAGTAGTCGGCCGATCAAAAGTCGGCCGCCGGGCGTCCTGCGGCGGCCATCCGCCCAGGTCGTCGCGCGCGGTGGAGACCGCGGTCAGCGCGTACACCAGCGCCGCGACGGCGGCCGGGAACAGGATCGTCACCAGAACCTGCAGCGGCGAGTGACCGAAGAACACCGCGGGCGCCTCGGTCACGTAGTGCACCCGGTGCTCAGGTGATACCGGGGCGGCGGCGACGTCGACCACGCCGTAGCGCAGCCGCGCGATTCCGGCGCCGACAGCCGCGGCTGCGGCGGCCGCCAGCGCGCAC
>NZ_JACKSJ010000126.1 GCF_025821665.1 [Mycobacterium] manitobense
ATGGCCCGCCGCCCGGAGCCCGGGGTCGACTATCGGCCCATGACGACCGTCGCACATCGCGTGATCATATGGCCCGCCGCCCGGAGCCCGGGGTCGACTATCGGCCCATGACGACCGTCGCACATCGCGTGATCATGCGCGGCAGCCAACGCAGATTCGACCGGGCGCTGGCCGCGGCGGGCTCGCGGTCATCGCCGGTGTTCATCAGTGACTGGCCCCGGCTGGCGGACGGGATCGTGCAGCTTTCGGTCGAAGACTTCGAGTATCCGCGTTCGGACCTCCCGCCGAGCGTCGAGTTCGTGGGGCCGGTGCTGCCCGGTAAGGGCAAGGTGGACAAGGGGTTACCGGATTGGTGGCCGGATCTGCACGGGGCCGAGGCGGTGGTCCACGTCACCCAGGGCACGTTCGACAACACCGATCTCGGCCAGCTGATCGCCCCCACCCTGGAGGCGCTCGCCGAGCGTGAGGATCTGC
>NZ_JACKSJ010000127.1 GCF_025821665.1 [Mycobacterium] manitobense
GGTCGGGTGGTGCTCGGCGCGGCCGCGGCGCTGGCCGACGCGCCGCCCGCCGACGCGGTCTTCCTCGGCCGCCTCGACGACGGCAGGCACGTCTGGGCGGTGCGCGGCGAGTTGGAGCCGCCCGCGGGTGACGAACCGGTGGAGGTGCTCGACCTGCGTCGCGCGGGGCACATCTTCGACGACGTCAGCGCCCAGCTCGTCTCGACCGCCACCGCGCTGCTCAACTGGCACGACAGCGCCCGCTTCAGTCCGGTCGACGGCGCCCCGACCCGGCCCATCAAGGCCGGCTGGGGCCGGTCGAATCCGCTGACCGGCCACGAGGAGTTCCCGCGCATCGACCCGGCGGTGATCTGCCTGGTGCACGACGGCCACGACCGCGCGGTGCTGGCCCGCCAGACGGTGTGGCCGGAACGGTTGTTCTCCATCCTCGCCGGCTTCGTCGAGGCGGGCGAGTCGTTCGAGGCGTGTGTGGTCCGCGAGATCGCCGAGGAGGTCGGGCTGACGGTCACCGACGTCGAGTACCTGGGCAGCCAGCCGTGGCCGTTCCCGCGCTCGCTGATGGTGGGCTTCCACGCGATCGGCGACCCCGAGCAGGAGTTCTCCTACAACGACGGGGAGATCGCCGAGGCGGGGTGGTTCACCCGGGCCGAGATCCGCGACGCACTCGAGCACGGGGACTGGAACAGCCGCTCGCCGTCACGGCTGCTGCTGCCCGGCTCGATCTCGATCGCCAGGGAGATCATCGAGTCCTGGGCGGCCCAGGACTGACGTCCGCGAGCAGACGCACATTGCGCGCCTCGCCCCGCGTGTCGGGGCACTTCGCGACTGCTCGCCGTCGGTTATCCGGCCAGTTTGGCCTTGACGTCCTTGATGCTCGGGTTCGTCAGCGTCGAACCGTCGGGGAACTTGACCGTGGGCACGACGTGGTTCCCGCCGTTCACTGAGCCGACGAACTCGGCGGCGGCCGGATCGGCCTCGATGTCGACCTCGCTCCAGGAGATCCCCTCGGACCTCAGGGCGGTCTTGAGCCGCGAGCAGTACCCACACCACGTGGTGGTGTACATGGTCAACGTGGCGGTATCGGAAGCAGTCATAACGGATTCAACCTAACCGATGCGCCGAACATGCCCGGCACTGCGCCGGGCTTTTGTCACACCGCCCTGTCAAGATGGACCGCATGTCGGTAGAGGCCCGCTCGTCGCTCGAGCCGCTGCTCACCGACCTCGACGACGAGCAGCGCGAAGCCGTGCTCGCTCCCCGCGGCCCGGTGTGCGTACTGGCAGGCGCCGGCACGGGCAAGACGAGGACCATCACCCGGCGCATCGCCTACCTGGTGGCCGCCGGCCACGTGGCGCCGGGCCAGGTGCTGGCCGTGACGTTCACCTCACGGGCGGCCGGCGAGATGCGCGCCCGGTTGCGCGCACTGGATCAGGACTCCGACGCCAGCACCGCCCCGGTGCAGGCGATGACGTTCCACGCCGCGGCGCGCCGCCAGCTGCAGTACTTCTGGCCCCGGGTGGTCGGCGACACCGGCTGGCGGCTGCTGGACAGCAAGTTCTCGGTGGTGGCGCAGTCGGCGAACCGGGCCGGGATGCAGTCCTCCACCGACGACGTGCGCGACCTCGCCGGTGAGATCGAATGGGCGAAGGCGTCGCTGATCAGCCCGGAGGGCTACGCCGCCGCCGTCGCCGAGATCGGCCGCGACATCCCGTTCGATGCCGCCCGCATCGCCGCGGTGTACGCCGGCTACGAGGCGCTCAAGGCACGCAACGACGACGCCGCGCTGCTCGACTTCGACGACCTGCTGCTGCACACCGCTGCCGCGATCGAGAACGACGCGGCGGTCGCCCAGGAGTTCCGGGACCGCTACCGCTGTTTCGTGGTCGACGAGTACCAGGACGTCACGCCGCTGCAGCAGCGGGTGCTCGACGCCTGGCTCGGTTCCCGCGACGACGTCACCGTGGTCGGCGACGCCAACCAGACCATCTACTCGTTCACCGGCGCCACCCCCCGCTACCTTCTCGACTTCTCCCGGCGGCACCCCGAGGCCGCGGTCGTGCGCCTCGAACGCGACTACCGGTCAACCCCGCAGGTGGTGTCGCTGGCCAACCGGGTGATCGCCGGTGCGCGCGGGCGCATCGCGGGCAGCAAGCTGCACCTGGTCGGGCAGCGGCCACCCGGCCCCGAGCCGACGTTCTCCGAGCATCCCGACGAGGTCGCCGAGGCGACCGCCGTCGCCAAGGCCATCGCCCGGCTCATCGAGTCCGGCACCTCCCCGGCGGAGATCGCGGTGCTGTACCGCATCAACGCCCAGTCGGAGGTCTACGAGGAGGCGCTCACCGAGGCCGGTGTGGCCTTCCAGGTGCGCGGCGGCGAGGGCTTCTTCAGCCGCCAGGAGATCCGTCAGGCCCTGCTGGCACTGCAGCGCGCCGCGGAGCGGACCGAGGACGACGGGGCCGGCGCCGGGCTCGGCGAGGTGGTGCGCGACCTGCTCGAACCACTCGGGCTGACGGCCGAGGCGCCCGCGGGCGTCCGGGCGCGCGAACGCTGGGAGGCGCTCGCCGCGCTGGCCGAACTGGTCGACGAAGAGGTGGCGCTGCGGCCGCATCTGGACCTGCGCGCCCTGGTCGTCGAGCTGCGTCAGCGCGCCGACTCCCGGCATCCGCCGGTGGTGCAGGGCGTCACGCTGGCGTCGCTGCACGCCGCCAAGGGGCTGGAGTGGGACGCTGTCTTCCTGGTCGGGCTCGCCGACGGCACGCTGCCGATCTCGCACGCCCTGACCCACGGCCCCGACAGTGAACCCGTCGAGGAGGAACGCCGCCTGCTCTACGTGGGCATCACCAGGGCGCGCGTGCACCTCGCCCTGAGCTGGGCGCTGGCCCGCGCACCGGGCGGCAGGCAGGGCAGGCGGCCGTCGCGGTTCCTCAACGGCCTCGCACCGCAGGCCTCGTCGGACACCGCTCCCGGTCGGCCCCGTCGCCAGAAGGGCGCAACGCCACGATGCCGGGTCTGCAACGGCGCGCTGACCACTCCACCGGCGATCATGTTGCGCCGCTGCGAGTCCTGTCCGTCCGACCTCGACGAGGAACTGCTCGGGCGGCTCAAGGAGTGGCGGCTGCAGACGTCCAAGGAGCTGAAAGTCCCCGCCTACGTGGTCTTCACCGACAACACGTTGATCGCCATCGCCGAGACGCTGCCCACCGATGACGCCGCGCTGGTGGCGATTCCGGGCATCGGTGCACGCAAGTTGGAGCAGTACGGGCCCGACGTGCTGGCCCTGGTGCGCGAGAGGGGCTGAAGGCGGCCAGGAATCGCAAAGATTCCGCCAAAAGCGCAGGTAGAAAATAGGTTGTGCGGCTGCGCTGTTAGGCTTAGCCTCGAATCACACGTTGGGCGACGAGTCGGAAGGAGGGTGCCCGGATCATGATCAGCAACACGAACGCGTTTGTCGGTGTAGGCGTTGCCGGCATGTCGCGGACCCTCTATGTCGTCGCCGGCACCTGCGCCGGGGCGGCGTATCACGCGTCCGCGGCAGCCGCCGCCGCTATTGCGGCGTGGCCTGCCGCCGCCATTCCGGCGCCGCGCAAGCGCCGCGCCGCCACCGCGACTCGTCCGTCCGTGAATCGGGGCACCACCTAGGTACGCCTTCGACACGCCACATGGCCACGGACCCGCAGTCACCGGATCCGTGGCCAGAGTTTTTTCGGAGATGATCCGAGCACCTGGTCCCAGATCCATCAGAAATCAGATGGCCGAGGAATCAACGACCAGGAAGCAGGAATCAACTGATGTCGCAGGGTATGTGCCTCGAGCGGAAGCTGCCGGCAGTGCCATGTCATCTCAACGACCCCGACATGTGGTTCGCCGAGAGTCCGGCTGACCTCGAACGGGCCAAGGCACTGTGCGCCGACTGCCCGATCCGGCGCGAGTGCCTGAACGCCGCGCTGGAACGGCAGGAGCCGTGGGGCGTGTGGGGCGGGGAGATCCTCGACCGTGGCACCGTCGTCGCGCGCAAGCGGCCGCGTGGGCGTCCGCGCAAGAACACCGAGGGAAACCCGGCGGCGGCCTAGTGCCGCCGCCGGGCGCCCCGGACAGTCATGCTGCGTCGGCGAATCCCGGAACCAGCTCCGTCGCAATGGCTTTGACGGGCACATGGGCGTCGAGCTGACACGAGATCGCCACCGATGAGGCGATCACCCGCATCGGGATGGCGAGCTTGGCGGGGATGTCCATCTGCCTGGCCGTCTTGATCTGGGCAACCGACTTGTCCAGCTGCACGGCGGTCATCTTCTGCAGCCACCTGCGGGTGAAGTGGAAGGTCCCGGCCTGCAGCGGTTCCACGTACTGCCGCAGCATGTCGTCGACGTCCTGGACCGACACCTTCTCGCCGGGCTGGATGAATCCGATCTTCTCCATGGTGGCGATCAGGTTGTCGTAGTCGTCGTCCAACGCGAACCGCATGATCTGGCCCAGCTCGACGGGCAGCCCGCCGGGCAGGGGAGCGACGGCGCCGAAGTCGATGACACCCATCCGTCCGTTCGGCAGCAGCATGAAGTTCCCGGGGTGGGCGTCGCCGTGCATCATGTCCAGCCGTTGCGGCGCGCTGTAGGTCAGCTCCGCCAGCCGGGTGCCCATCAGGTCGCGCTCCTCGGTGCTGCCCTCGCGGATGATCTGCGACATCGGGATGCCGTCGATCCATTCGGCGATCAGCACCTTCGGCGCGCTGGCGACGATGCGGGGGATGACGAACTTCGGGTCGTCCTCGTAGGCCTTGGCGAAGGCGCGCTGGTTGTCGGCTTCGAGCCGGTAGTCCAGTTCCATCTCGGTGCGCTCGATGAGCTCGTCGACCACACCGTCGACGTCGGCGCCGGGAGCGAGCTGCTTGAGCACGCTGGTCATCCGCTGCATCGTCTTCAGGTCGGCGCGCAGCGCCTCGTCGGCGCCGGGGTACTGGATCTTGACGGCCACCTCGCGGCCGTCGGCCCACACGGCCTTGTGCACCTGGCCGATGCTGGCCGAGGCGACGGGCTGGTCGTCGAACGAGGTGAACCGCTGGCGCCACTTGGTGCCGAGCTGGCCGTCGAGCACCCGGTGCACTTTGGCCGCGGGCAGCGGCGGGGCCTCCCGTTGCAGCTTGGTCAGCGCCTCGCGGTAGGGCTTGCCGTACTGCTCGGGGATGGCGGCCTCCATGACGGAGAGCGCCTGGCCGACCTTCATCGCTCCGCCCTTGAGGTCACCGAGCACGGTGAACAGCTGCTGGGCGGCCTTGTCCATCAGTTCGGCGTTGACCTCATCGCGCGACTTGCCGGTCAGCCGCTTGCCGAAACCGAGTGCGGCCCGGCCCGCCATGCCGACGGGCAGGCTCGCGAGCTTCGCATTACGGGCGGCGCGCCCGCGTTTGATGTCAGCCACCAGTCCATCATCCACGACTCAGCGCAGCGGCTCGTCACCAACTGGCAACAATCGTTTTCAGCAGGTGCAGTGCGGATGACGCGACCACCGCCGGGCCACGATGGAGTGCCGCCGGACGTCGAACTCGAGGGTGGTGTCGAGGGTCGGGGGCGGATCGGCTGGCCGCCGCGCATCCCCGGATTCGCGGACCGCCCGGATCACCCGGTCCACCTGATCGAGGGCGAGCGCCGCGGTGGCCAGCAGCGTCGCCCGGTCCGCGCAGCCGACGGTGCCGCGCAGCTGCGCCGCCACGGCCGGCCAGGCCGAATCCCGGTCGCTGCGATGCAGGTCGGCACACCCCAGGCAGCTGGTGCGGCCGGGGATCACCAGCGGCCCGATCATGCCGGCGCCGTCGCGGATGTGCACTGGAAGATGTGGCATCGCCGCGGCGTGCAACTGCTGCACGACGCGCGGTTCGGTCACCAGGTAGTCCGACAGCACCACCAGATCCGTCGAATCCGGCGTGACCTCGGCGTGGGACAGCCTGCTCTGGAACACCCGGGCGCCGGAACACCGCAGGCCGCTGCTCAGCAGGTCCGACAGCGGGCCGCGCCCGTGGATGCGGATCGCCGCGGTGCGGGTTCGGTGGCTGCGCGACACCGTGCGCGCCACCGTGACGACGCCGGCGTCGACCAGCGCGGCCAGCAGATCGTCCAGTGCCGCGGCATCGCGAAGGCCGGCTTCGGCGGCGGCGGTGCGCAGGTCGTCGGGCGTGATGCCGGCATGCATGCCGCGCAGCAGGCCGGTCAGCGCGGTGGGGGTGACGCCGTCGGGCGGGCGGACCAGCAGGGCGCGCCGCGGGTCCCACCCGATCTGCACGTCACCGTCGGGCCGCAGCAGCACCGGCATCGACGGATCCAGCGCATAGCGCGTCATGCGATGACTGTGCCACGGCCGGCCGGCGCCACCGCGGGTTATCCACAGGGCCCGGGCGCCGCGGAAAGGGACGTTCTAGCCGGCCCCGTCCTTCTCGCCCTCGTCCTTCTTGTCGTTCTTCTCGAACTCGGCGATGACGTCCTCGATACCGCTGGTGTCGCCGCCGAGGACGCGGTCGATGAATCCGGCGGGCTCGTCGAGGTCGGCGGCGTCGGGCAGCAGGTCGGGGTGCTGCCACACGCCATCGCGCGCGTCGGCGCCGACCGCGTCGGTGAGCCGCTCCCACAGCACGGCGGCCTCACGCAGCTTGCGCGGCCGCAGTTCCAGCCCGACCAGGGTGGCGAAGGTCTGCTCGGCGGGTCCGCCGGTGGCGCGGCGGCGGCGCAGCGTCTCCGACAGCGCCGAGGTTCCGGGGATGCGGTCGCCGAGCGCGGCGATGACGACGGTCTGCACCCAGCCCTCGACCAGGGCCAGCAGCGTCTCCAGCCGTTCCAGCGCGGCGACCTGTTCCGGGGTGGCCTTCGGCTCGAAGATGCCCTGGTTGAGCAGCTGCTCCATCTCCGAGGGATCGCTCAGCGAGGCGGGGTTGAAACCGCGCGCCAGGTCCTCGATGCCGCTCATGTCGACCTTCATGCCGCGGGCGAACGCCTCGACGGCGCCGAGCAGCTGCGACGACAGCCACGGCACGTGGCTGAACAGCCGGTGGTGCGCCGCCTCGCGCGCGGCGAGGAACGTCAGGATCTCGCTGCGGGGCAGTTCGAGCCCCTCCGACAGCGCCTCGACCGCCTCCGGCATCAGCGCGGCCACTCCCTTGGGCCCGAGCGGGAGCCCGATGTCGGTGGAGGTCAACACTTCTCGCGACAGCTTGCCCAGCGCCTGGCCGAGCTGCGAGCCGAAGGCCATGCCACCCATCTGCGACATCATCGCCAGCAGCGGGCCGGCCATGCTCTTGGCCTCTTCGGGCAGCGCCGACGCCCACACCGTGGAGATCTGCTCGGCCACCGGGTCGCACAGCCGCTTCCACGTCTGCAGGGTGTTGTCCAGCCAGTCCGAGGGCGTCCAGGCCACCGCCCGGGTGGTGCCGGCAGGCAACGGTGTGGCGCCGTCGAGCCACGTCTCGGCCAACCGGACCGCGTCGGCGATCGCCGAACTGGTCTTCTCCGGCACCGGTGCGACGAAGCCGATCGAACTCGACGCGATCTGACGGGCCAGGTCGTAGTTGACCGGACCGGCCTGCCCGCCGGGCGTCATGGCGCCGGCGCCGCTGAACATCTCACCGAGCTTGCTGAAGATCTGCCCGAGCTCGGACATGTCGAAGCCGGCTCCGCCCTGCCCGAAACCGGGGCCGAACGGATTCGACGGCCCGCCCGCGCCGGATCCCGGGTCGGGGTCCTTCTTGCGGTCACGTTCGGGGTCGTCTCCAGAGTTGAACCCGAAGGGCAGGTCAGCCATGCCGTCAACGGTACTCACCATGGGCGGCCCGTGCGGGTGCGCGGGTCACGCTGTGAGTGAACCGCGCACCGGGCCTCTACTGTGGGCGGCGTGAACAGGCGGGTATTGACGCTGCTGGTCGCGCTGGTGCCGATCCTTGCGTTCGGGGTGCTGCTGTCGGTGACGACGGTGCCGTACGTGTCGCTGGGCCCGGGACCGACGTTCGACACCCTCGGCGAGGTCGACGGCAAGCAGGTCGTGGACATCGAGGGCCCCGGCGCCGACGTGCACCCCACGTCCGGGCATCTGAACATGACCACCGTGTCGCAGCGCGACGGCCTGACCCTCGGCCAGGCGCTGGCGCTGTGGACGTCGGGCCGCGAGCAGTTGGTGCCCCGCGACCTGGTGTATCCGCCCGACAAGTCGAAGGACGAGATCGACGAGGCGAACAGCACCGACTTCCGGCGATCGGAGGACAACGCCGAGTACGCCGCGCTGGCCTACCTGAAGTACCCGAAGGCGGTCACCGTCGAGTCGGTCACCGACCCCGGGCCGTCCGCGGGCAAGCTGCAGCCGGGTGACGCCATTGACGCGGTCAACGGCAAACCCGTCGCCACCCTCGACGAGTTCCAGGGCATCGTGAAGGCCACCCGGCCCGGTGACGCGATCACGGTCGACTTCCGCCGCAAGAACGCCGACGACGGCGAGACCACGATCACGCTGGGCAAGCACCCCGACGGCGGGCAGGGCTTCCTGGGCGTCGGCGTGCTCGACGCGCCGTGGGCGGATTTCTCCATCGACTTCAACCTGGCGAACATCGGCGGTCCGTCGGCGGGCCTGATGTTCAGCCTGGCCGTTGTCGACAAGCTGACCACCGGTGACCTCAACGACGGCAGGTTCGTCGCGGGCACCGGCACCATCACCGCGGACGGCGAGGTCGGCGGGATCGGGGGCATCACGCACAAGATGCTGGCGGCCAGGGAGGCCGGCGCCACAGTGTTCCTGGTGCCCGCCGACAACTGCGCCGAGGCCAAGACCGATCCGCAGGACGGCCTCGAGTTGGTCAAGGCGGAGAATCTCACGCAGACGGTCGACGCGTTGAAGACGCTTTCCGCTGGTGGCGAACCGCCCCGCTGCTAGGTCACCGCACCGGTGAGGGGTGCGTAGAGTTGGTGCCACGTCGACAGACGTGCCTTCGATGGACTTCCCCAGAACTGGAGTGACGAGTGGGTATGCGGCCCGCGGCGAGGATGCCGAAGCTGACGCGACGTAGCCGTTTTCTGATCGGGATCGCACTCGCGGTCGTCGTTCTGTTGCTGATCGGGCCCCGCCTGATCGACGGCTATGTCAACTGGCTGTGGTTCGGCGAACTCGGCTACCGCTCGGTGTTCACCACCGTGCTGCTGACGCGTCTGCTGATCTTCGTGGTGGTGACGCTGGTGATCGGCGCCATCGTCTTTGCGGGCCTGGCGCTGGCATACCGCAGCCGTCCGGTGTTCGTGCCGACGATCGGGCCCAACGATCCGGTCGCCCGCTACCGCACCACCGTGATGAGCCGGTTGCGGTTGTTCGGCCTCGGCATCCCGGCGTTCATCGGCATCCTGTCCGGCTTCGTCGCGCAGAGCTACTGGGTGCGCATCCAGCTGTTCCTGCACGGCGGCAGCTTTGGTGTCACCGACCCGCAGTTCGGCCTGGACCTGGGTTTCTACGCCTTCGATCTGCCGTTCTACCGCCTGGTGCTGAGCTTCCTGTTCGTCGCCGTCTTCCTGGCGTTCGTCGCCAACCTGCTGGGCCACTACCTGTTCGGCGGCATCCGGCTGGCCGGGCGCAGCGGTGCGCTGAGCCGGTCGGCGCGCATCCAGCTCGTGACGCTGGTGGGTGTGCTGATCCTGCTCAAGGCGGCGGCCTACTGGCTGGACCGCTACGAGCTGCTGGTGCACACCCGCGGCGGCAAGCCGTTCACCGGCGCCGGCTACACCGACATCAACGCGGTGCTGCCGGCCAAGCTGATCCTGCTGGCGATCGCGCTGATCTGTGCGGCCGCGGTGTTCTCCGCGATCGTGCTGCGCGACCTGCGCATCCCGGCGATCGGTGTGGTGCTGCTCCTGCTGTCGTCGCTGGTGGTCGGCGCAGGCTGGCCCTTGGTGGTCGAGCAGTTCAGCGTCAAACCCAATGCGGCGCAGAAGGAGAGCGAATACATCAGCCGCAGTATCGCGGCCACCAGGGAGGCCTACGGGCTGACCGACGACGTGGTCAGCTACCGCGACTACCCGGGCAACGTCGCCGCGACGGCCCAGCAGGTCGCCGCGGACCGCGCCACCACGTCGAACATCCGGTTGCTCGACCCCAACATCGTCGCGCCTGCGTTCACCCAGTTCCAGCAGGGCAAGAACTTCTACTACTTCCCCGACCAGCTGTCGATCGACCGCTACGTCGCTCGTGACGGCAATCTGCGCGATTACGTGGTCGCCGCCCGCGAGCTCAACCCCGACCGGCTGATCGACAACCAGCGCGACTGGATCAACCGGCACACCGTCTTCACGCACGGCAACGGCTTCATCGCCTCACCTGCCAACGTCGTGCGCGGTGTCGCCGAGGACCCGAACCAGAACGGCGGGTACCCGGAGTTCCTGGCCAGCGTCGTGGGCCCCAACGGCACCGTCGACCGGCCCGGCCCGGCGCCGCTTGACCAGCCGCGCGTCTACTTCGGGCCGGTCATCGCCAACACCCCCGCGGACTACGCGATCGTCGGCGAGAACGGCACACCGCGCGAATACGACTACGAGAACAACGTCGAGACCAAGAACTACACCTACACCGGCAGCGGCGGCGTCGAGATCGGCAACTGGCTGACGCGCAGCGTCTTCGCCGCCAAGTACGCCGAGCGGAACTTCTTGTTCTCCAACGTGATCGGGGAGAACAGCAAGATCCTGTTCAACCGCGATCCGGCCGAGCGGGTGGAGGCGGTGGCGCCGTGGCTGACCACCGACACCAGCGTGTACCCGGCCATCGTGAACAAGCGCATGGTGTGGATCATCGACGGCTACACCACGCTGGACAACTACCCGTACTCGGAACTGACCACGTTGTCCTCGGCGACCGCCGACTCCAACGAGGTGGCCGTCAACCGGCTCGCGCCGGACAAGCAGGTGTCCTACATCCGCAACTCGGTGAAGGCCACGGTCGACGCCTACGACGGCACCGTCACCCTGTACGCCCAGGATGAGCAGGATCCGGTGCTTCAGGCCTGGATGAAGGTGTTCCCCGACACCATCAAGCCCAAGAGCGAGATCTCGCCCGAGCTGCAGGCGCACCTGCGCTACCCCGAGGACCTGTTCAAGGTGCAGCGCGCCCTGCTGGCCAAGTACCACGTGGACGACCCGGTGACGTTCTTCTCGACATCGGACTTCTGGGACGTGCCGCTGGATCCGAACCCGACGGCGAGCAGCTTCCAGCCGCCGTACTACATCGTCGCCAAAGACCTGGCCCGCGAGGACAATTCGTCGTCGTTCCAGCTGACGAGCGCGATGAACCGGTTCCGGCGCGACTTCCTCGCGGCCTACATCAGCGCGAGCTCCGACCCGGACACGTACGGCAAGCTGACGGTGCTGACTATCCCCGGACAGGTCAACGGCCCCAAGCTGGCGAACAACGCGATCACCACCGACACCGCGGTCTCGCAGGATCTCGGTGTGATCGGCCGCGACAACCAGAACCGCATCCGGTGGGGCAACCTGCTGACGCTGCCCGTGGGCAACGGCGGGCTGCTCTACGTCGAACCGGTGTACGCCTCGCCCGGGGCCAGCGATGCGGCGTCGTCGTACCCGCGGTTGATCCGCGTGGCGATGTTCTACAACGACAAGGTCGGCTACGGGCCGACGGTGCGTGACGCGCTCACCGACCTGTTCGGTCCGGGCGCGGACGCGACCGCGCAGGGACCGGCGCCCACGGCTCCGCCCAACGGGCGTCCAGCCGCCGCGACACCCGACGGGCAGCCTGCGACGCCGCCGCCGGCCAACCAGGCCG
>NZ_JACKSJ010000128.1 GCF_025821665.1 [Mycobacterium] manitobense
AGCTGCGGCACCGGGATGTTGAGGACGACGACCGGCGTCGGCGTGACAGCCGGGGCGGGCGCCGGTGCGGGTGCGGCCGGTGCAGGGGCGGGAGCCGCGACGGGCGCGGGACGCACGGGAGCCTTGACGGGGGCAGGCGGGCGGTTGTTGCTGATGCGGACGGGGACGGGCTGATTGTTCGCGGGCGCCGTCACCACGGTCGGGACGGCGGCGACCGACGGCAGCGCCGGCGCCGCGGTCGGGGTCGCGGGCACGACGACCGCACCGGGTGTGACCGCGACGGGCGCTGGCGAATGCGGCTCGGTGTAGTACTGCGAGACGACCACGCCGAGGACGGCGAAGGCGCCGACGGCACCCGCGATGGCGGCTGCCACCACGCCGTTGGTGAACGCCGTGGACCGGCCGGTCGGGGCCTGGTCGTCGGCAGGGTCGGGGCCGTCGATCGGGCCGTGGAGGTCGGCGAGCGCGTTCGACCACGCCGAGGCCTGCGTGTGCTCCAGGGACAGCACGTCGAGGTCGGCGGACCGGATCGTCTCGTTGTCCACCGCGCCGGTGTGGGCTGCGGTTTCGAGGTAGTCGGCGGCGTTCATCGGGGGGGGGGCTCCTCTGTGGTCTCGTCCTCGGCCGTGTCGGCCGTCGTGGGACAAGTACAGAGGGGGACCGGGGCTACCGATCCCAATTACTGCCGGCCGCTACTCCTGCGCGGCGATCCGCAGTGCGGAGGCCGGGCACAGTTTCACGGCCTCGCGTGCGTGGTCCTCCTCGCCGGCGGGCACCTCGTCGACGATCACCTGGACGATGCCGTCGTCGTCCTGGTCGAACACCGCGTCGGCGACCATGACGCAGTTCCCTGACGCGATGCACGCGTCCTGTTCGGCTTCGACCCTCATCCGCTCATCACCGCCCCTGCTACCAGCTCACTGCCAGCGACCGTAGTCCGTAGATGAAGTGGAACGACCGGAACTGCACATCCTCGAACGGCTCGGCGAGCGCGAGCCGCGGGAAGCGGCGCAGCAGTGCGGGGAAGGCGATCCGCATCTCCATCCGGGCCAGCGGTGCGCCGAGGCAGTGGTGCACGCCGTGGCCGAAGGCCAGATGCCCCATCGCGCCGCGGGAGATGTCGAGCTTCTCGGGTGCGTCGACGAAGTTCGGGTCCCGGTTGCCCGTCGGCAGTGACACGAACACCAGCTGGCCCGCCGGGATGGGCACTCCCGCCACCTCGACGTCGGTAGTGGTGATGCGGGGGATCGCGCTGTGCACGATGGAGAGCCAGCGCAGCAGCTCCTCGACCGCGGGCGCCACCGCATCGGGATCGTCGCGCACCGCCGCCAGCTGGTCGGGGTGCCGCAGCAGCGCGAGGGTGCCGAGGCCGAGCATGTTCGACGTGGTCTCGTGTCCGGCCAGCAGCAGCAGGCTCGCCACGCCGACGAGTTCGTCGTCGGTCAGTTCGTCGCCGTGCTCGCGCACCATCATGCCGAGGATGTCGTCGCCGGGCTCCACCCGCGCCCGGGTGACCAGCGATTGCATGTAGTCGCGGCTCTGCCGCTGCAGCTCGAACCGGTCGGGGATCGGGATGGACAGGTCCAGCTGGCGTGCCGACCGGCGCTGGAAGTCGGCGCGGTCCTCGTACGGCACGCCCAGCAGCTCGCAGATCACCAGCGACGGGATCGGCAGCGCGAAGCCCTCAACGAGATCCGCTGGGGCGCCGGTCTTTTCCATCGCGTCGAGGTGCTCGTCGACGATGGCCACAATCCGGGGTTCGAGCCGCTTCATCCGCCGGATGGTGAATTCGGGGGTGAGCATCCGGCGCAGCCGCTGGTGGTCGGGCGGGTCGAGGCCGAGCAGGTTCCCCGACCGGTTGCGCTGCTGTTCGTCCTCCGAGAGCACCGGGGCGCCCGGGATCACGAAGCCGGGCGGTCGCCCGTTGGAGAAGCGCTGGTGATCCGACAGCACCGCCTTGGCGTCCTCGTGGCGGGTGACCAGGTAGACGTCCATGCCGAAGGCGCTCTTGGCGATCCGCACACCCGTCGACTCGCGGATCTCGCGCAGTTCGGGGGTGGGATCGAAGTCGTTGCGGCGCATGTGCAACGGCGGCAGCGGTTCGGCCTCGACGTCGGTCATGTCACGACGCTACCCGCGTGCGAGGAAGTCCCCGGTCAGCGTGTTGACGAGCGGCGGGTTCTCCAGTGCCGCGAGGTGGGCGACGCCGTCGAGCACGACGAACGAGGCACCCGTGATGGCGTCGGCCATGGCGGCGGTCTCGGGAATCGGGAAGGTGGCGTCCTCGGCGCCGGCGACCACCAGCACCGGAGTCCTGACGCCGGCCAGCAGCGCGCGCTGATCCGGGCGCAGCGGCACCACCGAGCGCACCGCCCACCGGGCCGAGTCGACGTCGACGCGCTGGACGGCGTCGCGCACGTAGGCGACCACGTCCGGGCGGGTCCGCATGGTGGTGGGTCCGAGGAACGCCTTGAGCACCGACCGGGTCAGCGGCGGCCGGATGCCGCGCAGCAGTCCCGCCATTCGCAGCAGCAGCCCGTATTCGAGCCGCTGCCTGCCGCCTGCGGCCGAGGCCGTGCAGTTCATCAGCACCGCCCGTCCGATCCGGTCGGGATGGCGGGCGGCAAACGTGGCGCCGATCATCCCGCCCCACGAGTTGCCGACGAAGTGTGCCCTCGGCACCCCGAGTGCGTCGAGGATGTCGACGACGCAGCGCGCGCAGTCCTCGAACGAGAATGTCGCCGTGAGCTTTTCGCTCCCGCCGTGGCCGGGCGGGTCGACCAGCACGACGCGGTGCCCGGAGCCGAAGTGCGCCGCCTGAGCCGACCACATCTCGCCGGTCATCAGCAGGCTGGGCCAGAACACGATGGTGTCGCCGGTCTGCGCGCCGCCGACCGTCGTTCTCAGCCGGCCGAGTGCGGTGTCGATCAGGCGTTCCTGCACGACTTGTGACGCTAGCGGTCCGGCCGCAGCGCCGGCCACCAGATGCGCGGTCCGATCAGGGTGAACAACGCGGGGATGATCACGGTGCGCACCAGGAACGTGTCCAGCAGGATGCCGAGTCCGACGATGATGCCGACCTGGGTGAGCACGATCAGCGGCAGCACGCCCAGCACGCAGAACACCGCGGCCAGCACGATGCCCGCGCTGGTGATGACGGCGCCGGTCGCGGACACCGCGCGCACGATGCCCTCCCGGGTGCCGTGTTCGGGTGTCTCCTCGCGGGCGCGGGTGACGAGGAAGATCGTGTAGTCGACGCCGAGCGCCACCAGGAACAGGAACGCGAACAGCGGCGTCGAGTTGTCGAGCGCGGGGAAGCCGAACAGGTGCACGCTGGCCCAGCCGCCGAGGCCGATCGCCGCGAGTGCCGACAGCACGGTCACCGCCACCAGGACCAGCGGCGCCAGTGCGGAACGCAGCAGCGCGTACAACACGAGCAGGACGACCGCGAGGATCGCCGGGATCACCACCAGGCGGTCGCGGGCGGCGGCGGCGCCGATGTCGCGGGCCTGCGCGTCCGATCCGCCGACCAGCGCTGCCGGATCCGCCTCGTGCACCGACGTCCGAAGGCGGTCGACGGTGTCGAAGGCCCGATCCGATGCGGGGTCGGCGTCGAGCACCACCGACCACTGCGTCAGACCCGAGGGCGACTGCCCCGCCGGGTTCGCCGAGACCACGCCGTCGGTGTCGTCGATGGCCCGCTGGATCGCCGCGGCCTGCGACGTGGGCCCGATCACCCGGGTGGGGTCGGTGAGACCGCCGGGGAAATGGTCGGCCAATCGCTCGTAGCCCGTGACCGATTCGGCCTGCACCCGGAACTGCTCGGTCTGCGAGAGCCCGAGCGGGGTGCTCAGCAGGCCGGTGCACAGCAGCGCCAGCGCGGCGATCGACACCACGGCGACGCGACCAGGGCGGCGCGCCACCGCGTCGGCGATCCGGTGCCAGACCCCGCTCTCGGTGAGCGGTGTCGCGCCCGTCCGGGGGATGAACGGCCAGAACAGCCGCTTGCCGAACACGCGCAGCAGCGGCGGCAGCACCAGCAGCACGAACACCGCGGCGACCACCAGGCCGGACGCTGCCTGCACGCCGAGGCTGCGGGTGCTCGGTGCGGACGCGAACACCAGCGTCAGCAGTGCCAGCACCACCGTGGCGTTGCTCGCGACGATCGCCGGGCCCGCGCTGCGCACCGCGACCCGCAGCGCGTTGCGGTGGTCCTCTTCGCGGCCGAGTTCCTCGCGGTAGCGCGAGATCAGCAGCAGCGCATAGTTCGTCCCCGCGCCGAACACCAGCACACTGGTGATGCCGGAGGTCGAACCGTCCGGGCTCATGCCGAGGGCTTCGGCGACGGCGGTGCCCGCCACGGCGGCCACCCGGTCGGCGAAGCCGATCACGGCAAGGGGCACCAGGAACAGGACCGGCGACCGGTAGGTGACGATCAGCAGGACGGCCACCACCGCCGCGGTCACCGCGAGCAGGGTGAAGTTCGCGCCGGCGAAGGAGTTGGCGATGTCGGCTCCGAACGCCGGGCCCCCGGTCACCTCGGCCCTCAGGTCGGCGGGCAGACCGTCGGTGGCGGCGGTCCGCAGGCCCTTCACGGCGTCGTTGAGGGCGAACCCGGACAGCTCGCCGCTCAGCGAGACGGTGGTCACCGCGGCTTGGTCGTCATCGGAGATCACCACGGGCGGGCCTGCGGCGCCGCCGGTTTCGGCGACGGCCAGCATGCGCTGGCGCGCCTGTCCGGCGGCGTCGATGTCCGCGGGCGTCAGCGCGGTTCCATCGGCGCGGGTGACGACCAGGACGGCAGGCACCTGGTCGCCGTCGGGGAATTCGGTGCGTAGGGCGGTGACGCGTGCCGACTCCGCATCGGACGGCACGGACACCGGCGACTGGCTGCCGGAGTCCCCGCTGCCGACGAGGCCGAGCAGCGCACCGGAGAGCGCGACGACGATGAGGGCGAGCACCCAGGAGAAGCGACCGGACATCCTCAGAATATTTCAGATACTTAACTATTAATCAAGTGAACGAACAACCGCTACGCTGTCGGGGTGGACCGGGCGGAGCTGGAGGCGGTGATCGCCGCGGATGTACGGGCGCTCACCGCGGAGTCCGAACGCGTCGGCCGGCTGTTCGCGGCGCGGCACGACGTCTCGGTGAACGACTTCCGCGCCCTTCTGCACGTCATGGTGGCCGACACGGCGGGCACACCGCTGACCGCGGGCGAACTGCGACACCGGATGGGAATGTCCGGAGCGGCCATCACCTACCTGGTCGAGCGGATGATCGCGTCGGGCCACCTCGAGCGCGAGTCGGACCCGACGGACCGGCGCAAGGTGATGCTGCGGGTGGCCGACCACGGCATGGCGGTGGCGAAGGGGTTCTTCACGCCGCTGGCCGACCACAGCCACCGCGCGATGGCCGGCCTCTCCGACCGGGACCTCGCCGCCGCGCACCGCACCTTCGCCGCTGTGCTCGAGGCGATGCTGGCCTTTCAGCGCGAGGTGGACGGCTAGGTCGTGGGCCGCGGCTCGCGCAGCCGGGTCGGGGTGAGGATGCGCGGGCCGGCTTCGGTGATCGCGATGGTGTGCTCGGAGTGCGCCGCGTTCGACCCGTCCGCCGAGCGCAGCGTCCAGCCGTCGGCGTCGATGACCAGGCGGTCGCTGCCTCGTGCCCACCACGGCTCGAGCGCGAGGGTCATGCCCGGCCGCAACAGCAGGCCGCGGCCCGGCCGTCCGCGATTGGGAATGTGCGGGTCCTCGTGCATCGTGCGACCCAAACCGTGCCCGCCGAATTCGACGTTGACGCGGTAGCCGGCGTCGGCGGCGACGCGGCCGATCGCGGCGGAGATGTCACCGAGCCGACCGCCGGGCACCGCTGCCGCGACACCTGCGTCGAGGGCCCGCCGCGTCGACTCGATCAGCGCTGTGTCGGCGTCGTCGGCACTGTCACCGACGATGACCGAGACCGCGGCGTCGGCCACCCACCCGTCGATCGACACCGCGAAGTCCAGGCTCAACACATCGCCGTCACGGAGCACGTAGTCGTGCGGCATGCCGTGCAGCACAGCGTCGTTGACCGACAGGCAGATGACGTTGCGAAACGGCCCGCGGCCGAACGACGGCGCGTAATCCCAGTAGCACGACGTGGCGCCGCGCTCGGCGACCAGTGCGCGGGCACGGTGCTCGAGATGTATGAGGTTCATCCCGGGTTCCGCCTCGGCCGCCAGCGTCGCCAATGTCTGCGCGACGAAGTCACCCGTCACCGCCATCTTGTCGATCTCCTGGGCGGTCTTCAGTTCGATCACGTCCGTGCCTCCGTGCGGGGTCGGTATTTTTATACCGTCACGACGGTACCAGCTCCGGTATTTGAATACCGGCTATGCTGACGTCCATGGTGCGCGTACCGCTGAGCCCGGAGCAGGTGAGGGCCGGACAACGCCTCGGCGCGCTGATGAGGACGGCCCGCGCCGGACGCGACCCCGAGACGATCGCGCGCGACGCCGGCATCTCACCCGAGACGCTGCGCAAGATCGAGGTCGGAAGAATGCCAAGCCCCAGCTTCGGCACGGTGATCGGGCTCTGCAACGCCCTCGGCCTGCCGCTGCAGGACGCCGTCGACGCCTGGCACGGGGCCGACGACCACCAGCTGGCCATCTAGAGCGCGAAGCGCCCCGCGAATCCACGCAGCGGCACATCGGCGCTGGTGAGCAGTCCCGGCGGCGCCGCGACCACCGAGCGGATCGCGTTGAGTGCGGGCAGGCCGGTGACGGTCATGCCGATCGACGCGAAGTTCTCCGGATTCGACAGGTCCACACCGGGTTTGGGGAAGATCATGTGCTTGTTGTAGACGCACGGATCGCCCTTGATCTGAGTGATGTAGCAGCCCTTGATGTCCCAGCTCGGGTCCGTATGCGGGGTCATCTGCCACTCCAGGTGGGTCTCCACCCGCGGCACGCCGTCTACCATGCCCTGGTACTTGATGTAATTGCCGCCGAGTGAGCCCTTCGGCAGTCGGTACCAGCCGAGGTCGACGTCCTTGGTGCAGGCGCCGAGCTCGTAGCTGAACGCCACCTCGTCGAGGTCGAGGCCGAAGCAGTCGGCCATCATCAGCACGCTGTCGGCGAAGACCCGGGTGTACTTCTCCAGCTTGCCCGGGATCGACGGATCATCCACGGGCAAGCCGTAACCGACCTCGATCCAGGTGTCCTTGGAGTGGTGGCAGGACACGTCGACCGATTCGATCGTGGTGACGTTCTCGATCTCGGCGACATCGGCCGAGCAGGCCACCCCGAGGATCTGGTTGACGCCGGGGTTCATGCCGGTGCCGTAGAACGTCGAACCGCCCTTCGCGCAGGCCTCCGAGAGCAGTTGCGTCACCGGCTTTCCCGACGGGTGCGGGTGGTTGGTGTCGCGGTGCCAGCCCGTGATCCAGTCGGCGGTGGTGACGATGTCGATGCCGGCCTCGAGCACCGCGACGTAGAGATCCTCGTCGGGGAACACGCCGTGGAACGTGAGAACATCGGGCTCGGCGGCGATGATCTCGTCCACCGTCCCTGTCGCGGTGACCCCGATCGGGTCGATCCCGGCGATCTCCCCGGCGTCGCGACCCACCTTCTCCGGTGTGTAGCAGTGCAGCCCGACCAATTCGAGGTCGGTCCGGTGCTGCAGCCGGCGGATCATCTCGGAACCGACGTTGCCCGTCGCCACCTGGAACACGCGGATCGGTGAAGTCATGTCGTGCAACCCTTCTCGGTCATCGAGGCGAGGTCCGCGGCACTGCCGCCGCGGCCGTCGGGATAGAACTGCATCGCCCACTTGCGGATCGCGGTGAATCCCTCGTACTCGGCGGTGGCCAGCGCGGGGGGATCGGAATAGCGTTGGTGCGACCAGATGTGGATGTCCTGTGCGAACTGGCGGATCACCTCGTCGCCGAACGCCTCGGCCTTGACGCGGGCCCGCTCGGGATCCCGCACGGGCTTGGCCGGCCTGCCGATGTAGACCATGAACCGGACGTCGGAGGTCGAGTCGTCGACCGGGGTGACGGCCGAGATGGTGCGGTTGTCGACCATGCCCCAGCTCTTGGTCACCGCGATGCCCAGCCCGCCGTTGATCGCCTCGACCCCGCTGCGCACGTCGTCGATCGACTGCTGGTCGTCGCCCTCGAAGGTGATCGTGAAGTCCACGTAGGACACCGGTTCGGCGAAGTCGTGGCGGGTGAACACCGGAACGATCGGCGTCTCGTGCACGTACTTGAAGTGCGCGAAGTCGACCCCGTTCTCGAGCACGTACTGCGGGTGCATCTCCAGCCCCTGCCGGAACAGCCGCTGCTGCGGGAAGTAGTCGGCGGCGCTGCTGCCGTCGGCGAACGACGCGAACACGTCGGGGGCCTCGAAGAACGGCTCCCGGCCCTCGGCGTCGTGCCAGATGTAGACGGCCTCGTTGCGTTCGGTCACCGGGTAGGTCCGCATGCGGCGGCCGCGGTTGGGCCGGTCCTGGTACGGGATGCACACGTTGCGCCCGTCGGCGTTCCACTGCCAGCCGTGGAACGGGCACTGGATCACCTCGCCGACGACATGACCGCCGAAGCCGAGGTGGGCGCCGAGGTGCTCGCAGTAGGCGTTCATCACGACCACCCGGCCGGTCTCCGAGCGCCAGGCGACCATGTCCTCGCCGAAGTACCGCATGGTGTGCACGTCGCCGACGCCGACCTCGTCGGACCAGGCCACCTGGAACCAGCCCGTCGGCTTCATCGAGAGCGGCGGTTTCGCCATGTGGACAAGAATCACAGAGGCCTCTACGATTCGTCAAGTGTCGGCATCGCGGACCGAGAGTCCCCGGCGAACCAACCGGCGTGGCCAGGCCACCCGCGACGGCATGCTGGACGCCGCGCTGCGCGCCCTCGCCACCGGCGACACGACCGCAGCGTCCGGGAACCGCATCGCCAAGGACGCAGGCGCGACGTGGGGCGCGGTCAAATACCAGTTCGGCGACATCGACGGGCTCTGGGCGGCCGTGCTGCGCCGCACCGCCGAGCGCCGCGGCAGGCTGCCGTCCGGGGCGACCCCCGGTGCCCCCCTGCGCGAACGCGTCAGCGCCATCATCGACCTGCTCTTCGACGGCCTGTCCGCCCCGGACTCCCGCGCGATCGAGACGCTGCGCGCCGCGCTTCCCCGCGACGGCGCCGAGCTCGAACGGCTCTACCCGCAGACCGCGGCGGAACTGCAGTCCTGGGGACGCGGCTGGATCGAGGCCTGCCAGGCGGCGTTCGCCGACGTCGACGTCGACCCCGAGCGCATCCGCGAGGTGGCGTCGTTCATCCCCGGCGCGATGCGCGGCCTGGTCTCCGAACGCCAGCTCGGGTCGTACTACGACCTCGACGTCGCACGGCGCGGCCTGGCAGGCGCGATCGTCGCCTACCTCGAACCGCCGGCCTAGCGACGGTTGAGCGTCGCCTCCTCCAGGTCCAGCCCGCGCAGCACCGAGCGCAGCACCTCGTCGTCGATGCGTCCGGCGTCGCGCTCGGCGATGAACGTCTCTCGCTCGGCGGCCAGCATTTCCAGCCGCAGCCGCCGGAACGCCGACGCCGGGCTCTCGCCGATGTCCTCCTCGTCGCGCCCGAGCCGCTCCCACGCCGAGTTCGCCCTGCGGTTGTTCCAGCCCCTGAGCACCTCGGCGGCGCGGTCGTGCACGTCCGAGCCGGGCTCCTGTTCGGCCATCAGCTCGTCGAGCCGGTCGGCGGCCGCCTGTGCCGCCTTGGATTGTGCGGCGGCCGCCGCCAGCGCGTCCCGGTGCGCTTCGTCGCCCTGCACCCCGAGCACCCGGATCAGCCACGGCAGCGTCAGACCGTGCAGCAGCAGCGTGCCGACGACCACGACGAAGGTGAGGAACACCAGTTGCGGGCGGCCGGGGAACTCCGCACCCGACATCGTGGTCATCGGGACGCCGAAGGCGGCGGCCAGCGACACCACCCCGCGCATTCCGGCCCACGCGACGACGAACACCTGCGCGGGCGGGGGTGCAGGCTCGCTGTGCCGGAGACGCGGCGACACCCAGCGCGGCAGGTAAGCGAACAGAAAGACCCAGACCAGGCGCACCATCAGCACCGTCCCGAACACGGCCGCCGACGCGATCACCAGCGTGCGGGCCGAGATGCCGGTCAGCTCGCCGACGACCTTCGGCAGCTGCAGCCCGATCAGCAGGAAGGCGAACGACTCCAGCACCAGCTGCGCGGCCCGCCACACCGCGTCGTCCTGCAGCCGGGTCGCATAGCTCGCGCGGATGGAGCGCTGCCCGGAGATCAGGGCGGCCACCACCACCGCGATCACCCCCGAGCCGTGCACCTCCTCGGCCAGCAGGTAGATCGTGAACGGCGCGACCAGGCCGATCGCGCTCTCCACCACCGGGTCGTTCAGCCGGGCGCGGATGCCGACGATCAGCGCGCCGAGCAGGCCGCCGACCAGAGCCCCGCCGACGGCGGCCAGTGCGAAGGTGCCCAGGCCGTCGCGCCAGCTCACCGCCGTGCCGACCGCCGCGCCGAGGGCCACCTTGTACGCGGTCAGCGCGGTGGCGTCGTTGAGCAGGCTCTCGCCGCCCAGCAGCGTCATGGTCTGCCGGGGCAACCCGAGGCGCCGGCCCACCGCGGTGGCCGACACCGCGTCGGGCGGCGCGACGATCGCGCCGAGTGTCAGTGCGGCAGCCACGGTCAGCTCAGGAACCGTATGGAAGGCGACGAAGCCGACCGCGAACGTGGTGGCCAGCGGCAGCCCGACGGCCAGTAGCCCGATCGGCCGGACGTTGCGGCGCAGCGCCACGGAGCTGCTCTCCAGCCCCGCCGACCACAGCAGCGGCGGCAGGATCACGAAGAGCACCAGCTCCGGGTCGAGCTGGATGTCGGGCAGTCCGGGGATCAGGCCCACGCCCAGGCCGGCCACCACGAGCGCCAGCGGCGCCGACACGTCCAGGCGGCGGGCCACCGCGGCCAGCAGCAGCGACACCACCAGCACCGCCAGCAGCACGGCATTCACGTCGCGACCTCCGAATATTTGCGTCCGTATCGTTGTCCAGCATGCTTGGCAGAACATGTTGAGGAGATCACGATCCCGCGACCGCGGGCACACCGCTCGCTCGGGCTCGCGCTCCACGCCGCTGTGCGAGCACCTGGCCGCCGACGAGTCGGCGCACGTGCCGCCGGCGTCGAGCCGCTGCCAGGGCTGCGCCGCGCTCGGCGAGACGCTGTGGGCGCACCTGCGGGTGTGCGTGACCTGTGGCCACGTCGGCTGCTGCGACTCCAGCCCGCACCAGCACGCCACCGAGCACCACCGCGCCACCGGCCATCCCGTGATGCGTTCGGCCGAGCCGGGGGAGACCTGGCGGTGGTGTTACGTCGACTCGTGTCTGGGCTGAGCCCGTCGCGCCGCGGACCGATCTGGCAGGCTTGACAGGCGATGACTGAATCACTCGAAGGCGAATCGACAAGCGAGCCCGTCACGCCGGTGGAAGGCGTCGAGCTTGAGGCGTCGTCGCAGCAGGTCACCGCCGACGGGCCCGCGGACCACCGGGCGACGGTGATGCTGCTGGGTTCCGGTGAGCTCAGCCGGGAGCTGGCGCTGGCGTTCCAGCGGCTGGGCGCCGTCGTGATCGCCGTCGACCGGCACTACGGCGCGGCGCACGGCGTGGCGGACCGCTCGGCGGTGGTGAAGATGAACGACGCCGAGGAACTCACCGCGCTGATCGGCCGGGAGAACCCGCGCTACGTGGTCGCCGAATCCGGCGTCATCGCCACCGACGCGCTGCTGGCGGTCGCCGAGCGCGACGACGTCGAGGTGTTCCCCACTCCGCGCAGCACCCGCCTGGCGCTGGACCGCGAGGGCATGCGCCGGTTGGCCTCCGACGAACTCGGCCTGCCGACCGCTCCGTTCTGGTTCGCCGGTTCGGTCGAGGAACTCGGCGCGGTGGCCGAGCACGCGGGCTTCCCGCTGGTGGTCAAGCCGGTGTCAGGGGTGCTGCGCGACGGTCAGTCGGTGCTGCTGCGCCCCGAGGACGTCGAGCCGGCGTGGCAGCGGGCCATCGCGGCGGGACGCATCGCGCACAGCCGCGTGATGGCCGAGACCGTGGTCGAGGTCGACTACGAGGTCACCCTGCTCACCGTGCGCACCACAGGGCCCACGGGGCCGGCACTGACGTTCTGCGAGCCGATCGGACACCGCCAGGGTGACGGCGACGAGGTGCTCGAGGTCTGGCAGCCCCAGCAGATGAACCCCGCCGCGCTGGACGCGGCGAAATCGATCGCGGCGCGGATCGTCAACTCACTCGGCGGACGCGGGGTGTTCGCCGTCGAGCTGCTGGTCCGCGGCGACGAGGTCTACTTCTCCGACGTCCGGACCCGGCCCCACGACACCGGCATGGTGACGCTGCGTTCCCAACGGCTGTCGGTGTTCGAGCTGCACGCGCGGGCGATCCTCGGCCTGGCCGTCGACACGATCATGATCTCGCCCGGTGCGGCGGAGATCCGCTACGGCGGCGCGGAGGCGCCGGTGACCGAACCCGCCGCAGCCGACGTCACCGCCGTGCTGTCCGAGGCGCTGGAAACCCAGGAGAGCGACGTGCGGCTGTTCGGCCGCCCCGACGAGACCGAGGACCGCCGCCGGCTGGGCGTCGCGCTGGCCACCGCACCCGACGTGATCATCGCGCGGGACCGGGCGCGCCGGGTGGGCGCTGCGCTGCGCAAGCTCTGGTGATGGTGAAGCCCACCGACCCTGCAGGAGCGGACGGAGAACCCGACCGCGACCGGCCCACGGTCGCGCCGTTCATGGGGGCACTGGCAATCATTGTCCTCGTGGTGATCACAATCGGGCTGGTCAACCTGTTCGAGGGCGACCCGGAGCTGACCCCCGAGCAGCAGGTCGCCCGCGCGGCCGTCGCGCAGAACGACGCGCTGCAGCGCGAGGCCTACCCCGACTTCCGTGCCAACACCTGCGCAGCCCAGCAGGGCGACGAAACCGAATTCCTTGCCCGCCACCGTGACTCGAAGGACAAGAAGGGCCCCCGCTTCGTCGACGACGTCACCGGTGTGGCCGTCGACGGGGACCGCGCGACCGCCACGGTGACCTACTACTTCGAAAAGGCGCCGGACACCAAGACCGAGGTCCCGACCACCTTCGAGCGGCAGGACGGCACCTGGAAGGTCTGTTCGACCGGTCCCAGCTAGATATGGGAGACTCGCGGCCGTGAGCTACGCCGGAGACATCACGCCTGAGGAGGCGTGGAAGGTCCTCAACGACAACCCCGACGCGGTGCTGGTGGACTGTCGCACCGACGCGGAGTGGAAGTTCGTCGGCGTGCCCGATCTGTCGTCGCTGCAGCGCGATGTGATCTTCATCGAGTGGAACCGCGTCGACGGCTCGCACAACGAAGACTTCGTCGCCGACCTGCAGTCGGCCGGGGTGTCCGGCGAGCGGCCGGTGGTGTTCCTGTGCCGGTCCGGCAACCGGTCCATCGGCGCCGCCGAGGCCGCCACCGAGGCCGGCATCGGCCCGTCGTACAACGTGCTCGACGGCTTCGAGGGCAACCTCGACGAGCATCGCCGGCGCGGGAGCACCGGCTGGAAGGCCGTCGGCCTGCCCTGGGTCCAGTCGTGAGCTCGCCCGACCCCCAGGACGCGGTCCCGTCCGTCCGCATCCCTGCGCCCCTGCCCGACGGCGTCAGCCAGGCCACCATCGGAGTGCGCGGCGGCCTGCTCCGGTCGGGCTTCGACGAGACCGCCGAGGCGCTCTACCTCACGTCCGGCTACGTCTACGACAGCGCCGCGTCCGCAGAGAAGGCGTTCACCGGCGAGATCGACCGGTACGTGTACTCGCGGTACGGCAACCCGACCATCTCGATGTTCGAGGAGCGGCTGCGGCTCATCGAGGACGCGCCCGCGTGCTTCGCGACGGCCACCGGGATGGCGGCCGTGTTCACGTCGCTTGGCGCGCTGCTGGGCGCCGGTGACCGATTGGTGGCGGCCCGCAGCCTGTTCGGCTCGTGCTTCGTGGTGTGCAGTGAGATCCTGCCGCGCTGGGGCATCGAGACCGTGTTCGTCGACGGCGACGACCTCGCGCAGTGGGAGGAGGCGCTCTCGGTTCCCACCCAGGCGGTGTTCTTCGAGACGCCGTCCAATCCGATGCAGTCGCTGGTCGACATCGCCGCGGTGTCGGAGCTCGCGCACGCCGCGGGCGCGAAGGTGGTGCTGGACAACGTGTTCGCGACACCGCTTCTGCAGCAGGGCTTCCCGCTCGGTGTCGACGTGGTGGTCTATTCGGGGACCAAGCACATCGACGGTCAGGGCCGGGTGCTCGGCGGGGCGATCCTGGGCGACAAGGAGTACATCGACGGCCCGGTGCAGAAGCTGATGCGCCACACCGGCCCGGCGATCAGCGCGTTCAACGCCTGGACCCTGCTCAAGGGGCTGGAGACGCTCGCGGTGCGGGTGGACTACTCCAACCGTTCCGCGCACCGAATCGCGGAGTTCCTCGAGCAGAACTCCTCGGTGTCGTGGGTGCGCTACCCGTTCCTGGAGTCCCATCCCCAGTACGACCTGGCCAAGCGGCAGATGACCGGCGGCGGCACCGTGGTCA
This sequence comes from [Mycobacterium] manitobense, assembly GCF_025821665.1. Lineage (GTDB taxonomy): Bacteria > Actinomycetota > Actinomycetes > Mycobacteriales > Mycobacteriaceae > Mycobacterium > Mycobacterium arseniciresistens. The sequence goes on from NZ_JACKSJ010000128.1 coordinate 14,612, forward strand.
CCTTCGCACTCGACGCGCCCGAGGGCCGCGCCAAGGAGCGCGCGTTCGAGGTGCTCGACAAGCTGTCGCTGATCGACATCTCCAACAACCTGGGCGACGCCAAATCGTTGATCACCCATCCCGCCACCACCACGCACCGGGCGATGGGCCCGGAGGGCCGGGCTGCCATCGGCCTCGGCGACGGGGTGGTGCGCGTCTCCGTCGGCCTCGAGGGCACCGAGGACCTGATCGCCGACCTGGACCGGGCGCTGGGCTGACGTGTCCCGGCGGACGGAGGCGAAGAAGGCCCGCAGGCGCAAACGCCGCACCGTCCGCGAGGAACGGCGGTTGGGTGGCGAGGTGTTGAGCCTCGAAGCCGTCGACGAGGTGCTCACCGACCGCGGGTGGGAGTTCGACGTCGAGAACTCCACCGACGACATCGCGACGTGGTTCTTCCCGCCGTCCGGAGTCGAGATGATCGGCGACACAGTCGAATCCGTGACGAGGATTTGGCTCGGCGCCGACGACGAGGACACCTGGCACGTGATCTTCGTCGGCGCGGGCGCGGAATCGGTGGACTACGTGTTCACCGCCGACTCGCTGCTGGAGAACCTCGAGGCGATCGAGGAGCACCGCCACGGCGATCCGGCGCCGGGGTTCGACTAGGGGCGGGCCGAGACCTCGTCGAGGATCGAGACGACGGCAGCGGGATCGTGTGCGCGGCGCCCCAGGAACAGTCCGTCGACCGCGTCGCCCAACCGGCTCAGCAGTCCGGGGCCGGCGCTTCCGCCGTAGACGACCCGGCTTCCGGTTGCGGTGGGTTCGCCTGCCAGCCAGCCGCTGATGGCCCGGCACACCCGCTGGATGTGGTCGACGGGCGCGGGTTCGCCGGCCCCGATGGCCCATTGCGGTTCGTAGGCGACCACCATCGATGCCGGCATGCTCGCGGCGGCAGCGGCGTCGACCACCACGTTCACATCGCGGATGCACGACCGTGCCGCCTGCTCGGCTGTCGTGCGCTTCGGTTCCCCCACGCACACCACCGGGGTGAGGCCGTTACGCAGCGCGGCGACGGCTTTCGACGCGACGATGCGGTCGGACTCCCCGAAGATCCTGCGGCGTTCCGCATGCCCGATCTCGGCGTAGGCGCATCCCATCTCCGAGAGCATCGACCCGCTGACCTCACCGGTGAAGGCACCGGCGTCCTCCCAGAAGAGGTCCTGGGCCCCGACGTCGACACGGCGGCCGGCGAAGATGTCCACACAGCGGGGGATCGCGGGGAAGCTGGGCAGCACGAACAACCGTGCCAATCCGTCCGCCAGCACAGGGTGCTCATCGGCGATCCCCGCGATCCGTTCGCACCAGCGGGTGGTCTGGTGGTACCCCATGTACATCTTCAGACTGATCCCGATGGTGGCCGGGCGGTGCGCTGCAGCGGTCACGACCCCGGAGCGCGCCTGGGAAGGATGCGCCGCAGGTACTCCCGGTTGGTCGCGCTGACGCTGAGCCCGTCCCCGCCGTAATGCTCGGTGCAGAAGGCGCCACGGAAGCCGCCGTCGACCGCCATCCGTACCGCTTTGCGGTAGTTGATGACTCCCAGCTCCAACGGGGCGGGCGCGGTGACGATGGCGCCGCTGGTGCCGTCCTCGGTGCGGAAGTAGTTCTTCACGTGCCAGTAGTTCACGTACGGCAGTGTCTTCTCGGCCATCGCCTCCCAGCGCTCCACGGGCCGGTGCAGGCGCTGCAGGTTGCCCAGGTCCGGATTGAGGCCGACGGCGGGATGGTCGACGTCGCGGACGAACCGCACCGAATCGTCCGCCGATCCGAGGTAGGTGTCCTCGTACATCTCCAGCGATATGGCGATCCCGACTTGGGCGGCGTGTTCCCCGAGTTCACGGATGCGGCGAACGGCAAGCCTCCTGTCGTCGGGGTCCTCGGAGTCGATGGGCCCCTGGACGGTCCAGAACCACAGCGCATCCCGCTGAGCAGGCGTGAGGGCGCGGAAGAATCCGAAGGACACGATGGAGGCACCCATCGCCGCGGCGGTATCGATCACCCGATGCCCGTAGTCCAGGTAGTCCTCGCCGAAGTCCGGGTCGACGACGCTGCGCCGTGCCGTGGAGATCGCCGGGATGCTCAGGCCGGCGCTCTTCACCACGTCCTGGAACTCCTGCAGCCGTTCAGGACTGAGGTCGGCGACCCGGAGCCAGGAATCGGTGGGATCGAGCTCGGTGAATCCGGCATCGGCGACTTCCTCGAGCGTGGCGGCCCACTGCTGCGCGCTCTGGTCCTGGGTGGTGGTCCCGTCGGGGAGCGTCGAAGGGAAATTGATCATCGCCGCGGCGATGGGCCAGTTCTCGTTGGTCAGCGGTTCGGTCTCGGCGACGGTCATGCGATCTCTTCCATGGCAGGGTCTGTGAAATGGGGGTCCGGCGAGGGCGCTGCCGGTCTCGCGGGTGAACCGCTCAATCGAGCAGCTCGTCGGCCTTGACGCGGAATCTGCGGGTGTAGAACAGCATTCCTGCGGCGACGATGGGCAGTACTCCCAGCGCGTAGATGCCGGCAGATCCAGCGGCGTCGTTGACGATGGCGTTGACCTTGGTGCGCAGGATGGGTGCGATGAATCCGCCGAGGTTGCCCAGCGAGTTGATCAGACCGATCCCCGCTGCGGCCGCCGCACCGGTGAGGAACGCCGTGGGGTAGGACCAGACGATGGGGCCGACCCCGAGGAAGCTGCAGACCGCCAAGGTGATGAAGATCAATCCCAGCACCGGCTGGTGATACGTGCCCGCCCACGCGGAACCGAAGATGCACAGCCCGGTGGAGATGAACAGCAGGGTGCCCCAGGTGCGTCGCCGCCGGATGGTGTTGGCGGACCGCCCGATCAGGTAGCACGCGAAGATGCCGAAGAACCAGGGAACCGCCACCAGGAGACCGACCTTCAGTCCGACCTTGGTCCCGGTGAGGTCGGACACCTGCGCGGGCAGATAGAAGGTGACTCCGTAGACGGCGACCTGCATGCAGAAGTAGATGGTGGTGAAGTACCAGACCTTTCCGTTCTTCATGGCGTTCCACACACCACTCGGTCCGGTCTCGTCCTTGACGGTGTCCTCCTGCGCCATCACCTCTTTCAAGGCCGCCTTCTCCTCAGCGGAGAGGAACTTGGCCTGCTCGGGGCCGTTGATGAGGAAGACGAAGGCGGCGATTCCGGCGGCGACGGCCAAGAGTCCCTCGACCGCGAACATGACCTGCCAGCCGTGCACGCCCGGCATCTGGTCACCGATGTTGATCAGCCAGCCGGACAGCGGCGCACCCAGCATCTGGGAGACCGGCTGGGCCAGGTAGAAGATGGCGAACATCTTGACCCGCACCTTGTTCGGGAACCAGGCGGCCAGGAACATGATCACACCGGGGAACAGGCCGGCTTCGGTGACGCCGAGCAGGAACCGCAGTGCGATGAACGTGTTCGGGCCCTGCACGAACGCGAAGCACGCTGAGACGATGCCCCAGGTGATCGCGATCCGGGCCAGCCAGAACTTCGCGCCGACCCGATTCAGGATCAGGTTGCTGGGGATCTCGAAGATGGCGTAGCCGATGAAGAAGATGCCCGCGCCGAGGGCGTAGGCGCCTGCGGACACTCCCCGGTCCACCTCGAGCGCGTCCGCCGCGAAGCCGACGTTCGTGCGGTCGAGGAACGAGACGATGTAGAGGATGACGAGCATGGGCATCAACCGGCGCGAGGCCTTCGAGATCGCCGAGGCGAGAACCGGATCGCGCAAGAGTTCCTTGCTCGCGCTCAAGTCTATCGTTGACATGACTGCTCCTGTCGATGGTGCTGCAACGCAGAGGGTTTGGTGATTCGGATCGGAACTGCCGTCAGGTGAGGATCAGAGCCACTCCCACCAGGCAGATGATCAGGCCGGCGGTGAGGTAGAGGAGTCGCTCGCGCGTCCATCTCGTCGGGTGGTCAGCGGGCATGCGGGTACTCCTAGTTGAGTGGCGCGGGGCCGAGGTCGTCGAGCAGCTTCTGCATCAGGACGTAGGCCTTGTTGCGGTATGCGATGAGCTCAGGGATGCGTTCGGCCGGGACGTTGAGAAACCCTTCGCCGGTCTTCGTCCCGAGCTTGCCTGCCGAGACCAGTTCACTGAGGATCCGCGGCGTCGAGAAGCGCTCCGGGAAACCGGTCTGCAGCGACCGGTAACAGAAGTCGTACACGTCGAGGCCGGCCATGTCCGCGATGGCGAACGGGCCGAAGAACGGCAGCCGGAAGCCGAAGGTGGTGCGCACCAGGGTGTCGATGTCCTCCGCGGTCGCCGTGCCGTCCTCGACCAGCTGCGTCGCCTCGTGAAACAGGGCGTACTGCAGGCGGTTCAGCACGAAGCCGGTGACATCTTTGACCTGAGCCGTCGATTTTCCCGAGTCGTGGATGAGTTGACGCGCCCGGGTGACGACGCTCTCGTCGGTACCGGCGTGCGGGATGATCTCGACTCCGGGAATGAACGGCGACGGGTTGCTGAAGTGCACGCCGAGGAATCGGCCGGGATGGGTGACCGCGTCGGCCATGTCGCCGATGGAGATGGTCGAGGTGTTGGAGCCGATGATCGCGTCCGGCTTTGCGGCGGCGCTGATCTGGCGCAGGATGTCGTGCTTGACGGTCAGGATCTCGGGCACCGCCTCTTCGATGAAGTCGGCATCCGCCACCGCCTCGGCCAGCGATGCGGCGGGCCAGAGGTTCGCCTCCAATGTGGCCGTGGCGTCGTCGGGGAACAGGCCGTCGGCCACGAACTCCTTCGATTCGGCGATCAACCGGTGGTAGTTCTTCTCGGCGACCTCGGCGCTGACGTCGGCGAGCGCGACGCGGGCGCCCGCGAGGCCGAAGACCTGCGCGATGCCCCCGCCCATGTAACCCGAGCCGATCACCGCGATATGCGTCGTCATGGTCGTCATCGCTCACTTTCACTGAGGTTGTCGATGCGAGAGCCGATCTCGGCCACCGCCTGGGCTATCACGGCGAACGACATGGCGCCGGGGTCGGGATGTCCGAGGCTCTTCTCCGCCAGCGGCCGTGCGCGGCCGAGCCTCGGTATCAGTTCCGCTGTGGCGTCGGCGCCGCGCCTGGCCGCGGCTGCAGCCTTCAGCAGCGCCTGGCCGAGCTGCGCATCGCCGTCCAGTTCCTCGGACAGCACGTCGGCGAACGGGGCGAGCGCGTCGACCATCGTCTTGTCACCGACCGCGGCGCCTCCTAATTCCGTCACCGCCGACGCGAAGGCACGCACGGCCGCGGCGGCGTCGGCCGCGGAATAGGCGTCCCGGTTGCCCAGGGCGTTTCCGGCCTGGATAAGGCCGGTGCCCCAGAGCGCACCCGACGTGCCCCCGGCCCTCTCGCTCCACGCTTCACCAGCACTGATGAGGATGTCGCGGACGCCGGTTCCGGTGGCGGCCCTCGCCGCCGCAAGTGCTGCGTCGGCTCCGCGTCGCATCCCGATCCCGTGATCACCGTCGCCGGCGACGGAATCGAGCTTGCCCCAGGCGGCTTCGCTTCCGGCGACCACGGCGCTGATCTTCTCGAGCACATCCACCGCGAGGCGGCCGACCCTTATAGCCTCCTCGGTGCCCGGGTCGGCTGCGGTGGCCGCGCGGGGCCGGCGAGCGTTGTGTCGCCGGGCTTTCCGGGTACCGGGCACCTTGCGGTAGGCGGGCGAGTCGGCCGGTGCGGACCAGTACTCGGCCAGTTCGTCGTCGGGCCAAAACAGGGTGAGGGACAGGCCCGGCATGTCCAGGCTGGTGACCAGCTCACCGCACTCCGGTTCGACGACGCGCAGTCCCTCGTCGACGAGATTCTTCTCGATCTTCCCGTAGAGCAGGAACAACTCGTCGTACTTCACGGTGCCCAGTCCGTTGACGATGGGCACCACAGCGGTCCCCGCGTCGGTGGGTCGCTCGGTGAGCAGCCGACGGACCAACAGCGCCGCCAGATCGGATGCGGTGGGTAGTTCCAGGTCGGATATGCCGGGTTCGCCGTGGATACCCAACCCGAGAGACACTTTCCCGGCCGGGACGGAGAAGAGTGGCGACGAATCGCCGGGCAACGTGCAACCGCCGAATGCGATACCGAGAGAACGCGTGCGGTCATTGGCTTTTCGGGCCAGCCGTTCGACCTCGTCGATGTCCTTGCCCGCCTCGGCTGCTGCGCCGGCGACCTTGAAGACAGTCAGGTCACCCGCCACGCCGCGGCGCTTGTGCTGCTGCTCGATCGGAGCGCTGGCGACGTCGTCGGTGACCCGTACGGTGCGGGCGTCCATTCCCTCACCCCGCAGCCGCAGTTCGGTCTGGCTGAAATGCATCACATCGCCGGCGTAATTGCCGTAGCAGAACAGGACACCGCCGCCGGCGTCCGCGGCCTTCGCCACCCGGTAGATCTGACCGGCCGAGGGTGACGCGAAGATGTTCCCGCAGGCCGCCGCGGTGGCCAGGCCTGTGCCCACGAGGCCCGCGAAGGCGGGGTAGTGGCCCGAGCCGCCACCGACGACCACGGCGACCTGACCCGGCGGGACCTCGGTCGCGCGGATGACGCCGCCGTCGAGGCGGTCCACATACCGGCGGTTGGCCGCGACGAAGCCGTCCAACGCGTCATCGGCGAACGCTGCCGGGTCGTCGTAGATCGAAGTCACGGTTCCTCTTCGCCGGGGATCGCATCCGCATGTCGAGGTGAGACCTGTGTCCCGCCGACCGCTCGATGAGACGCGGATCACTCAATTTCCTATAGGATCGAGGATCGACGATCTTGAGGAGCCTGTCAAGGATTTCCTATAGGATCTTTTCGTGGCCCCCGAAGGCGTCGCTTCTCGTCCAGTCCGACAGGTCTTGACCGACCATGTCTACGACCGGCTGCTGGAGTTGCTGATGGACGGCCGATACGAGCCCAACGCGGCGCTGAGCATCGACGGCATCGCCCGCGAACTCGACGTCTCCGCGACGCCCGTCCGTGAGGCACTCGCGCGTCTCGAGGTGACCGGCCTCGTGGTCCGGGTCGCCTTACGCGGGTATCGCGTCGCGCCGTTGCTCAGCACCGCCGAACTCGCCGAGCTGATGGACGCCCGGCTGATCATCGAGCCCGTCAACGCTTCCCGGGCCTGCGAACGGGCGACGCCCGCGCTGATCGAGGCGCTCGATCGATCGATCGACGACCTGCGCACCGCACCGCGGGGCCACGAGTTCGCCAAGTACCGGGACTACTGGCAGGCCGACATGCGGTTCCACGAACTCATCGCCGAAGGCGCGGGCAACCGGTTCCTGCTGATGGCATACAACTGTCTGGGCGGTTCGGTGCAACGATTCCGGCTCTTCACCGGCTTGGGCGTCACCGACGCCGAGTACGCCATCAACGAGCACACCGCCATCCTGGCCGCGTTCCGGGACGGTTCGCCGGAGAAGGCGCGGCAGGCGATGGTCAATCACCTGCACGGTGTGAAGAACCGCGGGTTCCAGGACGTCGTCGACCACGGCTGAGCGCCGCGCCCTGGGCCGAATGTGAATCGTGGGCGAGATTTCGGGCCGATTTCCGCCCAGGTTTCACAGTCGGCGTTCGACTAGCTCGAACCGCCGCCCTCGACCACGCCCTGCGCGGCCTGCGCGCGCTGCTCGTAGCTCTGCCGCTTGGTGGTGTCGAACTCCAGGAACACGTTGTCCAGGCCGAGCTTGCGATTCATCCAGCGGCGGCCACGCGGGCCGAGCAACTGGGCGGCCTGCGCGGTGAACCGCAGGAACGGCGGCACCGCCACGTGGGTCTTCGGCTTGTCCAGCGTCTTGACGATTGCGGCCGCGATGTCTTCGGGCTCAACCGGTTTGGTGCCGATGGTCTCGCGGGTGCCCGAGATGAGATCGGTGTTGGTGAACGGCGGCATGACCACCGAGACGTGCACGCCGTGCGGGGCCATCTCGTCGGACAGCGCCGCCGAGAGGCCGACGACGCCGAACTTGGCGCCGACGTAGACGACCTGACCGGGTACCGGGATCACACCGGACAGCGAGGCGATGTTGATGATGTGGCCGCGGCGGCGGGCGATCATGTCGGGCAGCGCCAGCTGGCAGCCGGCGATCACGCCGTACAGGTTGACCTCGATCGACGACCGGATCGACTGCTCGGACTGGTCCAGGAACGGCCCGATCGGCATCACGCCCGCGTTGTTGATCAGCACGTCGATGTGGCCGCCGCCGTCGGTGCGCGCCTTGTCGAGGAACGTCGCGAACGACTCGCGGTCGGTGACGTCGAGCGGGTAGCCCGACACCTGGCCGAGCTTGGTCAGTTGCGCCACCGCCGACTCCTGCAGAGCGACGTCACGGTCACCGATCACCACGCGGGCGCCGCGAGCCAGCAGGGCCTTGGCGGTGGCATAACCGATACCGCGGGCGGCGCCGGTGATCGCGATGGTCTTGCCCCGGATGTTGTCCATGGCGACGAACTTTACACGTGTCAAGTTTTGATCGGAAGTGGGTGGGCGTCCAGGGTGAGTACCTCGCATTTCGGGCGCCGTCTGCGGGGATTTTCGATCACGATGAGCAGATGTGCGGCGGCGGAATGCACTCCGCTGCCGCGCGTTGGACAGTGAGGTGATGACCGTGTCGACAGTGACGCCACTGCGCTTCGTGGCCGTGGACCAGGACGATCCGCTGGCCGCGCCGCTGCTCGCGGAGCTCGCGACGGAGTACGCCGAACGCTACGGCGGCACGCCCGACGCGGTGGCCCGCTGGCTGAGGTCCTACCCGGCCGCGGAGTTCACGCCGCCCGACGGCGCGATGCTGGTCGGGCTCCAGGACGGGATCCCGGTGACCGGTGGTGCGTACCGCCGCTTCGGTGTCGTGGACGGGGTCGCCACCGCCGAGCTCAAGCGGATCTGGACCGACAGTGGCCACCGCAGGCGCGGCCACGCCCGCGCGCTGCTGGCGGCCCTCGAGTCCGGGATCGCCGCCGCCGGCTACGGCCGCGTCTACCTCACCACCGGCGACCGGCAACCCGAGGCCGAAGCCCTGTACGAGGCGGCCGGCTACACCCGGCTGGCCGAGCCGCTGCCCGCCGAGGGCGAGGTCTATCCCGTCGCGTTCGAGAAGGCACTCCGATGACCGGGCATCTGCACGTCGGGGTGGCGCTGGACGGCTACGGCTGGAACCCGCACGCCTGGCGCCACACACCGGAGCTGCCGTCAGTGCTCGGCGGCCGGTACTGGGCCGGACTGGCCGCCACCGCCGAGCGCGGTCTGCTCGACTTCCTCACCATCGACGATTCCCTGATGCCCCAGCCGGGACGGGGACAGCGCATCGACCCGCACCGGCCCGCCGGCCGCGCCGACGCCGTGCTGGTGACCGCGCGCATCGCCGCCGCAACCCGCCACATCGGCCTGATCCCCGTCGCGACGGTCACCCACACCGAGCCGTTCCACGTCTCGAAGGCCATCGCCACCCTCGACTTCGTCTCACACGGCCGGGCCGGCTGGCAACCGCGGGTCAGCGCCGCCGCGCACGAGGCGGCACTGTTCGGCAGGCGGTCGTGGGCCGGCGCCGACGATCCGTCGTTCGTCGACGGCCTGTTCGACGAGGCCGCCGACGCGGTGGAGGTGGTGCGCAGGCTGTGGGACTCCTGGGAGGACGACGCCGTCATCCGCGACGTGGCGTCCGGCCGCTACGTAGACCGGGACAAGCTGCACTACATCGACTTCACCGGCCGGCACTTCTCGGTGAAGGGCCCGTCGATCACACCGCGGCCACCGCAGGGGCAACCTGTGGTCGCGGCGCTCGCCCATGCGCCGCGGGTGTACGAGTTCGCTGCGCGCAGTGCCGATCTGGTGTTCATCACGCCCGCCGACAACGCCGCGGTGCCCACCCTGCTCGACGAGGTCGCGACCGCGGGCGGCACCGATCTCAAGGTGTACGCCGACCTCGTGGTCTCGCTCACCGGTGACACCGACTTCCGTTCCGACGCAGCGATATTCGGCGGCAGCGCCGATGAACTGACGGACCTGCTGCTGTCCTGGCACGACCTCGGGGTCGACGGCGTCCGGCTGCGCCCGGCCGTGCACGCCACCGACCTGCCCGGCATCGTCGACGAGGTGGTGCCCCGCCTGCAGCGCGCGGGCCGCTTCCGCACCGGCTATGCCGACGAGACGCTGCGCAGCCGGCTCGCACTCCCGGTGGCCGACAACCGATACGCCGCGGTGCGTGCGTCATGACCGTTCCGCTGTCCGTGCTCGACCTGTCGCCGATCCCCGAGGGCGGTGACGCGGCGACCGCACTGCGCAACACCGTCGACCTGGCCCGGCACGCCGAGCAGTGGGGGTTCCGGCGGTATTGGGTCGCCGAGCACCACTTCGTGGCGGTGGCCAGTTCGTCGCCCGCCGTGCTGATCGGCCAGATCGCCGCGGCCACCGACCGGATCCGGGTCGGATCGGCAGCCGTCCAGGTCGGTCAGACCACGGCGATCGCGGTGGCGGAGAGCTTCGGCACGCTCGACGCCTTCCACCCCGGCCGCATCGACCTCGGGTTGGGCCGATCGGGTCAGCGGCGCCGCGACGCGGCCGGGCAACCGGCGCAGGAGAAGCCCGAGCCGCGAAGCGACTGGCTCGACGTCGACGGTGTGGTGGTGCCGCCGCCGTTCGACACGCGCGCACTGCTGACCAAGCCGCGCTTCACCGCCCGGATGGCGGCGCTGCAGCAACCCGGCGCGGAGTCACCCGACTTCGCCGAGCAGGTCGACGACATCCTGGCGATGCTCGCGGGCAGCTACCGCGTCGGCGACGTCGAGGCGCACGCGGTTCCCGGCGAGGGCGCGGGCCTGACGCCGTGGGTGTTCGGCAGCAGCAGGGGCCAGAGCGCCCAGGTGGCCGGCGCCCGCGGGCTGCCGTTCGTCGCCAGCTACCACATCACCCCGGCGACGGCGCTGGAGGCGGTCGACGCCTACCGCGACGCGTTCACCCCGTCGGCGTGGCTGGCCGAACCCTATGTGGTGGTCTCGGCCGACGTGCTGGTCGCCGACGACTCCGAGACCGCGCACCGGCTGGCGGCCGGCTACGGGCACTGGGTGTACTCGATCCGCGCCGGCGACGGCGCGGTGCCGTACCCGGATTCCGCGCGGTGCACTCAGCTGACCGACGAGCAGCGCGCCGTGGTCGCCGACCGGATCGCCACGCAGTTCGTCGGCGACGCCGACGAGGTCGCCGCCCGGCTGGCAGCTCTGCAGCGGGTCACCGCCGCCGACGAACTGGTGGTCACGTCGGTCACCCACCGCCACGAGGACCGGCTGCGGTCCCACGAGTTGCTCGCCAAGCGCTGGGGACTGGGCGGATGAGCGCACGGAACGGCAAGCACCGCAAACCCATTCACCTCGCCGCGCACTTCCCGGGGGTCAACAACACCACGGTGTGGACCGATCCCGACTCGGGCAGCCAGATCGAGTTCGACTCGTTCGTCCACCTGGCCCGCACCGCCGAACGCGGGCTGTTCGACTTCTTCTTCCTGGCCGAGGGGCTGCGCCTGCGCGAGCATCGCGGCCTCATCCACGACCTCGACGTGGTCGGCAGGCCGGACACCTTCACCGTGCTGGCGGCGCTCGCCGGTGTGACCGATCGGCTCGGCCTGGTCGGCACCATCAACACCACCTTCAACGAACCCTTCGAGGTGGCACGGCAGTTCGCATCGCTGGATCACCTGTCCGACGGGCGGGCCGGCTGGAACATGGTGACGTCGTCGGACGCGTTCACCGGCGAGAACTTCCGTCGCGGCGGCTATCTCGACCACGCCGACCGCTATCGCCGCGCCGCCGAGTTCATCACGGTGGCCCGCGAGTTCTGGCGGAGCTGGGCGCCCGGTGCGGTGGTCGCCGACCGGGACACCGGCGTCTACGTCGACCCGGCCGCGATCCGCGAGATCAGTTATCAGGGAACGCAGTTCGATGTGCGGGGCGTCGCGACGCTGCCCGCGGGCCCGCAGGGGGAGCCGCTGCTGTTGCAGGCCGGCGACTCCGCAGACGGCCGCGAGTTCGGCGCGCAGCACGCCGACGCGCTGTTCACCCTGCACTCCGCGCTGGATGCGGGGCAGCGCTACTACGCCGACGTCAAGGCCCGCGCGGTCGCCGCGGGCCGGGACCCCGACCGGCTCAAGGTCTTCCCAGCCGCCACCTTCGTGCTCGGCGACACCGCCGCGGAAGCCGCCGACCGGGCACGCCACATCCGCCTGCAACAGGTCAGCGGCCCCACCGCGATCGCCATGCTGGAGCAGGTGTGGCAGCGCGACCTGTCGCACTACGACCCGGACGGCCCGCTGCCCGACGTCGAACCCGCCGACGACCCGACGCTGACCCAGGGTCGGGTGCGACACGCCGACCCGAAGGCGATGGCCGCCGGCTGGCGTGAGCGCGCCGAGGCCGAGAAGCTCTCGATCCGCGAACTGGTCATCGCCGTCACCAACCGGCAGCAGTTCGTCGGGACCCCGGCCGCGGTGGCCGACGAGATCGATCTGCACGTGCAGTCCGACGCGTGCGACGGGTTCATCCTGGTGCCGCATCTGACGCCGCACGGCCTCGACGAGTTCGTCGACCGCGTGGTGCCGCTCCTGCAGGAGCGCGGGGCGTTCCGCACCGAGTACCGCGGCCACACCCTGCGCGAGCATCTGGGGCTGCCCGCCGGCGGATAGGCTGTACGGCACGCGAGACCCGTGGGGGTGGTCAAGGGTGTCTCAGGCGGCCGTGGGATGGCTGATGCTGGCGGCGGCGATGTTCCTGCTGGCCGGCGGTCTTGCGCTGCGGTCGTTCGTCGGCCGACGCGCCGACCGCAGCGCGCTCGGCCGGATGCTGCGGCGGCTCCGGACCACCCGCTTCGGCCGGCTGTTCTTCGGCCCGGTGCACGGCGACGCGCTCGAGCCCGAGGAACTCGACCAGATGATCCTGATGCCGACGATCATCGTCTCCTGCGGGATCTGCCTGTCGGCGCTGTTCCTGCTCGGCTACGTGCTGCTGGCCCCCTGACCGCTTCGTGCTCAGCGGGGCCGCGCCTGCTCGACCAGGTCGTGGATAGGGCCGCGCCACACCGGGCCGTGGCCGGGCAGCAGCACCTCGGTCTCGAGCAGGCCGAGCGCGGCGAGGCTGCGCACACAGCCCTCCTGATCGTGGTTGAACATGTCGGGCAGCAACTGGGGCCGGTCGCGGCGCAGCAGCGGGTGGCCGGTCACCAGAGCGTCGCCGCTGACGAGCACGCCGTCCACCACGAAGGAACAGTGACCGCCGGTGTGGCCCGGTGTCGGGACGGCCCGCGGCGCACCCGGCAGATCCGCGGCGACCTCGTCGGTCAGGGCCTGCGCGGTCGGGATGCCGTCACGCACCATGCCGCCCCTGCGGGTGATCGCCACCGTCCAGGACAGCCACCGCGGCTGCCAGATGTGCTGCGCGACCTTGGCCGGCGAAACCTGTTCGAGGTAGTCCCTCCTGGCGTGGCCCACCTCGTCGGCGTGGCAGAACACCGGGATGCCATGGTCTTTCGCCAGCCCGATGGCCGATCCGAAGTGGTCGACGTGGGCGTGGGTCAGCAGGAACGCCCGGATGTCGTCGACCCCGAAACCGGCGTCGCGCACCGACTGCAGCACCTCGCCGCGCTGCCCCGGAAAGCCGGCGTCGATCACCAGCACACCGTCGGGACCCGTCACCACCGTCCAGTTCACCAGCTCGGTGCGGGCGAAGTACACGTGCTCGGTGATCTGCGTCAGCGCCGCCGCCATCCCGCGAGTCTAGGCAAGAGAGTAGAAACGAACGCGTGGCTGAAACCAAACATGGACTGAAACTGGGCTACAAGGCGTCGGCGGAGCAGTTCGCGCCGCGCGAGCTCGTCGAACTGGCCGTGGCCGCCGAGGCGCACGGCATGGACAGCGCCACGGTCAGCGACCACTTCCAGCCGTGGCGGCACGAGGGCGGCCACGCGCCGTTCTCCCTGGCGTGGATGACCGCCGTCGGTGAGCGCACCAAGACACTCCAGCTGGGCACCTCCGTGCTGACACCGACGTTCCGCTACAACCCGGCGGTGATCGCACAGGCGTTCGCCACGATGGCGTGCCTGTACCCGGACCGCATCTTCCTCGGAGTCGGCACCGGAGAAGCGCTCAACGAGATCGCCACCGGCTACGAGGGCGAATGGCCGGAGTTCAAGGAACGGTTCGCGCGCCTTCGCGAGTCGGTGAAGCTGATGCGCGAGCTGTGGCTGGGTGACCGCGTCGACTTCGACGGCGAGTACTACCGCACCAAGGGCGCCTCGATCTACGACGTGCCCGAGGGCGGGGTGCCGGTGTACATCGCCGCGGGCGGCCCGGTGGTGGCCAAGTACGCCGGCCGCGCGGGCGACGGCTTCATCTGTACCTCCGGCAAGGGCGAGGAGCTGTACAAGGACAAGCTGATCCCCGCCGTCTCAGAAGGTGCAGCGGGGGCGGGCAGATCGGCCGGCGACATCGACCGGATGATCGAGATCAAGATCTCCTACGACACCGATCCCGAACTGGCGCTGGAGAACACCCGCTTCTGGGCGCCGCTGTCGCTGACCGCGGAGCAGAAGCACAGCATCGACGACCCGATCGAGATGGAGAAGGCCGCCGACGAGCTGCCCATCGAGCAGGTCGCCAAGCGCTGGATCGTCGCCTCCGACCCCGACGAGGCCGTCGAGAAGGTGAAGGACTACGTCGACTGGGGCCTCAACCACCTGGTGTTCCACGCACCGGGGCACGACCAGAGGCGATTCCTCGAGCTGTTCCAGCGCGACCTGGAACCGCGCCTGCGCCGGCTGGGCTGATCCGCCGCGCCGCGGATGCGGATCCTCCTCACCGTCCTCGGCGTGCTCGCGCTGGGTGCGGCCGCGCTCGGCCTTGCGGCACGTTACGTGCCGATCGACGGGCACGGCGTGCTCATCGTGGCGTCGGCGGCGCCGTACCTGATGCTTGCCGCGCCCGTCGCCGTGGCGCTGCTGGGCCTGGGCCGGCGCTGGGTGCTCACCGGCCTGGCGGCAGTGCTGTCGGTGGCGCTGCTGGTCGTCATGCTGCCCCGCTACCTCGGCTCCGAAAGCGCCGCCGAATCCTCTGTTCAGCTACGCGTGCTGACGGCCAATCTCGGCATGGGCCGGGCGGATCCACGTGCCCTCGCGGCGGCGGCGAACGCGACCGCCGACGTGCTGGTGGCCGAGGAGATGACGGCTGAGGCGGCGACCGGGCTGTCGCGGGCCGGTCTCGACCGCGCCTTCCCGCACCGCATGCTCGACCCGCACCCGATGGCCGGCGGCATCGGCGTGTGGAGCCGCCACCCGATCACCGACTCCGGCTTCGTCGAGGACTACACCCTGTCGACGCTGCGGATGCGCATCCAGGTGCCCGGGGTGGCCATCGCCCCGACCGTGGTGGCGATCCACCTGCCCGCGCCGTGGCCGATGCCGATCGGTGCCTGGCGACGTGACCTGGCCCGGTTGCCTGCGACGCTGCGCGAACTCGGCGGGCAGGCGGGGGCCGGTGCGGTGATCGTGGCGGGCGACCTGAACGCGACGATGGACATGGCGCCGTTCCGGCGGCTGCTCGACGAGGGCTACCGCACCGCGACCGAACAGGCAGGCGCCGGTCTGGGCCGCACGTTCCCCGGCGGGCGCCGCATCCCGCCGGTGCTGGGCATCGACCATGTCCTGGTGCGCAACTGCGTCGCCACGTCGGCGCGCACGGTCGGCCTGCCAGGCTCCGACCACCTCGGCCTGCTGGTGGGTGTGGAGGTCCCGCTCGATCCGTAGGCTTTGACTCGTGCCCGAGGCCCGAGAACCCCGAGTGTCCGCCATCTACGTCGCGTCGCCCGAAGGCGACACCGGGAAGTCGACCATCGCGCTTGGCATCCTGCACCGCCTGGCGGCGACCGTCGCCAAGGCGGGTGTGTTCCGGCCGATCGCCCGCCTTTCAGACCACGCCGAGCGCGACTACATCCTGGAACTGCTGCTGGCGCACACCACCGCCGGGTTGTCCTACGACGACTGCGTCGGCGTGAGTTACCAGCAGCTGCACGAGGACCCCGACGCCGCGATCGGCGAGATCGTCGACCGCTACCACCGGGTGGCCGACCAGTGCGACGCCGTGCTGATCGTCGGCAGCGACTACACCGACGTCGCCGCCCCCAGCGAGTTGAGCGTCAACGCGCGGATCGCGGCGAACCTCGGCGCCCCGGTGGTGCTCGCGGTCAAGGCCAGGGACCGCAGCCCCGCCCAGGTTGCACAGGTGGTCGAGGTCTGCCTGGACGAGATCGCCGGCCAGCACGCGCTGACCGCCGCGGTGGTGGCCAACCGCTGCGACCCCGACCAGCTGACAGCGGTCGCCGACGCGCTGCGCACCGTCGGCCCGCCGGCGTACGTGCTGCCCGAGGAACCGCTGCTGGTCGCACCGTCGGTGGCCGAACTGCAGAGCGCCGTCGACGGGACGCTGATCCTCGGCGACGAGGCGCTGCTGCACCGCGAGGCGATGGACGTGCTCGTCGCGGGCATGACCGCCGAACACGTGCTCGAGCGGCTCACCGAGGCCGTCGCGGTGGTCACCCCCGGGGACCGTTCGGATGTGGTGCTCGCCGTGGTCAGTGCGCATGCCGCCGAGGGGTTCCCGTCGCTGTCGGGCATCATCCTCAACGGCGGACTGGACCTGCACCCGTCGATCTCGGCGCTGGTGTCCGGGCTCGGGCTGCGGCTGCCGATCATCGCCACCCCGTACGGCACGTTCGAGACGGCCAGCCGGGTCGCCGCCACCCGCGGCCGGGTCACCGCCTCCTCACAGCGCAAGATCGACACCGCGCTGACGCTGATGGACAGTCACGTCGACACCGCCGATCTGATTGCGCAGCTGTCGATCTCGGTGCCGACGGTGACGACGCCGCAGATGTTCACCTACCAGCTGATCGACCAGGCCCGTTCGGACCGCAGGCACATCGTGCTGCCCGAGGGCGACGACGACCGCATCCTCAAGGCCGCCGGGCGACTGCTGCAACGCGGGGTGGCCGACCTGACGATCCTCGGCGAGGAGACCCAGGTGCGTTCGCGCGCCGCGGAACTCGGCGTCGACCTGTCCGCGGCCACCGTGCTCGACCCGCTCACCAGCGACCTGTGTGACCGGTTCGCCGAACAGTACGCCGAGCTGCGCAAGCACAAGGGTGTGACGGTCGAGCAGGCCCGCGAGACCATCCACGACGTCTCCTACTTCGGCACCATGCTGGTGCACAACGACATGGTCGACGGCATGGTGTCGGGCGCCCGGCACACCACCGCGCACACCGTGCGTCCGTCCTTCGAGATCATCAAGACCCTGCCCGACGTGTCCACCGTGTCCAGCATCTTCCTGATGTGCCTGGCCGACCGGGTGCTGGCCTACGGCGACTGCGCGATCGTGCCCGACCCGACGTCGGAGCAACTCGCCGACATCGCGATCTCCTCAGCGCGCACCGCCGCCCAGTTCGGCATCGACCCGCGGGTGGCAATGCTGTCCTACTCCACCGGCACGTCGGGCACCGGCGCCGACGTCGACAAAGTCCGGGCGGCAACCGAATTCGTCCGGCAACGCGAGCCGGACCTGCTGGTCGACGGCCCGATCCAGTACGACGCCGCCGTCGAACCGTCGGTGGCCGAGACGAAGATGCCCGACTCACCCGTCGCCGGCCGGGCGACGGTGCTGATCTTCCCGGACCTCAACACCGGCAACAACACCTACAAGGCGGTGCAGCGCAGTGCGGGTGCGATCGCCATCGGTCCGGTGCTGCAGGGCCTGAAGAAACCGGTCAACGACCTGTCCCGGGGGGCGCTCGTGGAGGACATCGTGAACACCGTGGCGATCACGGCGATCCAGGCGCAGGGCAAGTGAGCGCCGAGCGCACCGTCCTGGTGCTCAACTCCGGCTCGTCATCGGTGAAATTTCAGTTGATACAGCCTGATTCGGGTGCGTCACTGGCCGACGGCGTCGTCGAGCGGATCGGTGAGGAGTCGTCCTCGGCGAGCCTGACGCTGGGTGAGCGCGAGGTCAGCCGCGACGACAAGGTGGCCGATCACGAGGCCGCGCTGCGCACCGCGTTCGAGCTGTTCGAGGAAGCCGGCGCGCAACTCGGGTCGGTCGGGCTGGTCGCGGTGGGTCACCGCGTCGTGCACGGCGGCCCGGATCTGTACCGGCCGACACTGATCGACGACGCACTGGTCGCCGAGCTCGAGGAGCTGGCGCCGATGGCGCCGCTGCACAATCCGCCCGCGGTGCTCGGCATCAACGTCGCCCGCAAGGCGTTGCCCGACCTGCCGCACGTCGCGGTGTTCGACACCGCGTTCTTCCACGACCTGCCACCGGCGGCGGCGACCTACGCGATAGACCGGGACATCGCCGAGCAGTGGCACATCCGCCGGTACGGCTTCCACGGCACGTCACACCAGTACGTCAGCGAACAGGCCGCCGCTTTCCTCGGGGCAGCGCCGGAATCGCTCAACCAGATCGTGCTGCACCTGGGCAACGGCGCGTCGGCGTCGGCGATCGTCGGCGGGCGCCCGGTCGACACCTCCATGGGACTGACACCGATGGAGGGCCTGGTGATGGGCACCCGGTCCGGGGACATCGACCCCGGCGTCGTCATGTATCTCTGGCGGACCGCGGGCATGAGCGTCGAGGACATCGAGACCATGCTCAACAAGCGCGCCGGCGTGCGCGGTCTCGGTGGCGAGGTGGACTTCCGGGTGCTGCACGAGCGCATCGAATCCGGCGACGAGCAGGCGCAATTGGCCTATGACGTCTACATTCACCGGTTGCGCAAGTACATCGGCGCCTACCTGGCGCTGCTGGGCACCACCGACGTCATCAGTTTCACTGCCGGCGTCGGCGAGAACGACGCCGCCGTCCGGCGCGACGCCCTGTCCGGGCTCGCGCCGCTGGGCGTGGAACTCGACGAGCACCTCAACGCCAGCCCCGCGAAGGCGGCCCGGCGGATCTCCGCCGACAGGTCGCCCACCACGGTGCTCGTCGTGCCGACCAACGAGGAGCTGGCGATCGCGCGGGCCTGCGTGCAGGTCGTCGACGAATAGCGGTTGTCCTGCGCCGAGATCGACGTGGCGCAGGAGAAGTGCGGGACGAGTCATGCGTGAGAGCAATCTCGACGCCGAGACGTGATGCGCTCAGAGCCGGTGCATCTCGCGCGACATGGCGGCGTTCTCCATGAAGCTCTCCCGTCGTGCCTGGCGGTGCTGCTGCGGCCGTGCGGCCGGGCCGGCCAGCCAGCCGGTGATCGCAGTGCTGATGGCCGCGAACGGCTTCCAACGAGGTCGGGAGCGTGCCAGTGGTGTGGAGCCGGCATGGAATCCGGCCAGAGAACCGATCGGTGGGCGTGCGCCCAGGTCTGCCGTTGTCATGGCTGAACGCTATGAACTGCGGGGTGCCGCGCGCATCGCCCTGCGGTTCGATCTTGGTGTCCGACCCTGGACGGGCCCGAACTCATACCCCGGCATGATGCCGACGGTCCTGCGGCGTCCGTAACCTGCTCTGCAGGGGGTGACATGACCGATCGAGGAGCGAACATCGTCGCGTCGGTGGCCGCTTCGACGGCTCGGATCCTCGGTCCCCGCGTGATGCGGGTTGTCGCGCGACGCGATTTGTCCTGAGCAGCCCACGGATCCTGTCGAGCAGTGCCGGGCGCCGCGTCCTGCACGCAGCGCTCTCACCGGTCTGACGCGCAGGCCCCGCTCAGAAGGTGCTCATCGGGCGCACGCTGTTCGCCAGGTCCACCAGCGCGTAACGGTGTGACTGCGTGGGCGCCACCCTGGCCAGGCTGCGCAGCGAGGCCTCCACACCCAGCTGCAGGCCGTGCTCGGTGAACGGGAAACCGAGGATGTGATTCGTGCTCGCGGTGTTGTCGGCGAGCCAGTCCATCGCGGTGCCCAGCACGAGCGCCCGGATCTGGAGCACCCGCGGCTCGGTGTCGGGCAGTGCCTCCACCCGCCGTGCGGCGTCGCGGATCTGCTGCTCGGTGATCTCGGCGGCCGATCGCCCGGACAGCAGCGTCACCGCACTGGTCAGCCGGGCGGTGGTGAAATGCCTCGAGGTGGCCGGAACCTCGTCCAGTGTGCGGACCGCCGCATCGCGGTTGCCTTCGACCGAGTTGGCGCGCGCCAGCCCGAAACCGGCCGAGATGACGCCGTTGTCGGTGCCCCACACCGTGTCGTAGAACCGCTGCTCGTCGGCGCTGCCCGCGAGTTCGGCCGTCGCCGCCAACGCGAGCTTCGGCGCCAGCTCACCGGGCTGGGTGTCCAAGACCTCGGTGAAATGCTTCATGGCGGACTCGTAGTCGGCCGACAGCAGTTCGGCGACCGCGCGGAACCACACCAGCCGCCACCGCCAGCCCACCCGGGCGGCGAGGTCGTCGAGCTTGCGGGTGGCCTTTGCGACGTCGCCGAGGTCGAGCAGCGCTCGCACCTCCATCAGCGGCAGCTCAACCGATTCCGAGAGGTCGATGCCCTCCGAGTCCAGCGCTCCGTGTCGTGCCGCACGCAGCTGGTCGAGCGTCTGCACCGGCTGGCTCAGCACGCTCGCGGACAACACCGCCGCACCGACATCGGCTGGGTCGACCAGCGGCACCGGTAGCGCCTTGACGATCTCCTGTGCGGTGAGCTTCTCCGAATGCACCTGGCCGTCGACATAGACGTCGGTGTGTGCCACGAGCAGGTCGATCCCGAACGTCGAGCGGGTCGGCGAGAAGACCGTCGACAGACCGGGTCTGGGCGATCCGGTGTCGAGCGCCACCACCTCGCGCAGCACGCCGAGCAGCTGCGCCGACATCTCCTCGGCCGATCCGAACCTGCGCCGCGGGTCCGGATCGATCGCCCGCCGCAGCAGTCGGCCGAACGAATCATATTGATAAAGAACGGGATCGTCCTCCGGCAGGCCGTCGACATAGCGGCCCTTGCGGGTGCGCAGGTCCAGCGTCAGCGCCGCGAGCGTCCGGCCGACGGTGTAGACGTCGGTCTGCACCGTCGGACCGGTGCGCACGATCTCCGGCGCCTGATAGCCCGGCGTGCCGTACAGGTAGCCGAACGAGTTGATCGTCGACACCGCCCCGAGGTCGATCAGCTTCAGCTGGTCCTCGGTGAGCATGATGTTCTCGGGCTTGAGGTCGTTGTAGGTCAGGCCGATCGAATGCAGATACCCCATCGCGGGCAGGATCTCGAGCATGTAGCCGATCGACTGGGCCACCCCGAGGCCCGACCCCTTGGCCTGCTTGAGTGACGTTCCGCCGACGTACTCCATCACGATGTAGCCGACCGGATTGCCGTGCTTGTCGTTGTGCTCGACGAAGTTGTAGATCTTCACGATTCCGGGATGGGTCACCTCGGCCAGGAACTGCCGTTCGGCCATGGCGATCGCCTGCGCCTCGGCGTCGCCGGTGTGCACCAGACCCTTGAGCACCACGGGCCGGTCGTTGACGTTCTTGTCGAAAGCCAGGTACACCCAGCCCAGCCCGCCGTGCGCGATGCAACCCTTGATCTCGTACTGCTCGGCGACGATGTCTCCGGTATTGAGCTGCGGCAGAAACGAATACGGGCTGCCGCAGTGCGGGCAGTAGCCTTCGGACTGTGCCTTGCCGTCCTTCGAGGACCGGCCCACCGGGCGGCCGCAGTTCCAGCAGAACCTCTTCGACTCGGCCACCACCGGGTTGACCATCAACGCGTCGAGTGGGTCCTTGGCGGGCACCCGCGGCATCTCCACCAGACCGCCACCGAGCCGCCGCCTCGGCGAGAGCGTGCGCGTCACGGTCGTCGTGTGATCGTGCGAGTCGGTGTCCTCGGTGCGCACCGAGATGCTGTCGGTGTCGTCGAAGTGCGGCCGGAACACCGCCTGGGTCGCCATCGGCCGCAGCGTCGCGACCGAGTCGAGCTCGTCCAGCGACGCCGGCTGCGTGCCCGGGCCCTCGTCCTCCTCTGCGGCGGGCATCAGTCGACGTACCTTGCGACCGGAGGTGCGGGCGCCGGCCCGAGCACCGTCAACCACTTGCGGTACAGCGTGTTCCAGGTCCCGTCACGGCGCACCCGCTCCAGGGTGCCGTTCACGAAGCGCACAAGTCCGGTGTTCTGGAGGTTGACGCCGATGCCGTAGGGCTCCTCGTTCATGCTCGGCCCGACGATGTGCAGGTAAGGATCCTGAGCCACCAGTCCGGCCAGGATCGCGTCGTCGGTGCTGACGGCGTCGACCTGCCGCTGCTGCAGCGCCACCAGGCAATCCGCCCACGTCACCACGGCGACGATGATCGGCGACGGGCTGATCTGCTGGATCCGCCGCAGCGACGTGGTGCCCTTGACCACGCACACCCGCTTGCCCGACAGGTCGGATGCCTGCGAGATGGCCGAACTGCGCGGGGCCAGGATCCGCTGATTGGCGGTCAGGTACACCGTGGAGAAGTTCACCAGCTTCTTGCGCTCGCAGGTGATCGTCATCGTCTTGACGACCACGTCGACCTGGTTGTTCTGCAGCGCCGCGATGCGGTCCGCCGACGACATGATGCGGTACTCGACCTGGGCGGGCGAGCCGAAGATGTCGCGGGCGATCTCGCCGGCGATGTCGACGTCGAAGCCGGTGATCTCACCGGTGATCGGGTCGCGGAAGGAGAACAGGTTGCTGCCGATGTCCAGCCCCACGATCAGCCGGCCCCGGTCCCGGATGTTGCGCACCGCCGCGTCGGCCTCGTCGCGATCGCTGAACGGGCGCAGGCTCGCCCTGCGGTTGCACTCGTCGTTCTCGGTCGCGGGCAGCCGCACCGGCTCCGGCGGCAGCTCCTCCATCCCGGCCGGTGTGGGCGGCGCGAGCGTCACCCCCGGTGCGGGCGTCGAGGACGTCGCCTGCCCGCAGCCGGTGAGCACCGCGGCGGCGGTGATGAGGGCGAGCAGCAGCCTGTACCCCATCAGCGGCTGTTTCTTCTTCGCGCAAGCGCTCATCAGCGGCTGTCTCTTCTTCGCGCAAGCGCTCATCAGCGGTACTCACTGAGTCGTGGCCACAGCCCCAGCGCCACCGCGATCGCCGCGATCACGCTGAGCACCGCGGCGCCGGCGGTGGCGCCCGACAGCACGCGGCGGGCGTTCATGATGTCGCTGCGCAGCTGGCCGCGGCTCTCCTCGATGCCCTTGTTCAACGCGTCGTTGAGCTTGTCGAACGCGGGGGTGGAATCGTCCTCGCCGGTGCCGAGCGCCACCTGCGTCGCGGCCTGATAGTTGCCCACCGCGATGTAGGAGTTGATCCGGTCGTCGGCGGCGCGCCACCGAGTCAGCAGACCCTCGGCGTTGGCCAGGTCGGTGGTGTCGATCGAATTGTCGCGACCGAGGTAGTCCGACAGCTCCTGCTGCATCATGTCGATGCGCTGGTAGTACGACTGCTTGCGGACGTTCTCGTCGCCGCGCCGGATCAGCGCCAGCGTCTCGTCGGCGCGCGCCTGCTGGGCGGTGATGGCCAGCGTCGTGATGGTCCGCAGCGATTCCGCCCCGGCGCCCTTGGCGCTGCGGCTGTCCGCGGTGGAGATCGCGAGCGCCGTTCCCACCCACACCACCATAATCAGCACGGCCAGACCGCCGGCGACGAAACCGATGTTGACCCGGCGCCGGGTCCGTCGCGCCAGCCAGCGGTTGGCGAATGCGCCGAACAACAGCGTCGCCAGCACCACCAGGATCACCGGGTTCGGGATCCGGGTGGAGGCCGTGGTCTCCTCGTCCACCCGCGCCGAGGTCTCCTGGTAGAGCCGCTGCGCGTCGGGCAGGATCTGCGTCTGCATCAACGACGAGGCCTCGGACAGGTAGGACGAGCCCACCGGGTTGCCCGCCCGGTTGTTGGTGCGGGCGGTCTCGACGAGCCCGGTGTAGACGGCGAGCCGCGCGTTGATCCGGCCGAGCAGCTGCACCAGCGGCTCATCGGTGAGGCCGCTCGAGGCGCGGGTGAGGGCGACGGCCGCATCGGTGATCGCCTGCTCATAGCGCTGCCGCACGTCGCGCGGTTCGGTGCCGGCGATGAACGCGGTGGCCGCGGCGGCGTCGGCGACCGAGAGCCGGGTGTAGAGCTGCCCGGCGGCGAACGACAGCGGCTCGGTGTGGTCGAGCACCGTGGTGAGCGCCTGCTGGCGGTCGTTGATGCTGGTCGACGTGGCGAACGCACAGGAGATGGCCAGTGCGGAGAGCACCATCCCGATCGTCAGGATGCGGCCGGGCGTGGTCCAGAGGAACCACCACCGCGGATGCGCCGGCGTCGTGGGTGATCGTGACGCCAGCGGCTCGGTTGACGGGTGCGCCAACTCCACAGTCACCTGTGCGCGGTCCTCATCTATCCGGCTGCTTGAACGACTCGATCGACTCTATAAAAGAATCCTAAGAGGTCGGGGGAGGACGCGCGCCCGATCGGCGACGGCCGTCCGAGGTCGGGCAGTCCTATCCTGTACGGATGCGCGGCGACGGTGACGGTTGGGTGTTCTCCGACAACGGCCGTTTCTGGGGTAGACACGGCGCGGCCGGGCTGCTGCTGCGCGCGCCCCGCCCGGACGGATCACCCGCGGTGCTGCTGCAACACCGCGCGGTGTGGAGTCATCAGGGCGGCACCTGGGGTCTGCCCGGAGGCGCGCGGGACAGCCACGAGACCGCAGAGCAGGCCGCTGTTCGCGAGGCGCACGAAGAGGCGGGCCTCACCACCGATCAGCTCACCGTGCGGACCACCGTCGTCACCGCCGAAGTGGCCGGCATCGGCGGCGCGGCGTGGAGCTACACCACCGTGATCGCCGACGCGCCGGAGCTGCTAGACACCGTGCCCAACCGCGAGAGCGCCGAACTGCGCTGGGTGGCCGAGGAGGAGGTGGCGGAGCTGCCGCTGCATCCGGGATTCGCCGCCAGCTGGGAGCGGCTGCGCACCGTGACGGCGTCGATCCCGCTGCTGGTCAACGGTCAGAGCTGAGCGCCGCCTTCAACCGCCGCGCCGCCGCCTCCGGGTCCTCGGCGGCGGTGATCGCCCGCACCACCACGATGCGCGCAGCGCCTGCGGCCAGCACCTCGGGCAGCCGCTGCTCGTCGATGCCGCCGATGGCGAACCACGGCTTCGGCGGCGCCAACCGCGCCACCTCGCGGACGAGGTCGAGCCCGGGCGCCGGCCGCCCCGGCTTGGTGGGCGTAGGCCAGCACGGGCCGACGCAGAAGTAGTCCACCTGCTCGGCGACGGCCGCCTCCGCCTGCGCGAGATCGTGGGTGGACCGGCCGACGACCGGGCCGGGCCGCAGGATGTCGCGGGCCAGCAGCAGCGGCAGGTCGTCCTGGCCGAGGTGCAGGCCGTCGGCGCCGGCCGCCCGCGCGATGTCGGCGCGGTCGTTGACCATCAGCAGTGCGCCGTGCCGTCGCGCCGCCTCGCCCAGCACCGCGAGCGCATCGATCTCCTGGCGTGCCTCCAGCGGGCCGAACCGCTGCTCGCCGGGCGAACCCTTGTCCCGCAGCTGGATGAGGTCCACCCCGCCCGAGAGCGCGGCGTCGGCGAACTCGGCGAGGTCACCGCGCTCGCGGCGGGCGTCGGTGCACAGATACAGCGAGGCGGCGGCCAGACGTTCGCGTGGCATGAGCACATCGCGACGCTAGCCGAAGTCGGGTAGCGGACTACTCTAGGCGGCCGCCCTGGCCGGGGACACGCTCCATGAGCAGGTCAAACCCGGTGAAGGCAGGTGGCGGCATGGACAGAATCGGCGGACGCGCAGTGGTGCTCGGCGCGAGCATGGGCGGCCTGCTGGCCGCAAGGGTGCTCGCCGACCTCTATGACAGCGTCACCGTGGTGGAGCGCGACGTGCTGCCCGACGGCACCGCCAACCGCCGCGGGGTGCCGCAGGGGCGGCATGCGCACGCCCTGCTCGCGCGGGGCCGAGCCGCCCTCGACGAGCTGTTCCCGGAGTTCACCGCCGATCTCGTCGCCGCCGAGGTGCCCGCATTCGACTACCGGGACATGTCCCGGGCGTACACGCATCTCGCGGACCACGAGGGCATCCGCAACGGAGCACTGCCCGGCGTTCCGCCGCTGTTCGTACCGAGCCGGCCACTGCTGGAAGGTCTGGTGCGGCAGCGCCTGCAGGCGATGGCCAGTGTGACCATGCTCGACGGCCACGACATCGAGGGGTTCACAACGTCCCGCGAGGGCGACCGGGTGACCGGGGTACGGGTACGCGCCCACGGCTCCGGCGCCGAGGCCGCCCTGACAGCCGATCTGGTGGTCGACGCCTCCGGCCGCGGGGCGCGCACACCGGCGTTCCTCGAGAGCCTCGGATACGGGCGGCCGGTCGAGGAGAGCGTCGCCGTGCGCCTGGTGTACTCCAGCCAACTCCTCAGAATTCCGCCGG
Organism: [Mycobacterium] manitobense; assembly: GCF_025821665.1. Lineage (GTDB taxonomy): Bacteria > Actinomycetota > Actinomycetes > Mycobacteriales > Mycobacteriaceae > Mycobacterium > Mycobacterium arseniciresistens. Next base: position 40,981 of record NZ_JACKSJ010000128.1, read on the forward strand.
GAACCCTGCGGGAGATGCTCGCCCTGGTGAGCCCGACACCGGGTCGTCCGACCGGGATGGCGCTGTTCGGATACGAGCACGACGCGTGGATGTTCACCGTCTTCGGCATGGCGGGCCATGAGCCGCCCGGTGAGCTGTCCGAGATGGTCGACTTCGCGACCGGCTTGGTGCCCGACCACATCCTGTCCGCCGTCCGGGCCGCCGAGCCGCTGACCGACGTGTGCCGCTTCCGTTACCCCGAGAGCCGGTGGCGTCGCTACGACAGGATGCGGCGCTTCCCCGCCGGCCTGGTGGTCATCGGCGATGCGATGTGCAGCTTCAACCCGATCTACGGCCAGGGCATGACGGTCGCCGCGCTGCAGGCGCTGGCCCTGCGGGGGTGTCTGCGCCGCGGAGACGACGATCTGGCCCGCCGCTACTTCCGGGCCGCGGCCAAACCGATCGGCGTGGCCTGGCAGTTCGCGGTCGGCTCCGATCTGCGGCTCCCCGGGATAGAGGGGCGCCTGCCGCTGTCGATGAGGCTGACCGGCCGGTACGTCGAGCGGTTGCAGAACGTCGCGGAGTACGACCCGGAGGTCGCCGCGCAGTTCCTGCGGGTGGTCGGCTTCCTCGACCCGCCGCCGGCGCTGATGCGCCCGAAGGTTGCGCTGCGGGTGCTGGCGCCCCGGCGGCGGCCATCCGCTCAGACGAGGCGCGTTCCGGTTGAGGAGGTCGCCGCCGGGTAGTCTGGAGGCTCGACACGGGAGTCCCGGCACCGGGGACTGAGAGTGGGTGCGCGCCGCCCTTACCGTCGGACCTGATCCGGATCATGCCGGCGAAGGGAGCAGCAATGCCTCTGGGATCACTCGCCGTCATCGGTGGCGGCGTCATCGGCCTGGCCGTCGCCCGCCGCGCCGCGCTCGACGGCTGGCAGGTCTCGGTGCACCGGGCGGACGCGCACGGGGCGTCGTGGGTCGCCGGTGGCATGCTCGCCCCGCACAGCGAGGGCTGGCCCGGTGAGGAGCGGCTGCTGCAGATCGGCCTGGAGTCGCTGCGACTGTGGCACGAGGGCTTCCTCGACGGGATGCCGGACGGCGTGGTGACGGCACGGGAGTCGCTGGTGGTGGCCGTCGACCGCGCCGATGCGGCGGACCTGCGGACTGTGGCTCAGTTCCTGGCCGAGCAGGGGCACCCGGTCACCCCGACCACGTCCGCACGCGAGATCGAACCGCTGCTGGCCCAGGGCATCAGGCACGGCTTCGTCGCGGGAACCGAACTGGCGGTGGACAACCGGTTGGTGGTCGACGCGCTGGCCGCGCACTGTGACCGGCTCGGGGTCCGGTGGGAGGGCCCGGTCGACCAGCTGTCCGACGTCGACGCCGACGTCCGGGTGATCGCCAACGGTATCGACGCGCCCACCCTCTGGCCCGGGCTGCCGATCCGGCCGGTGAAGGGTGAGGTGCTGCGACTGCGCTGGCGGCGCGGATGTATGCCGGTGCCGCAACGGGTGATCCGGGCCCGGGTGCACGGACGGCCGGTATACCTGGTGCCGCGCGCCGACGGGGTGGTGGTCGGCGCCACCCAGTACGAACACGGTCGCGACACCGCGCCCGCCGTCGCCGGGGTGCGCGAACTGCTCGACGACGCGTGTGCGGTGGTGCCTGCGCTGGGGGAGTACGAGCTCGCCGAGTGCGCGGCGGGCCTCCGGCCGATGACGCCCGACGGGGTGCCGATCGTCGAGCGCCTGGACGAGCGCACGATGGTGGCGGCAGGCCACGGCCGAAGCGGATTCCTGCTCGCACCGTGGACCGCCGAACGCGTCGCGGCCGAATTGAACGTCATGGCAGGGGTGAGGGCATGAGAGTCACGGTGAACAACGAGGACGTCGACCTGGACGGCCGGCCCACGGTGGCCGACCTGCTCGACCGGATGGGCTTCCCGGACAAGGGCATCGCGGTGGCGGTGGACTGGTCGGTGCTCCCGCGGTCGGAGTGGGAGACCCCGCTGGCCGACGGCGCGAGGGTGGATGTGGTGACGGCGGTGCAGGGTGGCTGATGCGGGCAAGTTGACGATCGCGGGTAGGGAGTTCGGCTCCCGGCTCATCCTCGGCACCGGCGGCGCGGCCAACCTGGCGGTGCTCGAGCAGGCGCTGGTCGCGTCGGGCACCGAGCTGACGACGGTGGCGATGCGGCGGGTGGACGCCGAGAGCGGCACCGGCGTGCTCGACCTGCTGAACCGGCTGGGCATCACGCCGCTGCCGAACACCGCGGGCTGCCGCGGCGCCGCCGAGGCGGTGCTCACGGCACAACTGGCGCGTGAGGCGCTCGGCACCGACTGGGTGAAGCTCGAGGTGATCGCCGACGAGCGCACGCTGCTGCCCGATGCGATCGAATTGGTCCGCGCCGCAGAGCAACTCGTCGACGACGGCTTCACCGTGCTGCCGTACACCAACGACGATCCGGTATTGGCGCGGCGGCTGGAGGACACCGGCTGCGCCGCGGTGATGCCGCTGGGTTCCCCGATCGGCACCGGTCTGGGCATCGCCAATCCGCACAACATCGCGATGATCGTCGAGCAGGCCGGCGTCCCGGTGATCCTGGACGCGGGGATCGGCACCGCCAGCGACGCGGCCATGGCGATGGAACTGGGCTGCGACGCCGTGCTGCTGGCGACCGCCGTCACCCGCGCCACCGACCCGGCGCTGATGGCCGCCGCGATGGCCGCCGCCGTCACGGCCGGACACCTCGCCCGGCTGGCAGGCCGGATCCCCAAGCGGTTCTGGGCGCAGGCGTCGAGCCCGTCGCTGTGAACGGCCGCTACGTCGCGCTCGGCAGCTCGATGGCCGCGGGGCCGGGTATCCGCCCGTCGGCCGACGGGGCGCCGTTCCGGGCCGGCCGGTCGGCACGCAACTACCCCCACCTGGTGGCCGCGGCGCTCGATCTCGAGCTGGTCGACGTCACCTACTCCGGCGCCACCACCGCCCACGTGCTCGACGAGCGGCAGAACGGCGTGCCGCCGCAGATCGAGGCGCTCGACGGTGACGAGCGCCTGGTGACCGTGACGATCGGCGGCAACGACGCCGGCTACGTGCCGCTGCTGACCGTCGCCGCGCTGCCGCGGTTCACCCGCTCACTGCCGCTGCTCGGCGGCCGGATCCGCGACCTGCTCGACCCGACGGCGCGCGACCGCGCCCTGGTGCTGGTCGCCGATTCATTGCAGCGGGTCGGGCAGGCCGTCCACGAACGTTCGCCGCGCGCCACCGTGCTGTTCGTCGACTACCTGACGCTGCTGCCGCCGGCCGGTTCGCCCGCACCGCCGCTGGCCGGTGTCGACGCCGCGCTGGGCCGGCGGGTGGCCGACACCCTCGAGCGGTTGACCGGTGAGACCGCCGAGGCGACCGGGTGCCGATGGGTGCGGGCCGCCGAGGCCAGCCGGGCCCACCACGCGTGGTC
>NZ_JACKSJ010000129.1 GCF_025821665.1 [Mycobacterium] manitobense
CGGATCGACAAGATCGAGCCGGAGCCGGAGCGGGTCAAGATCTCGTTCTGGTACGACAGCAAGTACAAGGTGCCGGCCGAGGCCAACGCTGCGATCCTGTCGCCGATGCTGGTGACCTCGCGGGCGATTCAGCTGACCCCGACGTACTCGGGCAGCGGTCCGGTGATGGAGAACGACGCCGTCATCCCGCAGGAGCGCACCGTCGTCCCGGTGGAGTACGACGACTTCCGTGCGCAGTTGGAGCGCATCACCGAGAACCTGCAGCCGACCGAACCCGGCGGTGTCAGCACCCTCGGGTCGGTCATCAACACCGCCGCGGACAACCTGCGCGGGCAGGGCGCGGACATCCGCGCGACGCTGGTCAAGCTGTCCCAAGCGTTTTCGGCGATCGGCGACCACAGCACCGATGTGTTCTCCACCGTCAAGAACCTGTCGATCCTGGTGTCCGCGCTGCAGGACAGCACCACCGTGATGCGTCAGCTGAATCAGAACCTGGCCTCGGTGTCGGGCACGCTGGCAGACAACCCCGACGAGGTCGGCAACGCGGTACAGGACCTCGCCGACACGGTCGGGCTGGTGCAGA
>NZ_JACKSJ010000130.1 GCF_025821665.1 [Mycobacterium] manitobense
GTCTGCGCTTCGGCCTCTACGGCGCGCTGGCACATCCCATCGAGGCCGACGCCGTCGGCGGCTGCGCCTCGGCCACCGACCTGAGTCTTCGGCCGGTCACCGCCGCCGATCCTCAACGCCTCAGTGGGACAGCATGTCTGGGGCCGCTGCGGGATCAGAGTCAGGTGCGCGGGGTGTACCTGTATTCGCCGCAGGACCGGATTCCGCAGACGACGGTCGCCTACGCGGCGGCCTTCCCGGTGGGCCTGGCGCCCACCAACCCCGCCGACACCGGCCTGACGCTGCGCTCGACGAGTGTCGACGCCTTCCGGGCCGACGGTTCGCAACTCGCGCCGACCGCACTCGGGGACCCGCAGGCATTCACCGGCAACGGGTACATGCT
>NZ_JACKSJ010000131.1 GCF_025821665.1 [Mycobacterium] manitobense
CGCCCGGACCCGCCCGGACCCATCCCGAACCCGGAAGCTAAGCCTACCAGCGCCGATGATACTACCCCTCCGGGTGGAAAAGTAGGACACCGCCGAACACACATTAAGGATCACCCCCCACGTTCACGTGGGGGGTGATTCTCTTTTATTCGACGCCATTCTTCGAATGCCAAATTGTCGTCGAATGCGCCGTGGCCGTAAACTTCGGTCGGGGCAACCAGCGGAAGGCACACGTGGGCGACGACAGGCAGAGCGGACGCGGCGACCAGCGACCCGGACGTACCCCGGACGGCGGCCGGCCGCGCAACCAACGCTCGGCGCCGCGGTCGTCGGGACCCGGCAGGGCGCGCGGCGCGCAACCCGCGGGCAATGAGCAGGGTGCGCCGGGACCCGCCATTCCTCGGGACATCGAAGCCAAACAGCTGAATCCGGAAGTCCGACGCGAACTCACCACACTGGACAAGGCCACCGCCGACTTCGTCGCCCGCCACCTGGTGGCCGCAGGCACATTGCTCGACGAGGACCCCGAGGCCGCGCTGGAACATGCGCGGGCGGCCCGTGCGCGTTCGAGCCGGCTCGCGGCAGTGCGCGAGGCCGTCGGAATCGCGGCGTATCACTGCGGCGATTGGAATCAGGCGCTCGCCGAATTACGCGCGGCGCGCCGGATGGGCAGCAAGTCGCCGCTCCTGGCACTGATCGCCGACTGCGAACGCGGCATCGGCCGGCCGGAGCGAGCGATCGAGCTGGCGCGTAGCCCGGAAGCCGAGCAGCTCACCGGCGACGATGCCGACGAGCTGCGCATCGTCGTCGCCGGCGCCCGGACCGACCTCGGTCAGGTCGAGCAGGCGCTGGCGATCCTGTCCTCACCTCCACTCGACAGGACCCGGACCGGGCAGACCGCGGCTCGACTGTTCTATGTCTACGCCGAGACGCTGCTCGCGCTGGAGCGCCGCGACGAGGCGCTGCAGTGGTTCATCAACGCCGCCGCCGCCGACCTCGATGGCGCCACCGACGCCGAAGACCGCATCACCGAGCTGAGCTGAGACGGTCGTGACAAGCATTGCTGCGCAACATGACTGCCTGCTGCTCGATCTCGACGGCACCGTCTTCCGTGGACACGAGCCGACCACCGGGGCCGTCGACACCCTCGCGGCGATCGAGGCGAGAGTCCTCTACGTCACCAACAATGCCTCCCGCGCACCCGGTGACGTCGCCGCGCACCTGACCGAACTCGGATTCCGTGCCCACGCCGACGACGTCGTCACCAGCGCGCAGAGCGCCGCCAGACTGTTGGCCGACCAGCTGCCGCCCGAGGCCAAGGTGCTGATCGTCGGGACCGAGGCGCTGGCCGACGAGGTCGCCGGCCGCGGACTGCGGCCGGTCCGCCGGGCGGACGACGACCCGGTCGCCGTCGTGCAGGGCCACAATCCGCAGACCGGTTGGTCCGACCTTGCCGAAGCGGCCCTCGCCATCCGGGCCGGCGCCCTGTGGGTGGCCGCGAACGTCGATCTCACCCTGCCGTCCGAGCGCGGCCTGCTGCCCGGCAACGGATCGATGGTGGCGGCGCTGCGGGCTGCGACCGCGCGGGAGCCGCAGGTGGCAGGCAAGCCGCAGCCCACCCTGTTCTCCGACGCGCTCAGCCGGGGGAGCTACGCCACTCCGCTCACCGTGGGGGACCGCCTCGACACCGACATCGCCGGCGCCAACGCCGCGAAGCTGCCCAGCCTTCTCGTGCTCAGCGGTGTCAGCACCGCCGACGACACGCTGCGCGCCCCCGCCGACCTGCGTCCCGGATTCATCGGCGCCGACCTGCGCTCGCTCGATCGGCCCGCGGAAGAGCTGCGGGTGGGACCACACCCGGGGTGGCGGGTCGACGTCGACACCACAGCGGTCACCGTCAGCGCCACGGGTCAGGATCACGGCGACGGTCTGTCGGTGCTGCGCGCACTGGCCGACGCGGTGTGGTCGGCGGGTATCGCGGGGGATTCGCTGACCGTCGACGCCGGTGACGACACCGCCCGGGAGGCGCTGCAGCACCTGTCGCTGCTGTGATGCCCGATCGACTAGCGTGAACGTCGACATGATTACCGACCCCGATCAGATCCGCTCCGAGATCGCGGCTCGGCTCGCCGAGTTGCCCGACGTCGGCCCCGATGCGGCCGAACTCGCCGATGCGGAGATCGAGGCGATCGCCGCGCAACTGGAGCAGGCCCACGATCTGCTGGTGCACGCGCTCGAGGCGGTGGACCGGGGTCCCGCGGCCGCTTCGGGCTTCGAGAGGTGAGCGCACGTGGCGCGGCGCGCTCGTGTTGACGCGGAACTGGTGCGGCGCGGGTTGGCGCGGTCGCGCCAGCAGGCGGCCGAGCTGATCGGCGCCGGCCGCGTGTCCATTGACGGCATGCCTGCGGCGAAGGCGGCGACGGCGATCGCCGTGGACGCCAACCTCACCGTGACCGCCGCCGAGCGGACCTGGGTTTCGCGCGGCGCGCACAAGCTCATCGGCGCGCTGTCGGCCTTCGGGATCTCGGCAGACAGCAGGCGCTGCCTGGATGCCGGCGCGTCGACCGGCGGCTTCACCGAGGTGCTGCTCGACCGGGGAGCCCGCGAGGTGGTCGCCGTGGACGTCGGGTACGGACAGCTGGCCTGGTCGTTGCGGTCCGATGAGCGGGTGACCGTGCTGGAGCGGACCAACGTGCGCGAGATCACCGCCGAGACGATCGGTGGTCCGGTCGACCTCGTGGTGGCCGACCTGTCGTTCATCTCGCTGGGCACCGTGCTGCCTGCGCTGACCGCCTGCGCGTCACCCGACGCCGATATCGTTCCCATGGTGAAGCCGCAATTCGAGGTCGGCAAGGGCCGGGTCGGCCCCGGCGGAGTGGTGTCCGAACCGGGCCTGCGGGCCGAGGCGGTGCTGCAGGTCGCGCACCGCGCCGCCGAACTCGGCTGGCGCGCCGCCGGGGTCACCGCGAGCCCGCTGCCGGGCCCGTCGGGAAATGTGGAGTACTTCCTCTGGCTACGCAGCGGCGCGGACAGCGCGTTGCCCGAAGGCGACCTCGAGCACGCGGTGACGCGTGCCGTGACGGAAGGGCCGCAATGACGGTCGAACGAACCATGCTGATGGTGGTGCACACCGGGCGTCCGGAAGCCATCGACGTCGTCCGCCGGGTGCAGAAGGTGTTGAGCAACAACGGCATCAGCCTGCGGGTACTGGCTGCGGAGGCTGTCGACAAGGCCCCGCTGCATCTGGCGCCCGAGGAGATGGGCGCCCTCGGTACGGGTTTCGAGGTGGTCGATGCGGAGGAACGGGCCGCCGAGGGCTGCGAGCTGGTGCTCGGCCTCGGTGGTGACGGCACGTTCCTGCGCGCCGCCGAACTCGCCCGCAACGTCGAGATCCCGGTGCTCGGCGTCAATCTGGGCCGCATCGGCTTCCTCGCCGAGGCCGAGCTCGACGCGCTCGACAGCGTCCTCGACCACGTCATCAACCGCAACTACCGCATCGAGGAGCGGATGACGCTCGACGTGGTGGTCCGTGCGGCGGGAGAGATCCTGCACAGGGGATGGGCACTCAACGAGGCGAGCCTCGAGAAGGGCCCGCGCCTCGGCGTGCTCGGCGCCGTGCTGGAGGTCGACGGCAGGCCGGTGTCGGCGTTCGGCTGCGACGGCGTGCTGGTGGCCACCCCGACCGGATCCACCGCATACGCCTTCTCCGCCGGCGGTCCGGTGCTGTGGCCGGATCTCGAGGCGATCCTGGTGGTGCCGAACAATGCGCACGCGCTGTTCGCCCGGCCGATGGTCACCAGCCCGGACGCGGCGATCGCCATCGAGATCGAGGGCGACGGACATGACGCGACGGTGTTCTGCGACGGCCGTCGCGAGATGGTGCTGCCTGCCGGCGGTCGGCTGGAGGTCACCCGATGCGGTACGCCGCTGAAATGGGTGCGCCTGGACAGTGCGCCGTTCACCGACCGCTTGGTGCGCAAGTTCCGGCTGCCCGTGACCGGCTGGCGGGGGCAGTAGTCACCGGTGCTGGCTGAAATTCGAATCGAGTCGCTGGGCGCCATCAGCGCCGCCACCGCCGAATTCGACCGGGGGCTGACCGTGCTCACCGGCGAGACCGGCGCGGGCAAGACGATGGTGGTCACCGGCCTGCACCTGCTCGGCGGCGCCCGTGCCGACGCCTCGAGGGTGCGGACGGGCGCGGCTCGGGCCGTGGTCGAAGGCCGGTTCACCACTAACGATCTCGGCGACGGGACGGCAGGCCGCATCGACGGGGTCCTGGACTCCTGCGGCGCGGAGCGCGACGACGACGGCAGCGTCATCGCGGCGCGTTCGGTCAGCCGCGACGGTCCGTCCCGCGCCTATCTCGGCGGCCGCAGTGTGCCTGCGAAGTCGCTGAGCACCTTCACCACCGAGTTGCTCACCCTGCACGGCCAGAACGACCAGCTGCGGCTGATGCGGCCCGACGAGCAGCGGGCGGCGCTCGACCGGTTCGCCGGCGTGGACAAGCCGCTGCTGAGGTACCGCGCGGCGCGTGAGGAGTGGTTGACCGCCCGCCGCGATCTGGCGGACCGCCGCGAGCGTGCGCGTGAGCTCACCCTGGAGGCCGACCGGCTGAAGTTCGGCCTCGACGAGATCGACGCCGTCGCCCCGCAACCCGGCGAGGACGAGACGCTCGTCGAGGACATCCGGCGGCTGTCGGAGCTCGATGCGCTGCGTGAAGCGGCGCGTACCGCGCGCACCGCGCTCGCCGGTGCGTTCGACGAGCTCGCCGCGCCGGGGGATTCGTCGGCGGTAGACGGTCTGGGTCACGCCCGGGCTGCCCTGGAGAGCACCGACGACACCGCGCTGCGTGCCCTCGGCGCCCGGCTGGCCGAGACGCTCGCGGTGGTCAACGACGTGGCCGGCGAGCTCGGCGACTTCCTGGCCGAACTGCCCAGCGATGCCAGCACCCTGGAAGCCAAGCTGGCACGACAGGCCGAGCTGCGAACGCTGACCCGCAAGTACGCCGCCGACATCGACGGAGTGCTGGCATGGGCGCACGAATCGCGGGAGCGGCTCGATCAGCTCGACGTGTCGGAGGAGGCGCTCGCCGGCCTCGATGAACGGGTGCGTGAACTGCAGGCCCACGTCGTCGCGGCGGCGACGGAACTGACCAGGGTTCGCACCAAGGCGGCGAAGGGTCTGGCGAAGGCCGTCACCGCGGAGCTGTCCGGGCTGGCGATGGCAGGCGCCGACTTCACCCTGACGGTGGCGCCACTGCCGGCCCGGGCCGACGACTCGGCACCGCTGACGCTGGCCGACGGCACGGAGGCACATGCCGGGCACGACGGTGTCGACGCCGTCGAGTTCGGGTTCGCCGCCCACCGTGGCACCGATGTCCTGCCGCTGTCCAAGAGCGCGTCGGGCGGCGAGCTGTCGCGGGTGATGCTGGCGCTCGAAGTCGTCCTCGCCGCGTCCGACGCCGGCACCACGATGGTCTTCGACGAGGTCGATGCCGGAGTCGGCGGCCGGGCAGCCGTCCAGATCGGGCGTCGGCTGGCCCGGTTGGCGCGCAGCCACCAGGTCATCGTGGTCACGCACCTGCCGCAGGTCGCCGCGTACGCCGACGCGCACCTGTTGGTCGACAGCGGCGGCCGCGGCAACGCCAGCCGGGTGCGGCGCATCGACGACGACGACCGGGTGGCCGAGCTGGCGCGGATGCTGGCCGGGCTGGGCGAATCCGACAGTGGCCGGGCGCACGCACGTGAGCTTCTCGATGCCGCTCAGCAGGAGCGCACCGACACCCCGTGATGTGACTGCTGTGACAGAAGAACACTTCTGAGGCAGGTGTTACGGCGCGCCTCCACCTCTACTTGAGGGTTGGCCGACAGAATCGGCCGCATGAAGATGTCAGCGCTGCTAACCCGAAATGCCGGCACGCGCCCGGGCCTCACCGGAACCGCACGAGTCGACCGCGACATCGACCGGCTCCTGCGACGTGTGGGACCCGGCGACATCGTCGTGCTCGACGCGCTCGACCTGGACCGCATCACCGCCGACGCGCTCGTCGAGGCGAACATCGCAGCCGTGGTCAACGCGTCGCCGTCGATCTCCGGCCGCTACCCCAATCTGGGGCCCGAGGTGCTCGTCGCCAACGGCGTGCTGCTGATCGACGAGACCGGGCCGGACGTCTTCAAGAAGGTCAAGGACGGCGCCCGGGTGCGCCTGCACAACGGCGGCGTGTACTCCGGTGACCGTCGCCTGGCGCTGGGCACCGAGCGCACCGACCAGGAGATCAACGAGCTGATGCACGAGGCCAAGAGCGGCCTCGTCGCGCATCTGGAAGCCTTCGCCGGCAACACCATCGAGTTCATCCGCTCGGAGAGCCCGCTGCTCATCGACGGCATCGGCATCCCCGACATCGACGTCGACATCAACCGCCGCCACGTGGTGATCGTCGCCGAGGAACCCGACGCGGCCGAGGACCTCAAGGCGCTCAAGCCGTTCCTGAAGGAGTACCAGCCGGTGCTGGTCGGCGTCGGCACGGGCGCCGACGTGCTGCGCAAGGCGGGTTACCGGCCGGCACTGATCGTCGGCGACCCCGACCGGATCAGCGCGGAGACGCTGCGCGGCGGAGCGCAGGTGATCCTGCCTGCCGACGCCGACGGCCACGCCGCCGGGCTGGAGCGGATCCAGGACCTCGGCGTCGGCGCGATGACGTTCCCCGCGGCGGGATCGGCGGCCGATCTGGCGCTGCTGCTGAGCCACCACCACGGCGCGTCGCTGATCGTCACGGTCGGCCACTCCGCGAGCATCGAGGAGTTCTTCGACCGCTCACGGCAGCACAGCAATCCCTCGACGTTCCTGACCCGCCTCAAGGTCGGCGAGAAGCTCGTCGACGCCAAGGCCGTCGCCACGCTGTACCGCAGCAGGGTCTCCGGCGGCGCCATCGCGCTGCTGATCATGGCGATGCTGGTCGCGGTGATCGCGGCCCTGTGGGTGTCGCGGGCCGACGCCGCCGTCATCGACTGGGTCGTGGAGTACTGGAACCAGTTCACGCTGTGGATCCAGGGTCTGGTCACCTGAGGGGTATCGATGATCTCGCTTCGTGCGCATGCGATTTCACTGGCCGCCGTGTTCCTGGCGCTGGCGATCGGGGTCGCGCTCGGATCCGGCCTGTTGTCGAGCACGGTGCTGTCCGGGTTGCGCGACGACAAGCAGGATCTGCAGCACCAGATCGACACGCTGACCGGCGAGAAGAACGCGCTGAACGAGAAGCTCAGCGCCGCGGCTGAATTCGACGCCCAGATGTCGCAGCGGATCCTGCGGGACGCGCTTGGCGGCAAGTCGGTGGTGCTGTTCCGCACACCGGACGCCGCCGACGACGACGTCGAGGCGCTGTCGCGGCTGATCGGCCAGGGCGGCGGCACCGTCACCGGCACCGTGTCGTTGACCCCGGAGTTCGTCGAGGCCAACTCCGCGGAGAAGTTGCTGTCGGTGGTGAATTCGCCGATCGTCCCCGCCGGTACCCAGCTCAAGACGACGTCGGTGGATCAGGGCTCCCAGGCCGGGGACCTGCTCGGCATCGCTCTGCTCACGACCGGCGAGCCCGATGCGCCCGCAGTCGACGACATGTCCCGTGACACGGTGCTGGCGGCGCTTCGCGACACGGGCTTCCTCACCTACGGTGACCAGCGCATCGGCGCCGCCAACGCGGCGGTGGTCGTCACCGGGGCGGGGATGGCCGACGATGCGGGCAACCGGGGCGCCACCGTCGCGAGGTTCGCCGCGGGCCTCGCGCAACACGGGTCGGGGACTGTTCTGGTCGGCCGGGACGGGTCGGCGTCGGGCACCGGGTCGGTGGCGGTGACCAGGAGTGACGCCGCGCTGTCCGCGGCGGTGAGCACGGTCGACGACGTCGACGCGGAGTCCGGGCGGCTCACCGCGGTGCTGGCCGTGCAGGACCTCGTCAACGGTGGACGGCCCGGGCAGTACGGCATCGGGCAGGGCGCCACCTCGGTCACCGTTCCCCAGTAGGCGACCCCGTCGATCGCAGCTACGGCGCGTCAGTGACGTCATGTCGGACTCGCTGTTAGGGTGGGGTTCCGTGGGTCGGCAGGCCCCAGCAGTCCTTGCATCGTCCTGCGCCGGTCATCACGGAGGTCGCTCTTGCCATCGTTACGCAAGCACCCGCAAACGGCGACCAAGCATCTCTTCGTCACCGGCGGCGTGGTCTCCTCGCTCGGCAAGGGGCTGACGGCCTCCAGCCTGGGTCAGCTGCTCACCGCCCGCGGGCTGCAGGTGACGATGCAGAAGCTCGACCCGTACCTGAACGTGGATCCCGGCACCATGAACCCGTTTCAGCACGGTGAGGTGTTCGTCACCGAGGACGGCGCCGAGACCGACCTCGACGTCGGGCACTACGAACGGTTCCTGGACCGGAACCTGTCCGGCTCGGCGAATGTGACCACCGGTCAGGTGTATTCGACCGTGATCGCCAAGGAGCGGCGCGGCGAGTATCTCGGCGACACCGTGCAGGTGATCCCGCACATCACCGACGAGATCAAGCGCCGGATCCTGGCGATGGCCATCCCCGACGCCGACGGCAACCGGCCCGACGTGATCATCACCGAGGTCGGCGGCACGGTCGGCGACATCGAGTCGCTGCCGTTCCTGGAGGCCGCCCGCCAGGTGCGCCACGAGGTCGGCCGGGAGAACTGCTTCTTCCTGCACTGCTCCCTGGTGCCGTACATGGCCCCGTCGGGGGAGTTGAAGACCAAGCCGACCCAGCATTCGGTGGCGGCCCTGCGCAGCATCGGTATCACGCCCGACGCGCTGATCCTGCGCTGCGACCGCGACGTGCCGGAATCGCTGAAGAACAAGATCGCGCTGATGTGCGACGTCGACATCGACGGCTGTATCTCGACGCCGGACGCGCCGTCGATCTACGACATCCCCAAGGTGCTGCACCGCGAGGAACTCGACGCCTACGTGGTGCGCCGGCTCAACCTGCCGTTCCGCGACGTCGACTGGACGCAGTGGAACGATCTGCTGCGGCGGGTGCACGAACCGCAGGAGACGGTGCGGATCGCGCTGGTGGGCAAGTACATCGACCTCTCCGACGCATACCTGTCGGTCGCCGAGGCACTGCGTGCGGGCGGCTTCAAGCACCACGCCAAGGTGGAGATGCGGTGGGTCGCCTCCGACGATTGCGAGGCGGACGGGGCGGCGTTGGCGCTCGGCGACGTGGACGGGGTGCTCATCCCCGGCGGGTTCGGCATCCGCGGCATCGAGGGCAAGATCGGCGCCATCTCCTACGCCCGCAAACGGGGCCTTCCAGTGCTCGGGCTGTGCCTCGGCCTGCAGTGCATCGTCATCGAGGCGGCGCGCTCGGTCGGGCTTGCCGACGCCAACTCCGCCGAGTTCGACCCGACGACCGCGGACCCGGTGATCTCCACGATGGCGGATCAGCGCGATGCGGTGGCCGGCGAGGCGGACCTGGGCGGCACGATGCGACTCGGTGCCTATCCGGCTGTGCTGGAGCCGGATTCGATCGTCGCGCAGGCCTACCAGGCGACTGAGGTGTCCGAGCGGCACCGGCACCGCTACGAGGTGAACAACGAATACCGCGACCGCATCGCGGCCAGCGGTCTGCGGTTCTCCGGCACGTCGCCCGACGGCCATCTCGTCGAGTTCGTCGAATACGGCCCCGAGGTGCACCCGTTCCTGGTGGGCACGCAGGCACACCCCGAGCTCAAGAGCAGACCCACCCGCCCGCACCCGTTGTTCGCCGCGTTCATCGGTGCGGCTCTGGAGTACAAGGCCGCCGAGCGCCTGCCGGTGGAGATCCCGGAGCGCTCCAACGGCGCCGAGGCGGCAGGCGACCAGACCGAGTTCCTGCACGAGCAAGCCGCCCGTGGCTGAGCACGACTTCGAGACCGTCGAGAGCGAGACCGTCTACGTCGGCAAGATCTTCGCGCTGCGCGCCGACGAGGTGCGGATGCCGGGCGGCACGACGGCGCGTCGCGAGGTGGTCGAGCACTACGGCGCCGTCGCGGTGGTCGCACTCGACGACGCCGGCAACGTCGTGCTGGTGTACCAGTACCGCCACCCCTTCGGCCGCAGGCTGTGGGAGCTGCCCGCCGGCCTGCTGGATGCCGGCGGGGAGGCGCCGCACATCACCGCCGCCCGGGAACTCGAGGAGGAGGCCGGCCTGGCCGCCGACACCTGGTCGGTGCTCGTCGACCTGAACTCCGCGCCCGGATTCAGCGACGAGAGCGTGCGGGTGTACCTGGCGACGGGCCTGTCCGACGTCGGGCGGCCGGACGCGCACGACGAGGAGGCCGACCTGACCGTCGAGCGGGTTCCGCTGTCGGAGGCCGTTCGTATGGTGCTACGCGGAGAAATCGTCAATTCGATCGCCGTGGCGGGGATCCTGGCGGCCAACACCGTCGGTGACCGCGACGGGCTCCGCCCGGTCGGTGCGCAGTGGGTGGACCGGCCGACGGCGTTCGCGCGCCGGAAAGGGCACTGATGGCCACACCGGCGCTGGGTGCGGGCGGCTCGCCGCCGGGCCTGGGGTCGGTGCTCGACGGTCAGTTGCAGGGGTACCTCGACCACCTCGCGATCGAACGCGGCGTCGCCGCCAACACGCTGAGCTCCTACCGGCGTGACCTCCGCCGCTACGCCGACCATCTGCACGCCCGCGGGATCGGCGATCTGGGCGCGGTCGCCGAGACCGACGTCAGCGACTTCTTGATGGCGCTGCGGCGCGGCGATCCGGAGGCGGGCACCGCCGCGCTGTCGGCCGTCTCCGCGGCCCGCGCGCTGATCGCGGTGCGCGGACTGCATCGCTTCGCGGCCTCCGAGGGCCTGACCGACCTCGATGTGGCGCGCGCGGTCAAGCCGCCCACACCCTCACGTCGGTTGCCCAAGAGCCTGACCGTCGACGAGGTGCTGGCGCTGCTCGACAGGGCAGGCGGAGACAGCGACGCCGACGGCCCCCTGACGCTGCGCAACCGCGCGATGCTGGAACTGCTGTACTCCACCGGCGCCCGCATCTCCGAGGCCGTCGGCCTGGACGTCGACGACGTCGACACCCACGCGCGGTCGGTACTGCTGCGCGGAAAGGGCGGCAAGCAGCGGCTGGTGCCGATCGGCAGGCCCGCGGTCAGTGCGCTCGACGCCTACCTGGTGCGGGGCAGGCCCGACCTGGCCCGACGCGGCCGCGGCACGGCGGCCATCTTCCTCAACGTGCGTGGCGGCCGGTTGTCGCGGCAGAGCGCCTGGCAGGTGCTGCAGGACGCGGCGGAGCGCGCCGGGATCACGGTGGCCGTGTCGCCGCACACGCTGCGGCATTCCTTCGCGACCCATCTGCTCGACGGCGGCGCCGACGTCCGCGTCGTCCAGGAACTGCTCGGCCACGCCTCGGTGACCACCACGCAGATCTACACGATGGTCACGGTGCACGCGCTGCGCGAGGTCTGGGCGGGTGCCCACCCTCGCGCGCGGTAGCCGCGATCAGCCGAGGTATTCGGATTCGAGCACCAGGTCACCGAGCAGCGTCTGGTACTCGACGTGGGTCCGGTGTTCCACGGTGTCGAAGGACCTGCCCTGCTCGTCACGCATGTACGCGCGGTACTTCGGGGCGCCGGGGACGCGGACGTTGTCGGCGACCACGATCGACCCCGGGTGTAGCCAGCCCCGGTTGAGGATGCGCTGCAGGTCCGGCAGGTAGGCACGCTTGTCGTGGTCGATGAACAACAGGTCGAGGTTGTGCGGCGCGAACCCGTGCGCGGCCAGTGCGTCGAGGGTGGCGCCGCCGTCGCCGAGGGTGCCCACGACGCAGGTGATGCGGTCGGCCACGCCGGCGTGGCGCCAGATCCGCCGGGCGATGTCGGCGTTGGCGGCGGAGAACTCGACTGAGTACACCGCGGCCGCCGGCGCGGCGCGGGCGATCCGCAGCGCGCTGTAGCCGCAGTAGGCGCCCAGTTCCAGCGCCCGGCGTGGGTCGGCGCGCCGCACCGCGGCGTCGAGCAGCGCGCCCTTCTCGTCGCCGACGTTGACCAGCATCGACTTCTCGTAGGCGAAGCGGTCCATGGTCGCCAGCACGTCGTCGACGTCGCCGGCCCGGGCGTTGGCCTCGACGTCGGCGGCGACCGCGGCCTCGCGTCCGTCGCCGAGCTGGCCGGTTTTCACGAAGCCGGGCATCGCCCAGGCGAACCGCAGGACCGACCACCGCAGGAACGGCAGGCGCCGCTTGAGCGTCATGAGCGCGACGCCAGCTTGTGGTTGTCCCACGACACCGTGCGCTGCGTCGGCGCGAACACCACCCACCGCGCCGAGCGGCCCTGCGCGCTCATCGGGTTGCGCACCCGCTGCCCCGGCGGCGGCGCCGGCTCGCCGTGCCCGCCGGCGTACTTGCCGCCCATCTGCCAGCGCACGTCCTCCAGGTGCTGGTCGGCGTCCTCTGCAGCGGCGTCTTCGAGCACCCGAGCCTCACCCTGGAACATCACACCCTGCAGGTCGGGGAAGCGTTCGTGGCGGTCGACGAGCACCGTGCAGGCGGGGTTGCGGCGCAGGTTGGCCACCTTCTGTCCGCGGCAGTAGAAGTAGACGCGGCCGCCGGCCCAGCCGAACCAGAGCGGGGTCAGGTTGATCCGGCCGTCAGGCCCCAGGGTGGCGATCCGCATGTTCCACGAGGTCGTCATCAGCTCGTCGAGCTCGTCGTCGGTGAGGCTCAGCCGGGCGGGGATGCGGGCCATCTGGTCCTCCGTGAAGGTCGGTACTCGGCGTCAACAGCGTATGTCGCCCGCGGGTCTGCCCGTTTCCGCAGCGTCGCGCCGTTAAACTTGCCCGGATGTTCGCCATGGCCGAGATATGAGTGAGGACGGCGGCGGCGCCGACCCACCGGCGCAGACCGGCCTCACCGGCCGGACGGCGCGCACCGTTCCCGAACCGGCGCCACGCACGACGCACGGCCCGGCCAAGGTCATCGCGATGTGCAACCAGAAGGGCGGCGTCGGCAAGACCACGTCGACGATCAACCTCGGTGCCAGCCTCGCCGAGTACGGCCGCCGGGTGCTGCTGGTGGACCTCGACCCGCAGGGCGCCCTGTCGGCCGGTCTCGGGGTGCCGCACTACGAACTCGACCACACGATCCACAACCTGCTGGTCGAACCGCGGGTGTCGATCGACGACGTGCTGATCAACACCCGGGTCAAGGGGCTGGACCTGGTGCCCAGCAACATCGACCTGTCGGCGGCGGAGATCCAGTTGGTCAACGAGGTCGGCCGCGAGCAGACACTGGCCCGCGCGCTGTACCCGGTGCTGGACCGCTACGACTACGTGCTCATCGACTGTCAGCCGTCGCTGGGACTGCTCACCGTCAACGGGCTGGCGTGCAGCGACGGCGTGATCATCCCGACCGAGTGTGAGTACTTCTCACTGCGCGGGCTGGCGCTGCTGACCGACACCGTGGACAAGGTGCACGACCGGCTCAATCCGCGGCTGTCCATCAGCGGCATCCTGATCACCCGCTACGACCCGCGCACCGTCAATTCCCGCGAGGTGATGGCGCGGGTGCTCGAGCGCTTCGGCGACCTGGTGTTCGACACCGTGATCACCCGAACCGTCCGCTTCCCCGAGACCAGTGTGGCCGGCGAGCCCATCACCACCTGGGCGCCGAAATCCGGTGGTGCCGAGGCATATCGGGCACTCGCGCGGGAAGTCATCCACCGGTTCGGCGGGTGAGCACCGACGCCGCAGCCGCTGGGAACGGCGAACCGGACTCCGGCGGTCAGACCGGGTTCCGGGTGCGTCTAAGCAACTTCGAGGGCCCTTTCGACCTGCTGCTGCAGCTGATCTTCGCCCACCGGCTCGACGTCACCGAGGTGGCGCTGCACCAGGTGACCGACGACTTCATCGCCTACACCCGCGACATCGGCCCGCTGCTGGAACTCGACGAGACCACCGCGTTCCTGGTGGTCGCGGCCACGCTGCTCGACCTCAAGGCGGCGCGGCTGCTGCCCTCGGGCGAGGTGCACGACGAAGAGGACCTCGCGCTGCTCGAGGTGCGCGACCTGTTGTTCGCGCGGCTGCTGCAGTACCGGGCGTACAAACATGTGGCGGTGATGTTCGCCGAACTCGAGGCGGCGGCGCTGCGCAGCTACCCCCGGGCGGTGTCGTTGGAGGACCGCTACGCCGACCTGCTGCCCGAGGTGATGCTCGGCGTCGACGCCGACAGGTTCGCCCAGATCGCGGCGACGGTGTTCACGCCGCGGCCGGTGCCGACGGTGGGCATGGAGCACATGCACGTCTCCGCGGTCTCGGTGCCGGAACAGGCCAGGCGGCTGTTGTCGCTGCTGGAGATCCGGGGAGCGGGCGAGTGGGCGACATTCGCCGAACTGGTCGCCGAATGCGAGGGTCCGATCGAGATCGTCGGCAGGTTCCTGGCGCTGCTCGAACTGTACCGGGCGCGGGCGGTAGCATTCGACCAATCAGAACCGCTTGGTGTGCTCCAGATTTCGTGGACCGGGGATCGGCCGACCAGCGAACACCTGGCAACCGCTGACGCGGTGGAAGAGCGAGAACCATGACCGACGACATCGCGGTGCACGACGACCTGAGCCGCACCGACTCCAATCACACCGAACCGAACCGCATCGACCCGAACCACACCGACGTCGACGACACCGACCTGGGCATCGACGTCGCGACGGCACCGGAGCTCGAGGACGCCGAACTCGGCGCGGTGCTCGAGGCGCTGCTGCTGGTGGTGGACACCCCGGTGACGGTGGATGCGCTGGCGACGGCCACCGAGCAGCCGGCGTACCGGATCGTCGCGAAGCTGGCGCAGATGGCCGCGGAGCTGGCCGAGCGCGGCAGCGGCATCGACCTCAGGGAGGCGGGCGGCGGCTGGCGGATGTACACCCGCGCGCGCTTCGCCCCGTATGTGGAGCGGCTGGTCCTCGACGGCGCGCGGTCGAAGCTGACCCGCGCGGCGCTGGAGACCCTCGCCGTGGTCGCCTACCGGCAGCCGGTGACCCGCGCCCGGGTCAGCGCGGTGCGCGGCGTCAACGTCGACGCGGTGGTGCGCACGCTGGTGGCCCGCGGGCTGATCACCGAGGCGGGCACCGACCCCGACTCGGGTGCCACCACCTTCGCGACCACCGAGTTGTTCCTGGAGCGCCTCGGGTTGTCGTCACTGACGGACCTGCCGGACATCGCACCGCTGCTGCCCGACGTCGACGTCATCGACGACCTCAGCGAGTCGCTCGGTGACGAGCCGCGCTTCATCAAGCTCAGCGGCGGACGCACGCCCGACCAGCCGCTGTCCTTCGACGTGGACCGGGACTGACATGGCAGGGACGGACGCCGAGGGGATTCGGCTGCAGAAGGTGCTGTCGCAGGCAGGGGTGGCTTCGCGGCGGGTCGCCGAGAGGATGATCCGCGACGGCCGCATCGAGGTCGACGGGCGGATCGTGACCGAACAGGGCACCCGTGTCGATCCCGAGGTGTCGGAGATCCGGGTCGACGGCGTGCGGGTGAGGTTCGACGACACGCTGGTGCACCTGGCGATCAACAAACCGCGGGGGATGCACTCCACGATGTCCGACGACCGTGGCAGGCCCTGCGTCGGCGATCTCGTCGAGCACCGGGTGCGGGGCAACAAGAAGCTGTTCCACGTCGGCCGGCTGGACGCCGACACCGAAGGCCTGCTGCTGCTGACCAACGACGGGGAACTCGCGCACCGGCTCATGCACCCGTCGTACGAGATTCAGAAGACCTACCTGGCGACGGTGCTCGGCACCATGCCGCGCGGGGTGGGCAAGAAGCTGCGCGACGGCGTCGAACTCGACGACGGGCCTGCGCGGGTCGACGACTTCGCGGTGGTCGACGCGGTGCCGGGCAAGACCCTGGTGCGGGTGACGCTGCACGAGGGCCGCAAACGTATCGTGCGCCGGATGCTGGCGGAGGTCGGCTATCCGGTGCAGGAGCTGGTCCGCACCGACCTGGGCGCCGTCACCCTCGGCGACCAGCGCCCCGGC
Source organism: [Mycobacterium] manitobense (assembly GCF_025821665.1). Lineage (GTDB taxonomy): Bacteria > Actinomycetota > Actinomycetes > Mycobacteriales > Mycobacteriaceae > Mycobacterium > Mycobacterium arseniciresistens. Next base: position 16,029 of record NZ_JACKSJ010000131.1, read on the forward strand.
AGCATCCGGGTGTTGACCAGCAAGGAGATCGGCGAGCTGTACAAGGCGGTGGGGATGTGACCGGATCGGTGCTCGAGGCAGTGACGATCGCCGTGGACGGTCCGGCAGGCACCGGGAAGTCGTCGGTGTCGCGTGGGCTGGCGCGCGCGCTCGGCGCGCGGTATCTCGACACCGGGGCGATGTACCGCATCGTCACGCTGGCGGTGCTGCGTGCCGGGGTCGACCTGGCCGACACCCCCGCCATCGAGCTTGCCGCGGCCGCGGTGCCGTTGTCGGTGGGATATGACCCCGACGAGGACCGTGCCTACCTCGACGGCGAAGACGTGTCCGGTGAGATCCGTGGCGACGCGGTGACCAGGGCGGTGTCGGCGGTGTCGGCGGTGCCCGCGGTGCGCGCCCGCCTCGTGGGGCTGCAGCGGGAGCTGGCCGCGGGCCCCGGCAGCGTGGTGGTCGAGGGCCGCGACATCGGCACCGTCGTCCTTCCGGACGCCGATCTGAAGATATTCCTGACCGCTTCGGCCGAGGAACGCGCCCGCAGGCGCAACGACCAGAACGTCGCCAACGGGCTGCCCGACGACTACGAGACCGTGCTCGCCGACGTCCGGCGCCGCGACCATCTCGACTCGACACGGGCGGTGTCGCCGTTGCGCGCCGCCGACGACGCGGTGCAGGTGGACACCAGCGCGATGACCGAACCCGAGGTGGTGGCGGCGTTGACCGACCTGGTGGCCCGGCGCACAGGGGTGCGGCGATGACCGACGACGGAACGTGGGCCGACGAGAGCGAATGGGAGGTCGGCGCCGAAGAGGTCGCCGAGGCGATCGAGGAGGCGACCTCCCCGCCGCCGGTCGTCGCGGTGGTCGGACGGCCCAATGTCGGCAAGTCCACACTGGTGAACCGCATCCTGGGCCGCCGCGAGGCGGTGGTGCAGGACGTGCCCGGCGTCACCCGCGACCGGGTCTCCTACGACGCGACGTGGTCAGGCCGGCGGTTCGTCGTCCAGGACACCGGCGGATGGGAGCCCGACGCCAAGGGGCTGCAGCAGCTGGTGGCCGAACAGGCGTCGGTGGCGATGCGCACGGCCGACGCGATCATCCTGGTGATCGACGCGGTGGTGGGCGCGACCACCGCCGACGAGGCCGCCGCACGGATGCTGCGCAAATCCGGCAAGCCGGTGTTCCTGGCCGCCAACAAGGTCGACACCGAGCGCGGTGAGGCCGACGCGGCGGCGCTGTGGTCCATGGGTGTCGGTGAGCCGCATCCGGTCAGCGCGATCCACGGCCGTGGAGTCGCCGACCTGCTCGACCGGGTGATGGAGAGCCTGCCCGCGGTGTCGGAGTTCTCGGCGACCGGGGGCGGGCCGCGCCGCGTGGCGCTGGTCGGCAAGCCGAACGTCGGCAAGAGCTCGCTGCTGAACCGGTTGGCGGGCGATCAGCGCTCGGTGGTGCACGACGTCGCGGGCACCACCGTCGACCCGGTGGACTCGCTGATCGAATTGGGCGGCAAGACATGGCGATTCATCGACACCGCGGGGCTGCGCCGTAAGGTCGGCCAGGCCAGTGGCCACGAGTTCTACGCATCGGTGCGCACGCACGGCGCCATCGACGCCGCCGAGGTGGTGCTGGTGCTGATCGACGCCTCACAGCCGCTGACCGAGCAGGACCAGCGGGTGCTGTCGATGGTCATCGAGGCCGGACGCGCGCTGGTGCTGGCGTTCAACAAGTGGGACCTCGTCGACGAGGACCGCCGCTACCAGCTCGACCGCGAGATCGATCGCGAACTCGCCCAGGTGCAGTGGGCGTCGCGGGTGAACATCTCGGCAATGACGGGCCGTGCGGTACAGAAGCTGGTGCCCGCGCTCGAGCAGGCACTCGCGTCCTGGGACGCGCGCATCTCGACCGGCCGGCTGAACACCTTCCTCAAGGAGGTCGTCGCGGCCAACCCGCCGCCGGTGCGTGGCGGAAAGCAGCCGCGCATCCTGTTCGCGACCCAGGCCGCGACGCGCCCGCCCACCTTCGTGCTGTTCACCAGCGGGTTCCTCGAGGCCGGTTACCGCCGGTTCCTGGAGCGCCGGCTGCGGGAGACCTTCGGGTTCGACGGCAGCCCGATCCGGGTCAACGTGCGGGTGCGCGAGAAGCGCGGCCAGAAGCGGTGATTCCCGGGCGTCGCCCGTTGCGCTGAGCGTGACGGAGGCCACCGGTCGGCGCCGATTAGGGTGGTCCGGTGCCCGTCATCGACATGATCCTCATCGCGCTGGCCGGCGTCGGAGCGGGTGCGATCAACGCGGTGGTCGGCTCCGGCACGCTCATCACCTTCCCGACGCTGGTCGCGCTGGGCTATCCGCCGGTGACCGCCACCATGTCGAACGCGGTCGGACTCGTCGCCGGCGGGGTGTCCGGCACCTGGGGCTACCGCCGGGAACTGCGCGGTCAGTGGCGCCGGTTGCGGTGGCAGATCCCCGGGTCGCTGTTCGGCGCGCTGGCCGGCGCGTGGCTGCTGCTGCACCTGCCCGAGAAGGTCTTCGTCCAGGTCGTCCCGGTGCTGCTGATCGCCGCACTGCTGCTGGTGCTGGTGGGTCCGCGCATCCAGGGCTGGGCGCGGCGCCGGGCCGAGGACAGCGGCCGGTCCGTCGACGACATCAGCCGGGGCCGGATGGCCGCACTGGTGATCGCCACGTTCGTGGTCGGGATCTACGGCGGGTACTTCACCGCCGCGCAGGGCATCCTGCTCATCGCCGCGATGGGTGCGCTGCTGCCCGAGTCGATGCAGCGGATGAACGCCGCGAAGAACCTGCTGTCGCTGATCGTCAACGTCGTCGCCGCGGTGGCGTACACCATCGTGGCGTTCGACCGGATCAGTTGGGCAGCAGCGGGTCTGATCGCCGTCGGATCACTCGCCGGTGGCTTCCTCGGAGCACACTACGGCCGCCGGTTGTCACCGGGAGCGCTGCGGGCGGTGATCGTCGTGGTGGGGCTGATCGGACTGTGGCGGCTGCTCGCGACGGCCTGAATCAGAAGTAGCCGTTGGTGGGTGGCGGCGCGTCGTTGAGGTGATGGTCGCCCGCCACATAGGCCTTGTACGACAGCGGGCTGTGGCTCGCGATCGTGCGGGCGTTGCGCCAGTGCCGGTCGAGGTTGAGTGTGCGCGCGGTGGCCGAGGCGCCGCCGGTGTCGAACAGCCGCTCGGCGGCGGCCAGCACCAGACGCTCGGACACCAGCTGCGCCTTCGCCACCGTCACCGCGACGGCCCCGAGTGCGTCGATGTCGTCCTGCAGGCCGCGGTCGACCAGGCGGTCGATCTCGTCGGCCGCCGAGAGCACCAGCGTCTGAGCCGACCACGCCGCCGCCGCGATGTCGCCGACCGCCTCGACGATGAACGGGTCCTTCGCCGCGGTCGTCGACAGCGCGTGTGAGGCGGGGCGGGCTCTGGTCTGGACGTAGGCCACCGCGTCGTCGAGCGCACCGTGGGCGATGCCTGCGGTCACGGCGGCGAGGTACAGCTGCTGGAACGTCGTGCTGTGGCCGAGGTGGGCGCCGTCGGTGACTGTGGTGACCTCCAGCGGCTCGACGGCGACGTTGGTGAACCGGGTGCCGCCGCTGGCGGTGACGCGCTGACCGAATCCGTCCCAGTCGTCGAACAGTTCGACGCCGTCGCGGTCCACCGGCACGACGGCCTGCAGGTCGCGGCCGGCCTGGTCGACCGCCGACACCGCGACCACGTCGGCGTAGAGCGTGCCCGTGGAGTAGAACTTGTGCCCGTTGAGCCGCAGCACACCGTCGTGGTCGGGGAGCAGGGTCGTGTCGGCTCCGCCCGGGGTGGCGCCGCGGGCGTCGGTGACGGCGTTGCCGAACATCAGCCCGGCGTCGATGCGCGGAAACCATTCCGCGCGTTCGGCTTCGGTGGCGCGGTTCGACAGCAGGCGTTCGCTGTAGCCGAAGTGCGCCCGCAGCGCCTGCGCGACGTTCGAACTGCCACTGGCGATGGTGATCACCGCGGTGATCACGTCGCGGACGCTGCCGCCCGGCCCGCCGTAGCGGGTGGGCACGCGCAGCGCCAGCACACCGGTGTCCCGCAGGGCGGTGACCGCCTCGTGCTGCAGGATCCGTTCGCGGTCGGCGGCGGCGTCGTCCGCGCGCAGCGTGGCGACGATACCGGGTAGCCGCGCCAGCCGATCCTCGACCGAGCCCGGATCGCCCGCGGTGTGCAGTGTCCTCTGCGCGACTGTCATGTGAGGGCCTTCCGGTCAGCGGAGACGGGGGATGATCTCGGCGGCGAAGCGATCCAATTCGGTCTCCAGCGGCTGGAACTGGAGCATGAAGAGTTCGATCCCGGCCTCGTGGAACGCCGCGATGCGGTCGATCACCTGGGTATGGCTGCCGACGAGTCCGGCGAGTGTCCCGCCGTTGGAACCGACCCTGCTGGTGTCCGCGAGCACCCGGTACATGGCGGTCTTGGGGTCGGCGCCCGATGAGACCTCCGGGCGGGACTCCGCGTCCACGAGGGCCTGCAGGTGCTGCAGCTCGGCGTTCGCTTCGGCCTCGGTGTCGCGGGTGATCACGAACGCCGAGAGGCCGAACCGCAGACCCGGCCGGTTGCCGCGGCGGGCACGCAGGTCGGCGAGCACGTCGACGGTCTTCTCGAGCGGGCGGCCGTTGAGGAAGTAGACGTCGGCGTGGTCGGCGGCCAGTGCCCGGCCGGGGGGTGACTCACCGCCGACGTAGACGGTGGGCATCCGCTCGGGAACGCGCCGGACCAGGGCCGGTGGACCATCGGGCGCGCCGAGGGCGACCTCCTTGCCCTGCCAGAGTTCGACGACCTGTTGCAGCCAGCGCCGGGTGTGGGCGTAGCGGTCGTCGTGGTCGGGCACTTCGATCCCGAGGGCGGCGAGTTCGGGCAGGAACCATCCGGAGACGACGTTGACGCTCAACCGGCCGCCGGAGATGGCGTCGATGTTGGCGGCGAGTTTCGCGAACACCAGCGGATTGAACAGCAGTGGTTTCACCGCACCGATGAGCTCGATGGTCGACGTCGCCTCGGCGATCGCCGCGAGTGTCGACCACGTCTCGAGCACGTCCTCCTCGACGTTGCTCGGGTGCATCACGTGCTGCGCCAGCAGCGTCGCGTCGTACCCGGCTCGTTCGGCGCGCAGCACCAGATCCCGGTTGCGTCGATACCCGGCGTCGGGGGCGTCGTCCGGATGGCTTCGGGCGCCGTGATTGCCGTAGACCGGTGCCCACACGCCGAAGCGGGGACCGGTCACGACGTCGCCAGGTAGCGTCGCCGCTCCCAGTCGGTGACCTGCCGGGAGTACTCCACCCATTCGCTGCGGGCGATCAGGGTGAAGTCGAGCACCGAGTCGGTCCCGAGGATCTCACCGATGACGTTGTCGCGCAGCGTCTCGGCCAGCGCCGCGCCGAGCGACTCGGGCAGCGGCGCGCCACGCTCGTAGAGGTTGCCGTCCCCGCGGTCCGGTGGCCGGTCGCCGGCCTCGAGCCCGGCCACGATCGCGGCCAGCGCCGACGCGACCAGCCAGTAGGGATTGGCATCCGATGCGCCGGTGCGCAATTCGATGCGGCTCTCCTCGGCCGAGCCGGACACCAGGGACCTCACGGCGGCGCTGCGGTTGTCCCGGCTCCAGGTGACGGTGGCGGGGGCGAAGGAGTCCGGTTCGAACCGCCGGTAGGCGTTCACCGAGTGCGCCCCGAACAACGTGATCGCCGGCAGGTGGTTCAGCAGACCGGCGATGGCGTGCTGTGCGGTGTCGTTCTCGTGTCCGTCGTTCGTCCCGAACGCGGGCCTGCCGTCCCGCCACAGCGAGATGTGCAGGTGTGCCGAACTCCCGGACTGGTCCGCGAACGGCTTCGGCATGAAACTCGCGACCTTGCCGTGCCTGCGGGCAACCTCCTTGGCGGCGTACTTGAGGCGTGCGCTGTCGTCGGCGGCCTGCAGTGCGTCTGCGTAGACCAGGTTGGTCTCGACCTGCCCGGGCCCGTACTCGGTCTGAACGCCCTCGAGCGGCACGAACCGCGTCAGGGTGTCGTGCAGGTCGCCCAGCACGGGGCCGAGGGCGTTGGCGTTCTCGAGTGAGTAGGCGTGGATGTCCTGCTGGAACGGAGATCCGTCGGGGTCGAGCAGGTAGAACTCGAGCTCCACGCCCACCTTCGCGGTGTAGCCGAGGCCGGCCAGCCGGTTCAAAACCCGGCGCAGCACCGCCCGCGGATCCAGCTTCGACGGCGATCGGTCGTGGGAGACGATGTCGCACAAAACATGTCCGGCAGACGGTCGCCACGGCAGCCGGCGGAACGTCGACAGGTCGGGCACGGCGTAGACGTCGGGGTAACCGCCGCTCCAGTTGGTCAGCTCCAGTGAGTCGATGACGGTGCCCTCGGCGTTCCAGCCGAGTGCGGCCTCGCAGAACGAGAACCCGATGCCCCTGGCTCGGTCGAGGAACCGGTCGGCCGGGATCCGCTTGCCCGCGGCGTGCCCGAAGGCGTCACTCCAGGCGATCTCCACCTCGGTGACACTGCCGTCGGCGAGAGCCGAGATCAGTTGCGCCGCTGCGTCGTCGGCACTGTCCAGCACCGGGTCGGCGGTGGTGGTCATGACACCGCCCGCACCGTGCGGTCACCGACCCGGGTGCCCACGACGGTGCCCGCGACGAAGGCCACCACCAGCAGTCCCACGATGATGACGGCGAGCACGCTCGAGCCGCCGACGAGGTCGTCGAGATTCGCCAGGATCAGCGCGAGCGCCCCGATGAGTCCGACGAGGCCCAGCGCGGGGGCGATCCGGACCCGCCACAGCGAGTGTCCGCGCCGGTCGCGGCCGAAGTGCACCAGGACGGCGACGCTCGTCGCGATGAGCAGCACGACGATGCCGACGGTCGTCGCACCGGCGAACCACGTGTAGAACTGTGCGGCCGGATCGAGACCGAAGGCCACGGCGAGCAGCACGCTCACGGCGACCGCCCCGGAGATCCACAGCGAAGCCCGGTGCGGAGAACCGTGTTTCGTGTGCGGGTCACCGAGCGCGGCGGGGAGCACACCGCGCTGCGACAGCGTGAACACGTACCGCGAGACCACGTTGTGGAACGCCAGGATGCAGGCGAACAGGCTGGTGAAGTACAGCACCGTGATCACGTCGGTGCCGAAAGTCCCGATGTAGCGCGCCGCGGTGTCGGACAGGAAGGTTCCACCGGAGTTCTGCGCCTGTGACAGTGCCTGCGTGTCGCCCCAGCCCGAGATCAGGGCCCAACTCGTGAGCGCGTAGAACACCCCGATCAGGAGCAGTGAGACGTAGGTCGCGCGGGGGATGGTGCGCTCAGGGTCGCGCGCCTCGTCGCGGAAGATGGCGGTCGCCTCGAAGCCGACGTAGCTGATGATGGCGAACAGCAATCCGATACCCAGTGATCCGGACAGGATCGCGTCGGGATCGACGATGCCTGTGGACAGTCCGTGGTTGCCGCCGCGGACCACGATGACGGCGTCGAGCACCGCGACGATCGCGATCTCCGCGGTCAGCAGGACCGCCAGCACCCTGCTCGAGAGCGCGATGTTGCGGTAGCCGAGGTAGGTGGTGACGGCGAAGGCCAGCGCCGCGAACAACCACCAGGGCAGCGCAGGTCCGCCGAACAGTTCGACGACGGTGGCACCGGCCGGTCCGAGCAGGCCGTAGACACCGGCCTCGATCGCGAGGTAGCTCACGATCGCGACGAACGCGACACCGATGCCGACCGGGAAGCCAAGCGAGGCGCGGACATACGAGAAGAAGGCGCCGGCCTCCTGGACATGGGGCGTCATGGCGGTGAAGCCGACGGAGAAGAGCAGCAGGATCACCGTCGCCACGATGAACGTCGCGGGGAAGCCGGCGCCGTTGCCGCCGGCGATGCCCAGTGGCACGACGCCACCGATCACCCCGAGTGGCGCGGCGGCCGCAACCACCATGAACACGATCGACGCGACACCCAGATTGCCGGACAGCCGGCGCGCCGGGGATTGGGGCGGATCGCCCACACCGTGTACGGGAGCGATGGTTTCTGACATGCGGTGACCCCTTCGGTGTTTCGGTACCCGCACGGTAGGGACAGACCGCTGGCGGCTCCCATGGTTCGGTTCACGGTGAGTCGTTCGGCGTCACAATCGGGCACATTCGGCGCCGCACCCCCGCCCGCCCGAAGGCGGGTAGGGTCGGCGGCTGTGACGAGGCGGGCCCCGTGAGCCGGACCGTGCGGTCGATCGCCGGTGTCGGCATGCGGCCGCTGCGGGTCGCCGCCTCACCGGTCCCGCACGCGGAGATCCTCGAGCACGTCCAGCCGATGCTCGCCGGCCACGGTGTCGACCTGCGCATCGAGACCTTCGAATCCTTCGACGAGCCCAACGATCTGGTTGCCGCGCAACGACTCGACGCCAACTACTTTCAGTACCTGCCGTTTCTCGCCGAGTTCAACCGGCGGACCGGTGCGGGGCTGGTGCCGATCACGCCGGTGCACATCGAACCATTCGGCCTGTACTCGGCGGTCTGGCCCGGCCTGGCCGACATCCCCAGGTTCGCCGAGATCGCGCTGCCGTCGGATCCGGTGAACATCGGCCGGGCGCTGGAGATGCTCGCCGACGAGGACCTGATCGAGCTGCAGCGGCCCGGTGCGGCACCGGCGACGACCGCCGACGTCACGCACAACCCGCGCGAGTTGGTGCTCAAGGAACTGAGCAGTTGGCTGCTCGCCGACGTGCTGGCCGACTTCGATGCCGCGTTCCTGTTCGGCAACCAGGCGATGGGCCGCGGCGTCACCACCGGTGCCGCCCTCGTGTTCGACCACGGCAATCCCGCCTACGCCGAATACCTCGTGGCCCGTCCCGACAACTGCGACGATGCCGACGTCCGCCTGCTCGGCGCGGCGCTGAACTGTGCATCGACGCGCGCCTTCATCGGCACCGCCTACCGGGGCCAGGTGATCGCCGCGTTCTGAGTTGCGCTCACGGCGAGGCAAACCGGTGGCGGGACGGCCGGGCCGTGGTGATAGTGATTTCGTGTACCAGGGTGGCCGTCCGGCCGACTCCGACGTCGGCACCGTGCGCGTCGTGCTGTACATCGACCTGCCCCGCTGTCCGCCGGATCTGGCCGGGCACGCTCTCGACCTCGTCGGCCAGTACGGCGCGCTCATCGCCCGCACGATCCCCGGCGCTGTCGTGCGCTCCGCGACTTCCGATCCGTCGGTCGACGGGCCCGCCACCGGCCTGGCCGTCGACCCGGTCCGGCGCGCTGTGACCGTCGACGGCAGGCGAATCCGGTTGGCCTACCGTGAGTACGAGTTGCTCGCCCACCTCGATCGCGCGAACGGCCGCACCGTGTCCCGCACCGAGCTGCTTGCCGAGGTGTGGAAGGCGCGGGCCGGAACATCGGAGCGGACGGTGGACTCGCATGTCCGGCGGTTGCGGTCCAAGCTGGGCGACCACGCGCAGATGCTGACGACCGTGCGTGGCGTCGGGTACCGGTTGACCCCGTCGGGTGCCCCGGCAGTGGAATCGGCCTGACGGCGGCACGGCCTCAGCGATCCAGCGTCATTTAACTCGACCCGATTCAATCGGTGCCCGGCGGACCGGTTGCGTTCGCCAACCAGCGATTTCCGCTATTTGACGTGCGCGTTTGCGTCGCCGGATCGGTTGACAGCAAATGCGGGTCTTCCTAGCGTCTGCCTCCGAGCTCGACGAAATCCACGCGATGACACGACGTTGCTTCTCGTCGAGCCGGCACCGGCCCCGGCTGGACAGTGCAACGACCGATGCAGCATTCGAGGGGGGCGTGTGAACCGGACCGCCTTCGCGAGACCCGCGGTGGCGATGGGCGATTTCTTCGTCCTCGCCGGTGAGACGTTCGCCGCGATGTTCCGCCGCCCGTTCGCGTTCAGCGAGCTGATCGATCAGATCTGGTTCGTCGCACGGGTGTCGATCGTGCCCACGGTGGTGCTGTCGATCCCGTACACGGTGCTCATCGTCTTCACGCTCAACATCGTCCTGATCGAGGTCGGCGCGGGTGACCTCTCGGGCGCCGGTGCGGCCCTGGCGTCGGTCACCCAGGTGGGGCCCGTCGTCACGGCGATCGTCGTCTCTGGTGCCGGCGCCACCGCGATGTGCGCCGATCTGGGCGCGCGGACCATCCGCGAGGAAATCGACGCCATGAAGGTGATCGGGGTCAACCCGATCCAGGCGCTGGTGGTGCCGCGGGTGATCGCCGCGACATTCGTTGCGCTGATGCTGTATTCGGTGGTGGCCGTCGTCGGCCTGACCGGAAGCTACTTCTTCGTGGTGTTCGTCCAGGACGTCACTCCCGGCGCCTTCGCCTTCGGCTTGACGCTGCTGACGGGCCTGCCGCAGGTGATCGTGTCGCTGGTCAAGGCGCTGCTGTTCGGCCTGTCGGCCGGGCTGATCGCCTGCTACAAGGGCTTGTCCGTCGGTGGCGGACCGACCGCGGTGGGCAACGCCGTCAACGAGACGGTGGTCTTCGCCTTCATGGCGCTGTTCCTGATCAACATCCTCGCCACCGCGCTCGGCGTGAAGGTGGCGCCGTGAGCGAGCTCGCGAGCGAACCGTCGGCGTTGGACCGCGTGATCGGCACGACCCGCAGACTGGGGGAGCAGACGGCGTTCTACGGACAGGCGCTGGCCGCCACCACCGACGCGGTGCGCCGCTACCCCGGTGAGGTGCTCCGGCTGGTCGCCACCATGGGTCTGGGCACCGGCGCGCTTGCGGTGATCGGCGGCACGGTGGTGATCGTCGGCTTCCTCACGCTGTCCACCGGCGCGCTGATCGCCGTGCAGGGCTACAACACGCTGTCCAACGTCGGCATCGAGGCGCTCACCGGATTCCTCGGCGCGTTCCTCAACGTCCGCTTCATCGCACCCGCTACCGCGGGTGTCGCGTTGGCCGCGACGATCGGCGCCGGCGCGACCGCGCAACTGGGCGCCATGCGCATCAACGAGGAGATCGACGCCCTCGAGGTCATGGGCATCCGCGCGGTCACCTATCTGGCGTCGACGCGCATCGTGGCGGGCATCATCGCGGTGATCCCGATCTACACCGTCGCGGTGCTGATGTCGTTCCTGGCCACCCGGTTCGGCACCACCGTCATCTACGGTCAGTCGCGCGGCGTCTACGACCACTACTTCACGACGTTCTTGCACCCGACGGACCTGTTCTGGTCGTTCACCGAGGCGCTGGCGATGGCCGCCGCGGTGATGGCGGTGCACACCTACTACGGGTTCACCGCCACCGGCGGCCCGGCAGGTGTGGGCGAGGCGGTGGGGCGTGCGGTGCGCACCTCGATCACCGCAGGGGTCTTCATCCTGCTGACCATCACGCTGTCCGTGTACGGGCAGTCCGGCAATTTCCACCTGTCGGGGTGAGCGTGGCCGGCAATACGGACAATTCGCCGCGGCGGTCCGGCGTGGACCCGATCTGGTGGGCGCCGGTGCTCTTCGTGGTGGTCATTGTCCTGGTGGCACTGACCGCCGTGCTGTTCACCGGCGCGGCGAAGAGCTTCGTGCCGGTCACCCTGGTGTCCGACCGCTCCGGGCTGGTGATGGAGGACGGCGCCAAGGTGAAGCTGCGCGGCGTGCAGATCGGCGAGGTCGACGGCATCGGCACCGAAGCCGCGGCGGATGGAGCCGAGAACTCGAAATTGACGCTCAAGATCGACCCGGACCAGTTCGAGTTCCTGCCGCGCAACGTCGAAGCGGAGATCAAGGCCAGCACCGCGTTCGGCGCCAAGTACGTCGACCTCGTCGTGCCCGAGGACGGCGCCTCCGCGCAGGCACTCGAGCCGGGCGCGGTGCTGCGGTCGCGCAACGTCACCGTCGAGGTCAACACGGTGTTCCAGAATCTGCAGTCGGTGGTGCAGTCCGTCGACCCGGCGAAGCTGAACTCGGTGCTGTCTGCGGTGGCACAGGCGGTGCGCGGCAAGGGCGACGTCATCGGACAGGCCATCACCGACTCCAACAACGTGCTGCTCGCCGTGAACCCGCGGATGCCCACGGTGCAACGGGACTGGCAGCTCTTCGGCCAGACGGCCGACGCCTATTCGACGGCGGCGCAGGACATCCTGTCGGTGCTGGACTCGTTCTCCACCACCAGCACGACGATCGACACGAACGCCCGCGCCCTCGACGACCTGCTGCTGTCGTCGGTCGGGTTCGCGCAGTCCGGCATCAACGTCATCGGCGGCAACCAGCCCGCCCTGGTGCGCTCACTCGATCTGCTGATGCCGACCACCGAACTGTTGGACACCTACTCACCGACCTACACCTGCCTGTTCCAGGGCGCCCAGTGGTTCCTCGACAACGGTGGCCGGGACGCGTTGGGCGGCAACGGCAAATCGGTCATCATGGATGCCGCGCTGCTGTTCGGGGACGACTCCTACCGGTACCCGGACCACCTGCCCCGCGTGAACGCGAAGGGCGGACCTGGCGGGCGGCCCGGTTGCGGATCGCTGCCCGACGTCAGCAAGAACTTCCCGGTCAAGTACCTGGTCACCGACACCGGGTTCGGCACCGGCCTGGACGTGCGGCCCAACCCGGGCATCGGGTTCCCCGGCTTCGCGAACTACTTCCCGGTGACCAAGGCCATTCCGGAGCCGCCACGTATCCGGTACCCCGGCGGTCCCGCGCCCGGACCGTTGCCGGCCTTCCCCGGGGCGCCCCCGTACGGCGCCGCGCTCTACGCGCCCGACGGCACCCCGCTCTACCCACCCCCTCCCGGGGCGCCGCCGCCACCGATGCCGGCTCCCTTGACGCCACCGATCCCGACCGGACAGGACGCACCATGAGTGGGAGAACCCCCCGGGCCCTCACCCGCGTGGTGCTGTTCACCGCGATGTGCCTGGTCTTCATGTTCGCTCTGGTCACGGTGTTCGGCCAATTCCGCTTCGACGCGCGCAGCACCTACACCGCGGTGTTCGCGAATGTGTCCGGGCTCAAGGGCGGGAACTTCGTTCGCATCGCCGGCGTCGAGGTCGGCAAGGTCAAAGAGCTGACGCTGCACAATGACGGCACCGTGAGCGTCGACTTCGACGTCGACAACGGGCTGACGCTGACCGAAGGCACCCGGGCCGCGGTGCGCTACGAGAATCTGATCGGCGACCGGTATCTCGCGCTCGAGGACGGTCCCGGCGCCGTCCGGAAACTGCAACCGGGACAAACCATTCCGCTTGACCGGACGTCGCCTGCGCTCGACGTGGACGCACTGATCGGCGGCTTCCGGCCGCTGTTCCGCGCGCTCGACCCCGACCAGGTGAACGCGCTGTCCGGCGAACTGCTCGAGGTGTTCCAGGGCCAGGGCGGCACCATCGCCTCGGTGCTGTCGCAGACCTCGGCGCTGACGTCGACACTGGCGGGCCGCGACGAGTTGATCGGTGAGGTGATCACCAATCTGAACACCGTGCTGGCGACCTTCGCCGCGCGCGACGACCAGTTCGCCGACGGCCTGGACACCCTGTCTGCGCTCGCCCAGACACTGGCCGACCGCAGAACCGACATCACCAACGGCACCGCCTACATCAACGCAGCGGCAGGCACGGTCGCCGACCTGTTCCAGGAGATCCGACCCACCGTCGCAGAGGCCGTCACCCAGACGGACCGCTTCGCCGGCCAGATCATGGCCGACCGGGACTACGTCGACGATCTGGTCAAGACCCTGCCCGACGCGTATCAGGTGCTGGCGCGGCAGGGGCTCTACGGCGACTACTTCGGCTTCTACCTGTGCGACGCGATCCTCAAGCTCAACGGCAAGGGCGGGGAGCCCACGTACGTCAAACTCGCGGGCCAGGATTCGGGACGGTGCACACCGAAATGAGACGACCGGCACTGAGGTGGAAGCGGCCGTCGATCACACCGCTGGCCCAGCGCAGCCGGCCCGCCGTCGGGGCGGTCGGGACGCTGATCCTGGTCGCGCTCGTCGCTGCGGCGTTCTCCTACGACAAGCTGCCACTGATCAAGCGCACGGCCGACTACTCGGCGTACTTCGCCGAAGCCGGCGGCATCAAACCGGGCAGCGAGGTGCGGGTGTCCGGACTCGAGGTCGGCATGGTCGGTGATGTCACCCTGGCAGGCACCCAGGTGCTGGTGGAGTTCACGGCCCGCAAGGGTGTCGACCTGGGAGACAGGACAGAGGCCGCCATCAAGACCGAGACCGTGCTCGGCACCAAGATGCTGGAGGTCACGCCCCGCGGAGAGGGCGAGCTCGACGGTCCGATCCCCATGGACCGCACCACGTCTCCCTACGACCTGCCGGACGCGCTCGGTGACCTCACCACCACCATCAGCGGCCTCGACACCGCCCAGCTCTCCACATCGCTCAGCACCCTGGCCGACACGTTCGCCGACACACCGCCCGAGCTGAAGATGGCGCTCGAAGGGGTGTCGCGGTTCTCCGACACCCTCAACGAGCGGGATGCGCAGTTGCGCAACCTGCTGGCCAATGCCGACGCGGTCACCGGGGTGCTCGCCAAGCGCAGCGACCAGATCGCCGGCCTGGTGGCCAACACCAACGCCCTGCTCGCCGAGTTGTTGTCGCAACGGGATTCGGTGGATGCGTTGCTGGTCAACCTCAGGGCGGCCGGTGAACAGATCTCCGGCCTTATCGCGGACAACCGCACCGAACTCAAACCCGCCGTCGACAAGCTCAACGGCGTCCTGGAGATTCTCGACAACCGCAAACAGGAGTTGCAGCGGACCCTGTACCTGCTGCGGCGCTACGCGATGTCGTTCGGCGAAGTGCTCGGATCGGGCCCCTTCTTCAAGGCCTCCCTGGTGAATCTCGCGCCGGGCCAGTTCTCCCAGCCGTTCATCGACGCCGCGTTCTCCGACCTCGGGCTCGATCCCAACGTGCTGCTGCCCTCCGAACTCGTCGACCCCGGCATCGGTCAGCCCGGAATCCCGCCGATGCCGATACCGTTCCCGCGAACCGGCCAGGGCGGCGAACCGCACCTCACACTGCCCGAAGCGATCACGGGCAACCCGGGCGATCCGCGCTACCCCTACCGCGAACCATTGCCCGCTCCACCGCCGGGCGGTCCGCCGCCGGGGCCGCCGGCCGAATCCGGACCCACACCGCCGCCGACCGTCCCGCCGCCTACGCCCGACGGAGGGCCGTGACCATGCGCATCGACTTCCGCCATGCACGAATCGCGTTGGCAGCGACGCTGATTCTCACCCTCGCCGTCGCGACCACCGTGGTGGCCACACCGTGGTGGGACCGCGTCAGCAGAGACACGTTCACCGCATACTTCGCCAACGCCAACGGCCTGTACACCGGCGACGAAGTCCGCATCCTCGGTGTCGCCGTGGGCACCGTGGACGAGATCGAGCCGCAGCCGGAGAACACCAAGGTCACGTTCTCCGTCGACTCCGAATACCCGGTGCCCGCCGAGGCGAAGGCCGCGATCCTGTCACCGTCGCTGGTCAGCGCCAGGGCGATCCAGCTCGTTCCCGCGTACGCCGGAGGGCCGAAACTCGAAGCGGGAGGCGTCATCCCGGAGAACCGGACGGCCGTTCCCGTCGAGTGGGACGACTTCCGGCAGCAGCTCGAGAAGCTGACCGAGTCATTGCAGCCCGTCACGCCGGGAGGTCCGAGTGCGGTGGGGGAGTTCGTCAACACCGCGGCGGACAACCTGCGCGGCGAAGGCGACACCGCCCGCGAGACGGTGATCAAGCTGTCGCAGGCGGTCTCAGCCCTCGGTGACCACAGCACCGACATCTTCAGCACCGTGCGCAACCTGCAACTGCTGGTCGCGGCCCTGACGTCGAGCAGCAATCTGCTCGCCGCGTTCAATACCAACCTCGCCGAAGTGACCACGCTGCTGGACAACTCACCCGACGAGTTCGCAAACGCCACCCGCGCGCTCGACGGCGCCGTGAACGACCTGCGCGGCTTCGTCGCCGAGAACCGCGAGGGCCTCGGCGTCACCGTCGACCGGCTCGCGTCGGTCACCACGGCGCTCAACGACAGTCGCGCCGACGTGAAGCAGGTGCTGCACATCACGCCGACGGTGTTCCAGAACTTCATGAACATCTACCAGCCCGCCCAGAGCGCGGTGACCGGCATCCTCGCTCCGGTGAACTTCGCCAACACCGTGCAGTTCATCTGCAGCGCCGTTCAGGCCGCGTCGCGCAAGGGCTGGGAGCAGTCGTCGAAGCTGTGCGTCCAGTACCTGGCGCCGATCATCAAGAACCGCCAGTACAACTTCCCGCCACTCGGGGTCAACCCGTTCGTCGGCGCGTCGGCGCGGCCCAATGAGATCACCTACAGCGAGAACCGGCTGAACCCCAACCTGCCACCGCCGGTCCCGCTGGACGTCCCGCCGCCGTTCACCGGCGCCCCGGGGCCGCTGCCTGCCGAGGCGGCGCCGCCCACCGGGCAGCCCGGACCCGGGCCGGTCGTCGACCCCGATCTCGG
>NZ_JACKSJ010000132.1 GCF_025821665.1 [Mycobacterium] manitobense
CTGGTCGCCTCGCCGTGGCTGGTGGCGTCGGCGGTGGCGGGTTCGCTGCCCGCGTCGCAGGCCGCCGGGGTGCCCGCGTTCGCCGCCCGCGCCGAACCCGGGCTGGCCACACTGGGGAGCCTCGCCGGGCTGGGCGGGATCTGGAACGCCGAGGCGGTACCCGACACGCGGGCAACAGCATTCGCGTTCGTCGCCACGCTGGTGCTGCTCACCGTGGTGGCCGTCGGCCTGCCGGTGGTGGCGCGCCGCCCGGCGGCCGTCCCGCTGCTCGCGCTCGCGGCCGTCGCCGTCGTGGTGCCCGCCGCGATGGCCACCGGGCCCGGGCTGGCCGCCGTGGAGGCGGTGGTGAACGCGCTGCCCGGTCTCGGGGTGGTGCGCGACGGGCAGAAGTGGGTGGCGCTGGCGGTCCCCGGCTACGCGCTGGCCGGCGCCGGTGCGGTGATCCTGCTGCGACGGTGGCTTCCGGGCGCTGCGGTCGCGGCGGTGTGCTGCGCGGCCCTGATCGCGACCCTGCCCGACCTCGCGTGGGGCGTCGGCGGCCGGATGACCGCGGTGTCCTACCCGGACGGCTGGCACTCGGCGGCGGCGCTGATCGATGCCGATCCCGGCCCGGTGGCCGTGCTCCCGCCCGACAGCATGCGCCGCTTCGCGTGGGCGGGCCCGGCACCGGTGCTCGATCCGCTGCCCCGCTGGGTGCGTGCGGACGTGCTCAGCACGGGCGACCTCGTCATCGGTGGCCGGACCGTGCCCGGCGAGGGTGCGCGGGCGCGGGAGGTGCAGGACATGGTGCTGGACGGGGCGACCCGCGAAGAGCTCGCCGCCGCGGGCGTCGGCTGGGTGGTGGTCGAGTCGGGCTCCGGCGACCTCGACCTGCCCCTGGCCTTCCGTGACGATGACCTCACGGTCTACCGGGTGGGCGGCTCCGCGCCCGCGTCGCCGCACCGAGCGCTGATGATCGCCGTGCACCTGGCCTGGCTCGCGGTCCTGCTGGCGGGGGCGGCGGGGACGACGGTCACCACGCTGCGACGGCGACGGTCCGGTGCGAGTTCTGCACCAGGGCAGTGATCGTCGCGCAGTCGCGACCCTGGTGTCGAACTCGTGTGGCTATCGCGGCTTCTTCGGTGCGCCGCGGCCACGCGGCGGCGGTGTCTCCCGGGGCGGGCCCGCCGTACCTCGGCCGGTGAACCGGCCGAGGGTCGACACCCCGGGCATCGTGGAAACGGCGTTGAAGACGTCGTTGCCGGTGTTCACCAGCGATTCGAGCTGGGGCAGCACTGCGTCCATCGTCCGGATCATCGGGTCGGCCAGCGCCAGGTACCGCTCCGCGCGGTCGATGGCCGAATTGAGCCGTTCCGTCGCGGCGACGAGGTTCTCGATCAGGTCCGGCAGCTGACCGACGAGCTCGAGCGACGCGCGCGAGCCGCGGAACGCGTCGTTCACCGCTCCTTGCGCCGTCTCGGCCGCGAACTGCGCAGCGGCCTTCACGTCTTTGGGGCCTGGGACCTTCGGCGGCGGAGTCATGTGTCAACTGTGCGCGACGACGCCGTCGATCAAGGTGCTTTTCGTGGCATTCGGGACGGTCGACGCGCACCGAGTGTGGCTACTGTGTGAGCCGTGAAGGTCGCGATCCTCGACGACTACCAGGGCGTGGCGCTGAAGCTGGCCGACTGGTCGCCCGTCGCGACGCGGGCCGAGATCACGGTGTTCACCGACCACGTCGGTGACCCCGACGACGTCGTGGCGCGGCTGGCGCCCTTCGATGTGGTCTGCGTGATGCGGGAACGAACACCGTTGCCGCGCAGCGTCCTCGAACGCCTGCCCCGGCTGAGGATGATCGCGTCGACCGGGTCGCGGAACGCGTCGATCGACACCGTCGCCGCGCAGGAGCGCGGAATACACGTCAGCGGGACCGGTGGGTCCGCGGCCGCGACAGTGGAGCTCACCTGGGCGTTGATCCTGGCGAGCGTCCGTGACGTCGTCGGCCAGGCCACCTCGGTTCGTGGCGGCGGCTGGCAGACCTCGATCGGCCGGGAGCTGAGCGGCCGGACACTCGGCGTCCTCGGTCTGGGCCGCATCGGCGCCGCGGTGGCACGCATCGGCGCCGCGTTCGACATGCGTGTCATCGCTTGGAGCCCGAATCTCACGCCCGAACGCGCGGCGGCCGCAGGCGCCTCGTGGGTGAGTAGGGACGAGCTGTTCGGCCTCGCGGACGTGCTGACCATCCATCTCGTGCTCGGCGACCAGACCCGTGGCCTCGTCGGCGCCGACGACTTCGCGGCGATGAAACCGACTGCCCGGCTGGTCAACACGTCGCGCGGTCCGATCGTCGACGAGGCGGCCCTCGTCGGGGCACTGCGCAATGACACGATCGCCGGCGCGGCGCTCGACGTGTTCGACACCGAACCGCTGCCCGCCGACCACCCGCTGCGGGTGCTGCCGAACGTGCTCGCCACACCGCACATCGGTTACGTCGCCGAGAACCAGTACCGCACGTTCTACGGGGAGGCGGCAGCGGCGATCGCGCAGTGGCTGGACGGCGCGGCAGTGCCTTAGACCAGGCCGCTGACCATCCGGCCGTCGCGGACCGCGTGCAGCACCTCGTGCATGGCGTCGGCACTCTGCCGCCAGGAGAACTCACCGCTGCGGGTCTGCGCCTTGGTGCCGAGCTGGTCGCGCAGCACCGGGTCGGTCAGCAGCCGGTCGAGCCCGTCGACGAGCCCGGTGAGGTCGTCGACCAGCAGTCCGGTGACGCCGTCGACCACCGAGTCGACCAGCCCGCCGGAGTGCCGGTAGCCGATGGTGGGCACGCCGTGCTGCGCGGCCTCGATCACGGCCAGCCCCCAGCCCTCCTTGCGGGACGGCAGCACGTGCACCCAGGCATGTTGCAGCGCAGCGTGTTTCGTGTGGTCGTCGACGTGGCCGTGGAACGTCACGGCGTCGGCGATGCCCAGGTGCGCGGCGTGCTCGACGAGGCGCTGTCGCCACCAGCCGTCGCCGAGGATGTCCAGGTGCAGGCGCGGGAGCCGGGGCCGCAGTGCGGCGACGGCGTCGAGCGCGTCCTCGATCTGCTTGTGCGGCACCAGCCGGGACAGCACGACGACGCGCGGCTGCCCGGCACGCTCAGCGGTCAGGGTGTGCGGCGGCGCCGCGTCGACACCGTTGCGCACCACGGCGACCCGGGCCGCGTCGACGCCGAGGTCGGTGAGGTCGCGGGCCGACGGCAGCGAGACCGTGACGTACTGGTTGCGGCGGTGCGCCCGCGGAGACAGCGTCGACTCGACGAACCAGCCGAGCCGCGACATCAACGGACCCGCCACCGGCCACTGCTCGCGGTGGCAGTGGTGCACCAGCACGGCCACCCGCCTGCCGTACGCCAGCCTGGCCATGAACGGCACCCCGTTCTGGGTGTCGACGACGACGTCGGGCCGGACGCGGCGCAACGGGCCGAGGCCGATCCGCGCGAGCACCATCGCCAGTCCCGCCCACACGTACACCGAGTGACGGCCGCCGGCGCGGCTGATGTGCACGCCGTCGACCGTCTCGCGCCGGGGCGCGCCGCGGTAGCGCGCGGTCCGCAGGGTCACCCGGACGCCGTCGGCGGCCAGCTGGGCGCCGATGCGTTGCAGGTAGGTCTCGCTGCCCCCACCCTGCGGGTGCCCGGTGTCACGCCAGCACAGCAGCAGGACGGAGCGGACCGGGGCAGACATCGGGCGCCAGCTTATCCGGCGGCGAACTCGGCGAGCTTGGCGTCCACGGCGGCGGCGTCCGGCGAACCGTAGATCCTCGGATCGTCGCTCTCGACGGTCGCCATGAAGGGGCAGTCGGTGGCGGGGCCGTTGACCGTCCCGAGGTTCTCGACGACCCTGCCGGACTTGGCCTCGTGCACGGTGATCTCGTACTCGACCGCGTAGTGGTCGGCGACCTCGCCGTCGTCGAATTCGCAGGTCCCGGATTTCACCTCGGTGCCTTCGACGCGGGTCACACAGGCCACGGCGTTGATCGTCGACCACCGCTTGTCGTCCGCGGCGTACGAGCCTTCCAGCGTGACAGTGGTCCAGTCTTCGCCACCGAACATCCCGGTCGTCTGGCGGAACGCGGCGATTGTGTAGGGCTCCCGGTAGGCGGCGGCGTTGCTCACCGAACCGTCGCCGCACACGACGTCGAAGTCCGACGCGCCCGTCGCGGCGGTGGCGTTCGCCGCGCGCTGCTCGTCGCTGACTTCGTCACTCCCGGAGCGCACGACCAGCAGACCCAGCACGACGACCACCACGACCACCACCGCCGCGGCCACCAGCCCGATGATCAGTCCGGTGTTCTTCGACGGCGGACGCGGTGCGGTCGGCGGGGCCCACGGCTGTCCCTGCGGAGGAGGCCAGTGCGGCGGCGGCGCCCCCCACTGCGGTTGTCCCTGCGCCGGCCCCCATGGCGGCGGGCCTCCGGGCGGAGGGCTCTGCGGCGGGCCCCACTGAGGCGGTCCCTGCGGGGGCGGCCACCCCGGCGGCGGTCCTTGGGGCGGCACACTCACAGCGGGTCCTCCTCGGGAATCCGGCGTCGTCGATTGCATTGCCGTGCGAACTCGCATCCTATTTGCCGTCGGACCCGCCGTGGCGCACGAGATTTCCGCCCGGCTGCATAGGGTGGCTCGATGGCCGTCACCGACCTGTTCGCGAAGCGGGCGACGCTGGGCCGGTCGGTGCGGCTGCTCTCGGAGTTCCGCTTCGAGCAGTCCGACCCGGCGCGCTTCTACGGGGCACTGGCCGACGACACCGCCGCGATGGTCGCCGACCTGTGGCAGGCCGGCGTCGGCGGCTCACCGTCGGGCCGGTCGGTGCTGGACGTGGGCGGTGGGCCCGGGTACTTCGCGGCGGCGTTCGCCGCGGCGGGGATGGATTACCTCGGCGTCGAGCCCGATCCCCGCGAGATGCACGCCGGCCCGGCTGCCGACGCGGCGAGCGGGCGTTACGTGCGGGCCTCGGGGATGGCGTTGCCGTTCGCCGACGCGGCCGTCGACGTCTGTCTGTCGTCCAACGTCGCCGAGCACGTGCCGCGGCCCTGGCAGCTGGGCAACGAGATGCTGCGCGTCACCCGTCCCGGCGGGCTGGTGGTGCTGTCCTACACGGTGTGGCTCGGTCCGTTCGGCGGGCACGAGATGGGGCTGACGCACTACCTCGGCGGGGCGCGCGCCGCGGCCCTGTACGCCCGCAGGCACGGTCATCCGGCGAAGAACAACTACGGGTCGTCACTGTTCGCGGTGTCGGCGGCCGACGGCCTGCAGTGGGCGCGCAGCACCGGCGCGCTCATCGGTGCTTTCCCTCGCTACCACCCGCGATGGGCGTGGTGGTGCACCGAGGTACCGCTGCTGCGGGAGTTCCTGGTGAGCAACCTGGTGCTCGTCCTGCGGCCGTGACTGGAACAGGTTCTCGTTTGGCCCGTCCTTCGGTAGTGTGACGCTCATGACACAGACGGTGCAGGCGGCTGCCTTCAAGACCGAGTACGACAAGCTGTTCATCGGCGGCGCCTGGGTGACGCCGTCGACCTCCGACGTCATCGAGGTGCACTCCCCCGCGACCGGCGAGAAGGTCGGGCAGGTGCCCCTGGCCGCCGCGGCCGACGTCGACGCGGCCTGCGCCGCGGCGCGCAAGGCGTTCGACGAGGGCCCGTGGCCGACGATGACCCCGCAGCAGCGGGCGGAGATCCTCGGCGCAGCGGTCAACCTGATGAGCGAGCGCGCCGACGAGCTGAAGTTCCTGCTCACCGCCGAGACGGGGCAGCCCGCCACGATCGTCGACATGATGCAGTACGGCGCGGCGATGTCGGCCTTCGGCTACTTCGCCGGCGCCGCCGACAAGTTCGAGTGGTCCGAGATCCGCGACGGCATCTACGGCCAGACGCTGGTCACCCGCGAGCCGATCGGCGTGGTCGGCGCGATCACGGCGTGGAACGTGCCGTTCTTCCTGGCCGCCAACAAGCTCGGCCCCGCGCTGCTGGCCGGCTGCACCGTGGTCCTCAAGCCCGCCGCCGAGACGCCGCTGTCGGTGTTCGCGATGGCCCAGATGTTCGCCGAGGCCGGGCTGCCCGAGGGTGTGCTGTCGGTGGTGCCGGGCGGCGCCGAGACCGGCCGCGCGCTGACCGCGAATCCCGAGCTGGACAAGTTCACCTTCACGGGCAGTTCGGCGGTGGGCAAGGAGATCGGCAAGCTGGCCGCCGAGCGCCTCAAGCCCTGCACGCTGGAACTGGGCGGCAAGTCGGCCGCGATCGTGCTCGAGGACGCCGACCTCGACTCGTCGCTGCCGATGCTGGCGTTCTCCGGGGTGATGAACTCGGGGCAGGCCTGCGTCGCGCAGACCCGGATCCTGGCGCCCCGGTCGCGCTACGACGAGGTGGTCGAGAAGCTCGCCAACTTCGTCGCGGCGATGCCGGTCGGGTTGCCCGACGACCCCAACGCCGCGATCGGCCCGCTGATCAGCGAGCGGCAGCGCGAGCGCGTCGAGGAGTACATCAAGAAGGGCGTCGACGAGGGCGCCCGGGTGGTCACCGGCGGCGGCAGGCCCGAGGGCCTCGACAGCGGCTGGTTCGTGCAGCCGACGGTGTTCGCCGACGTCGACAACTCGATGACGATCGCCCAGGAGGAGATCTTCGGCCCGGTGCTGGCGGTCATTCCCTACGACACCGAGGCCGACGCGGTGCGCATCGCCAACGACTCGGTGTACGGCCTGGCCGGCAGCGTGTGGACCACCGACAACCGCAAGGCGCTGGAGATCGCCGCCAAGATCCGCACCGGCACCTACGCGGTGAACATGTACGCGTTCGACCCGGGCGCGCCGTTCGGCGGCTACAAGAACTCCGGCATCGGTCGCGAGAACGGGCCGGAGGGCATCGAGCAGTACTGCCAGGCCAAGAGCACCCTGCTGCCGTTCGGGTACACCCCGGAGTGACGAGGGGTCGCGCTCGTGACGTGGCGGCGGCCCGAGGCCGGGACACCGCCGCCACGTCACGGGCGCGGTGACCTCCGCGCCGGAGTTCAGGCCCGGCGCCAGCGCGCGCACACGAAGTCGGCGTTGACCGCCGACTCCACCAGCGCCCACTCCGAGCGCACCGGCAGCACGCGGGAACCGCCGCCGAGCGAACACGGCGCATACGAGACGATCATCTCGTCGATCAGTCCCGCCTCGACGAACTGCGCGGCGACCAGTCCGCCGCCCACCACCCAGACGTCCTTACCGGCGGCCGCGGCCACCAGTTCCGGATGCAGCTCGGTGACCGCGCCGGAGAAGACCCGCACCGGATGGTTGCCCACCACGATGTCCGGGCGGCTGGTCAGCACCCACGACGGCTGGGAGTACATCCACTCGCCGGGATGGTTCTTCACGATCCACTCGTAGGTCGCCGAGCCCATCACCACCGCACCGATCGTCGCGAAGAACGCGTCGTAGTGGAACGGTCCGTCTGCGTCGATCTCGCGCGAGGTGAGCCAGTCCAGGCTGTCGGCCTCGTCGACGACGTAGCCGTCGAGGCTCGACGCGGTGTAGTAGATCGTCGCCATCAGTGTCCTCTCATCCATTCCAGCGGGTCGCCGCGATGGGTGGCCACGCCGAGGCGGGCGAGCATCGCGCGGGCGAGGCCGCGGCGCAGCGCGGCGTACTCCAGCACATGGGCGACGATGCCGTACAGCTGGAACGACTCCGGCGGTTCGCAGAGCGCATCGATGACGGTGTCGCCCAGCCTGCCCTCGGCGCTGTACTCAGACACCATTGCCGCCCAACGATTTCCGACATCCACGTGATGCGCGGCCAGCCCCGCCGGTGACACCGACGCCGGATCGCTGGCATCGCGCCGGGGCACGTCGCGGCCCTCGATGGTGGCCAGCCACACCTCCTTGGTCCAGACGATCGCACCGAGCACCGCGCCGACGCTGGGCTCGGGACCGTCCCAGTCGAGCACCACCTGCCCCGGCGTCAGCTCGGCGGTCCACTGTTCGGCCGACAGCCCGGCCGCCCGGTCGATGAGGTAGGCGGTGTCGGCGACGTCGTGAGCCACCATCAGCTGGGACACGTCGGGCTCCTTCGTCGCCCCGTCGCCGTCGAGCCACAGCGACTGCGGCGGATGGAAATGCAGACCGTTGGGCGCCGGCACCCGGAAGGCGACGTCGGCGGCGCGCGACGGCGGCACCCCGAACGCCCTCCGGAACGCGCGGGAGAACACCTCGGCCGACGACCAGCCCTCGTCCGCGGCGACCGCGGCGACCCCTTCGCCGCGGCGCAACCGCCAGGCCGCCCGTTCGAGCATGATGCGGCGCCGCAGCGCGGCGGGCGACTCCCCGGTCAGCCTCCGCACCTCGCGGGAGAAGTGGAACTCCGAGGCGTGACTGCTGCGGGCCATCTCACCCACGACGGTGTTGTCCGCGTCCACCACCGCGTCGAGCAGTTCGCGCAGGCGGTCCCTGCCGGCGGGCGTCGACGGTTGCTCGCTCACCCGACCGAGTATGGTCGCCGCCCGCCGCCGCGAACATGACGATTCCTGCTCACTAGACTCACCTGCTCAGTGGGTGAATTCGAGGCGCTGTGCGCCAATGACGGGGACCTGGCCCCGCTGCGCGCCGCGGTGCGCAGCTTCCTGGCCGACGACCGCGCCGAGCACGGCTGGACGCCGGCGGTGGACTGCTGGCTGACGGGCTGGGATCCGGGCTTCAGCGCGAGACTGGCCGCGGCCGGATTCGTCGGGCTGACGATCCCTGCCGAGTTCGGCGGGCACGCGCCGGCCACCGGATCGGGCCACCTGCACCGCTACGTCGTCACCGAGGAACTGCTCGCGCACGGCGCGCCGGTCGCCGCACACTGGATCGCCGACCGGCAGGTGGCGCCCGCACTGCTCAGCTATGGCACCGACGAGCAGCGGCGGCGCCTGCTGCCCCGCATCGCGGCCGGGCAGCTGTACTCGGCGATCGGGATGAGCGAGCACGGCGCCGGATCCGATCTGGCGGCTGTGCAGATGCGCGCCACCCGCGTCGACGGCGGCTGGACGCTGTCGGGCACGAAGGTGTGGACCAGCGGCGCGCACCTCGCCCACCAGATCGTGGTGCTGGCCCGCACCGCCCCGGTCGACCCCGACCGCAGGCACGCCGGCTTCAGCCAGTTCATCGTGCCCACCGACCTGCCGGGCATCGCCGTCAGCCCGATCGTGCTGATGAACGGCGAGCACCATTTCAACGAGGTGCTCTTCGACGACGTCACCGTCCCCGACAGCGCGCTGCTCGGCGGCATCGGTGACGGGTGGCATCAGGTGACCGCCGAGCTGGGCTTCGAACGCAGCGGCCCCGAGCGTTTCCTGTCGACCGCGACGCTGATCTTCGCGACGGTCCGCGCGCTGGGTCCCGGTGCCGACGACGGCGCCGCCGCCGCGGTGGGCGAGCTGATCGCCCGTGTCGTCGCGCTACGTCAGCTGTCGATCTCGGTCGCCCGCGCGCTCACCGCAGGAGCGGACGCCAACTCGCGCGCCGCGCTGGTCAAGGATCTCGGCACCCGGTTCGAGCAGGAGTCCGTCGACCTGGTGGCCGACCTGCTGGCCCACCTGGATCCGGCGGGTGCGGACGCCGCCCGGCTGCGCGCCATGCTGGCCACGGCGCGGCTGCAGGCGCCGCTGTTCACGCTGCGCGGCGGGACGAACGAGGTGCTGCGCGGGGTCGTCGCCAAGGAGCTGGGGGTGCGATGAGCGACGAATTGCGGCAACTGGTCGACGAACTGGGGCAGCGGGCCCACGACGCGCGCGCAGGCAGGCGGCGCCGCCCCGACGGCTTCGACAGCACGCTGTGGCGGCACCTCGAGGACACCGGACTGAGCCGGCTGACCAGTGCCGAGGACGCCGGACCTGCGGACGCGGCCATCGTGCTGGACGGGCTGGCCCGGCATGCGGCCGCCGTCCCCGTCGCCGAGACCGACCTGCTGGCCGCATGGCTGGCGGCCGAGGCCGGCGTGCCG
The DNA here is from genome assembly GCF_025821665.1 of [Mycobacterium] manitobense. GTDB lineage: Bacteria > Actinomycetota > Actinomycetes > Mycobacteriales > Mycobacteriaceae > Mycobacterium > Mycobacterium arseniciresistens. Next base: position 9,975 of record NZ_JACKSJ010000132.1, read on the forward strand.
GTGCCGCCGACGGGCCCGATGACCGTCGCGCTCGCCGACGTACGGGTGGCCGGCGGGCGCATCACCGGTGTCGCGCGGGACGTGCCGTGGGCCGACGACGCGGCGATCATCCTGGCGGGCCGCACCGAGGACGCGGTGTACGTGACGCGCCTGCAGGACCCGTCCGTCACCTCCGGGCAGAATCTCGCCGGCGAACCGCGCTGCGCCGTCGCGGTGGACGTGGCGGTCGACGACTGCCGACGGCTGCCTCCCGGGATCGGCGAGCAGTTGATGCGGCGCGGCGCATGGGCACGGTGCGTGCAGATCATCGGGACGCTCGACGCCGCCGCGGCCCTGACCGTGGAGCACACCCGCGGTCGCGTCCAGTTCGGCAGGCCGCTGAGCGCGTTCCAGGCGGTGCAGCACGCCCTGGCCGGGATGTCGGGCGAGATCGAGCGGGCGCGCGCCACCGTGGCACTGGCCGTCGCCGCCGCGCAGGAACGCGGATTCGACGACGCCGCAACGGAGTACGCGGTGGCGGTGACGAAGGTGGCCGTCGGCCGCGCGGTCGGCCCGGTGACCACCGCCGCGCACCAGTTGCACGGGGCGATCGGAGTGACGATCGAGCACCCGCTGTGGTCGGTGACGATGCGGGCCCGCAGCTGGGCCGACGAGTTCGGCGACACCGCGTCGTACGCGCGGCGACTGGGCCGGGCGGCGCTCGCCGGCGATCCGTGGGACCTGGTCGTCGGCCCCTGACTCAGCGGTCGAGGACCTCGTGCACGCGGGCCTCGACGTCGACGCGGTCGCCGAGATCGGCGAGGTCGATGCCGAAGCGGTCGGTCAGCGCGTCGAGCACCTGCGCCGCCGTGTCGAACCGGATCCGCTCGGTGCCGTCGGCACGGTGGACGGCGAGGTTGCGGCCACGCATGTTCCAGCGGGCGTCGTCGGCGATCAGCGCCGCGGTCAGTCCCACCACGAACCCCGACTTCGGATGCGTTGACACGTACCAACTCCCGACTTCGAGGTCAATCAGTGGCCGCGGCCGGAGCGAGAAGATGTACAGCGGGCGCCACGTCCCGCGGATCAGCGCCTCGAGCACGAAGCCGTCGCCGTGCTCGCGCAGCCGGTAGGGCTCGTGGCGGGTCTCCTGCACCGGCCCCGCCTGCAAGCGGATCGGTGCGGTCAACGTCTGCCCGCCGAATCCGACGTCGACCAGGAACCGGCCGTCCTCGCCGGGCACCGTCACCGCCAGCAGCTGGTGGGTCTGCGCGGGCAGCGCCGCGGCGAAGCCGTCGTCGCCCGGGACCCAGTCGTCGTTCATCCAGACCACCCGGCCGGCCAGCCGGTCCACCCCGTACCCGAGCGCCTCCAGCACATAGCCCATCAGGCCGTTGTGTTCGTAGCAGTAGCCGCCTCGGCGCCGGTGCACCAGCTTGTCGGTCAGCGCCGCGGCCCCGAGGTCGGCGACGGGGATGCCGAGGACGGGGTCGAGGTTCTCGAACGGGATCGTCCGGTTGTGCGCGGCCACGACGGTGCGCAGCGTCTGCAGGTCCGGCCGCACCGCCGCGCCGTGACCGATGCGGTCGAGGTATCCGGTGACGTCGACTGTGGTGGCGATGGTCATGCCGCCATCCTGCGACCTCAAGGGAGGTTGAGGTCAACCCCGGTGCGACGCCGCGCTGAGCGTCGTCAGGGCTTCCCGCGGGCCGGGGTCTGCGACGCCACACCGTGCCGCAGCGGCGTGTTCGCTTCCGCGGCGGTGGCCGTGCTGACCGGGGATCCGCCCGCGGTGCCCGACACCCGCGGCGCGTTGGCCGGGTCGCCGCCGGACGGTTCGGCGCCGCCGTGCAGTTCCTTGAGGCGGGCGTGCAGCAGTTCGAGCACCGGGATGCGGTTGCCATGCGCCGTCTCGTGGTCGAAAAGGACGCGCAGTGCCGGCTCCTCGAGCGAGCGGATGCGGTGCCGCAGCTCGGTCAGCGGCAGTTGGTCGTAGTCGGGCAGCGGCAGTTCGTCGTGTGCCATCAGGCGTCTCCTCGGGATCCGGTGTGCGTCAGCTGGCCGTTCGTCGAGGGGTTGACGGTGTCGCGCGACGCGGCGCCGGCCTCGGATGTGTCGGTGCGGCGTTGCGACAACCACCACGCGGCGCCGACGACGGCGGACACACCGGTGAGGACCAGCGTCACCCACAGCGAGGCCTGCAACAGCCATATCCGCCGCTGGGCTTTCAGAATTCGGCGCTGCACGTCGCGCAGCCGGGACAGCGTGCTCATCTGCGACGTGTGCCCCCGACGGCCGGGCACGAAACGCGGTCTACCCGGTCTCGACAATCGTCGTGGTGACCGAGACGATCTGGGGTTCGGCCGGGGCGGAGGCGAAGCCGAAGCGCACCGGCGGTCGCAGCGGGGCCAGCGCGCCGAGATCCTCGCCGTCGAGCCGACCCGACACCCCGACGATGCGCCGGGACCGCCGGACGCCGTAGTACTCGCGCCTGCCGTTGCCCGCGGTGCCCGCGGTGTGCACGCCGGCCACCATGCGCGACGCCACCGGGTCGATCGCCCGCAGCCACCACGGCGCGACGGCGATCCGCGCCGGCACCAGCCGCAGCAGCCGGTCCAGCGGCGCCGCTTCCCCGATGTCGATCCGCAGGTCGAGATTCGGCGCCGCCACCGTGAGCCGGTCATCGGTGAGCTCGGCACGCACCGGCCCGACGAGCACACGGTCGAACGCATACGTGGTCGAGACGAAGTCGGCGATCTCGCGCGTCGGCGCCAGCAGCACCCGCTCGTCGTCGGTGCCGATTCCCCCGTCGCTACGCTCCCGCCCGCCGGCCCGCTGCACCATCACATCGGTGAACGCTCCGAACGGCGAGGTCTGCCAGCTTCCGACGACGAGGCGGTGACCGGATTGCGATCCGACGCCCGCGATGTGGCCGGAGAAGACGCGCTTCAGCTGCCGGTCCACTGGGGTGGGCGCTTCTCGGCGAACGCGATAGCGCCCTCCTGGGCGTCCTTGCTGCCGAACACCGGCATGATGATCTCGTTCTGCTTCGCCCAGAACTCCTCGGGCGACCAGCCGCGGGACTCGACGATCACCCGCTTCGTGGCGGCCACGGCGAGCGGGCCGTTGGCGGTGATCCGCTCGGCCAGCGCGATCGCCTCGTCGAGGGCGTGTCCGGGCTCGGCCAGCGCGTTGACCAGGCCGAGGACGTGAGCGCGTTCGGCGGGCAGCGCCTCACCGGTCAGCGCCAGCTCCATCGCGATGGCCGACGGGATGCGCTGCGGCAGCCGGAGCAGTCCGCCGCCGCCGGCGACCAGGCCGCGCTTGACCTCGGGGATGCCGAACGCCGAATCGCGGGCGGCCACGATGAGATCGGTCGCCAGCGCGAGTTCGGTGCCGCCTGCCAGCGCATAGCCCTCGACAGCGGCGATCAGCGGCTTCGCGGGCGGACGCTCGGTGAAGCCCATGCCCCGGCCCGGGACCATCGGCAGCTCACCGCTGGCGAAGGCCTTGAGGTCCATGCCCGCACAGAACGTCCCGCCGGCCCCGGTGAGCACGCCGACCGACAGCCCGGGGTCGTCGTCGAGGCGGTCCACGGCGGCCGCGAGGCCCTCCGCGACGGCCTTGTTGACGGCGTTCTTGGCCTTGGGCCGGTTGATGGTGATGACCAGGATGCGGTCACGCTGTTCGACGAGTACGGGGTCCGGGGCGCTGTCGGCGTCGTTGCTCACGACGTGATGCTAGCGAGCGGCACCGCGATGCCGGTACCATCTAAAAACTAGAACACGTTTCAATTCTACCGGAGGGACCACCTCATGAGCTCGACCGACAGCATCCCGTCGGAGATCTCCAAGTGGGATCCCGGGTTCACCGCGCAGGTCATGGCGGTGCTGAGACCGATCCTCAAGGCCTATCACCGGGTCGAGGTGCGCGGCCTCGACGACTTCCCGCCCGGCGGCGCGCTGGTGGTGTCCAACCACAGCGGCGGCCTGTTCGCGATGGACGTCCCGGTGTTCGCCAGCGGCTTCTACGAGAAGTTCGGCTACGACCGGCCGGTCTACACGCTCAGCCACGACATGCTGATGACGGGCCCGACCGCGGAGTTCTTCATCAAGATCGGCTTCATCCGGGCCAACCACGACAACGCCGACGACGCGCTGCGTTCGGGTGGAGTGGTGGTGGTGTTCCCCGGCGGCGACTACGACGTGTACCGCCCGACGCTGACGCAGAACAAGATCGACTTCGCGGGCCGCACCGGCTACATCAAGGCCGCACTCAACGCCGGTGTCCCGATCGTGCCGACGGTCTCGATCGGCGGCCAGGAGGCCCAGCTGTTCCTCACGCGCGGGACCTGGCTGGCCAAGCGGCTCGGCCCGATCGCGCGGCTGGCCCGCACCAAGATCGTGCCCGTGTCGTTCGGCTTCCCGTTCGGCCTGTCCGCGGTGGTGCCGCTCAACATGCCGCTGCCCACCAAGATCGTCACCCAGGTGCTGCCGCCGATCGACATCGTCGCCGAGTTCGGCGAGAACCCCGACATCGACGAGGTGGACGCCCACGTCCGCCGCGTCATGCAGCGGGCGCTCGACGAGCTGGCCGCCGACCGCCGGCTGCCCGTACTGGGCTGACCGGGTTTCAGCGCGGGCCGCATAGGCTATCCGTCGGCCAATCACCACGCTCCGGGGGAGATGTCTGTGCGCAAGAAGATCGTCAAGCCGCGGCCGGTGCTGCGCGCGGTGGGTGAACTGGCCAACGCCGCCAACGGTGTGCAACCGCTGGCACGCAAGGGTTACGTCACCATCCCGGTGTTCTTCCTCGGCTGGCCCACCAGTGAACTCGCGCCGCTGTTCCTGACCGCATCGGTGCTCGACACCGCGCGGCGGTACTGCCGCGGGCACTTTCGAGGCCGGCGTGGAGCGATCGCCCTGGCGATCAACGCCGTCACCTGGAGCGTGCTGGTGTTCCTCCAACGCCGCAACGTGCGCTCCGAGCCGGTCTTCGAGGCCGGCCTGCGTGAAACCCTCGGTGCCGACTACGAATCCGTGACCGCCAAGTCCCCGACGCCCCGCAGGCGGTCAGGGGTGTTCCGTACCGGATGGTCGCGGCGGCGCTACACCGAGAAGGCGGTGCGGTACGGCCCGCACCGCGCGAACACCGCTGACATCTGGCGGCGCGCCGACCTGCCGCGTGACGGCAAGGCTCCGGTGGTGCTGCAGGTGCCCGGCGGCGCGTGGGCGATCGGAATGCGCCGCCCACAGGCCTATCCGCTGCTCAGCCACCTCGCCGAACGCGGCTGGGTGTGCGTGTCGATCGGCTACCGGGTCAGCCCACGGCACACCTGGCCGGCCCACATCGTCGACGTCAAACGCGCGCTGGCCTGGATCCAGGAGCACATCGCGGAGTACGGCGGCGATCCCGACTTCGTGACCATCACCGGCGGGTCGGCGGGCGGGCACCTGACCGCGCTCGCCGCGCTCACCCCGAATGACCCTCAGTATCAACCGGGATTCGAGGATGCGGACACCTCGGTGAAGGCGGCGGTGCCGGTGTACGGCCGCTACGACTGGTTCGGTAAGGAGGGGACGGGCCGCCCCGAGTTCATCGCATTCCTGCAGCGGTACGTGGTCAAGAAGAGCTTCGCCAGCAACCGGCAGCTGTACGTCGACGCCTCACCCATCGCACGGTTGCGTGCCGACGCGCCACCGTTCTTCGTCCTGCACGGCCAGGACGACTCCATCATCCCGGTGCCCGAGGGCCGCGAGTTCGTCGACGCGCTGCGCAAGGTGTCGACCTCACCGGTGGCCTACGTCGAGGTGCCGCACGCCCAGCACGCGTTCGACTTCTTCGGCTCACCGCGGGGGCACTACACCGGCCAGGCGATCGAGCGGTTCCTGTCCTGGGTGTACGCCACCCGCTCGTCCGCAACCGACGAGACCACGGTCGACGCGCTCCGGCCCGCGCAACAGCCGTAGTCTCGGCGCGGCGGGTCAGGGGGCCATGGCGGTCTCGACTACCGTCAGCTCCTCGGAAAGCCCTGCGGCCTTACGGATCTCGATGAACGCCGCGAGCATCGCGTCGGTCACCTCGTGCGGATCGTCGAGTGTGGAGCCGTCCGACAGCACGGTGATGTTGAGCTGGTCGACGTAACTCCACACGGTGATGTTGAGCCCGCTGCCCGCGGTGAGCGGACCGACGGAGTACAGCTCGGTCACCAGCGCGCCGCCGACGCGCCCGCGCTCCCGCGGACCGGGCACGTTCGAGATCGTCAGGTTCTGGATCTTGTTCTGGCCGTCCTTCTTCGACAACCACCGGAACAGCGACTCCGCGGGCGCGGGCGGCATGTACGCCGACCAGCGGCTGACCAGCTCGGGGCCGATCAGTTCGTGGCTCTCCTTGGCCGAGATGGCCGCCTCCCGCGCCTTGCGCACCCGGTCCAGCGGATCCTCGCAGTCGGTGGGCAGCGCGACCAGGATGCCGGTGAAGAAGTTGCCGGAGATCCGGTCCGGTGAGAAGTCGAAACTGATCGGCACCGACGCCAGCAGCGGATGGTCGGCGTGACCGTCGTAGCGCAGCAACAACTTCCGCAGCGCCCCAGCCGAGACGGCCAAGACCAGATCGTTGATCGTCACAGCGAGGTGCTTGCTGGTCTGCTTGACGTCGGCGAGCGCGAGCGTCGCGGTCGCGACGGTGCGGGTCGCGTCGATCATGTGGTTCATGAACGTCGGCGGCGGCGTGAACGGCCGAGTCAGCTCGGGCGACAGCTTGCGCGAACTGCGCCGCACCCGGCTCAGCCCCTGACCGGTGTAGCGCATCACGCCCGGGATGCGGCCCAGCTGGCGGATGTGGTCACCGAATGCGGTGCGCACCAACTCCGCTCGGCTCGGCGCCGGGTCGGTGGCGTACGAGTCCCGGTCGGCCTGCGGCCCCGTCTGCAGATCCATCCCGCGGGCCAGCAGGTTCGCCGAGGCGACACCGTCGGCCAGCGCGTGGTGGATCTTGCCCAGCACCGCGATGCGGCCGCCGGCCAGCCCCTCGATCAGGTACATCTCCCACAGCGGGCGGCTGCGGTCCAACGGTGTGCTGGCGATTCGGCCGACGGCCTCGTCGAGTTGACGCCGGCCGCCGGGGCTGTCCACCCGGTAGGACCGCACGTGGTAGTCGAGGTCGACCTCGCAGTTCTCCCGCCACATGGGGTGGTGGAACTTCCACGGGATGTCCACGAGCTGGTAGCGGAACGGGTCGAGCTTGTACAGCCGCCCGTGCAGGACCTTGCGGAAGTCCTCGACGCCGAAGGTGCGCCCGCCGAGGTCGTCGAGCTCGATGACCGCCAATTTGAGGGTGTGCATGTGCACGTTCGGCGTCTCGCTGTACAGCAGCACAGCGTCCCACCCGCGAAGCCGTTTCACCCGGATACCTCCCTGTCGGAGGCGTCTATATAACCTCTTTGGCCGCGGCGCTCATCCGGTTTCGATGGATCTGGTTGAGGAACAGCCGGACGGCGGTGGCCATCGATCCGGTGCGGGCCCCGTCGATCATGTCGAAGCCGTGCCCGGCACCCGGTAGTTCCACGTAACTGACCACCGACCGCGACACCGCGCGGAGCCTGTCGACGAAGCTGCGCGCCTGCGCGACCGGGATCACGCTGTCGCCGCTGCCGTGGATGACCAGGAACGGCGGCGCCTCGGGGTGCACCCGGGCGATCGGCGAGGCCTTGCGGAAGATCTCCGGATGCCGCGACAGTCGGTGCTTGACCACCACCCGCTCGAGGAAGTCGACGAAGCGGACGCGTTCGACGGTGGAGCGGTCCTCCCAGTCGTATCGGCCGTAGATGCCGATCACCGCGTCGACCGAGGTGTCGGACCCCTCCGGCAGCTCGCATTGCAGTTCGGCGTCGTTGATGGTCAGCCCGGCCAGCGCCGCGAGGTGGCCGCCCGCCGAGGTTCCCGCGATCGCGACGAAGTTGCGGTCACCGCCGAATCGGTCGACGTTGGCGCGCGCCCAGGCGATCGCCGTCTTGACGTCGGTGATGTGCGCCGGCCACGGATTGTGCGGCGACACCCGGTAGTCGATGGACAGGCAGACCCAGCCCATCTCGGCCAGGTGCGACATCAACGCGTAGCCCTGCAGCAGCCTGCTGCCGTGCACCCACGCACCGCCCGGGATGAACAGCAGCACCGGGGCCGGTTCGGTGGGCAGGTTCTTGGGCCGCCAGACGTCGAGGAGCTGAGAGGGCAACGGGCCGTAGCGAACCGAGGACTTGTAGACGTTGCGGCGGTGCTCGAACGCCTTCCACAGCGGCGGCGCCTTCTCCGGGGCCGGCCAGTCGATGGCGAGGTCGGCGGCGGGGACGACGCCGCGAAGGGCGGCGTCGGTGACGGAGTGCGTCATGTCGCGCTCCTTCTGCCGCACCTCGTCGTTGCCCGGCTCGAACCAGGACTTCGCCGATGCGGACAGGAGTTCCGGCATCTGCCGGTATCCCCACACCCCCATGGCGGCGAGGGCGCCAAGCGGCTCAAGGTGTTTCCCGATCACGGGCAGGGAGGCGGAGGCGACACTCATGGCGAGCAGGTGATCGGCAGGCTTGGCGTTGAGGAGCCAACGTGCGCGCGTCCACATTGTCGGTCCGGGGTACCGGGTGTCCGGTCGCACGGTCATGATCGCGACTGTACCCCGCAGGTCAGTTCCTAAACGACGACATTCGGAAGTTGTCAACCAGCGGCACTTTCGTAACGCGTTGTGACGGGCGTCACACCTTTCTGACCGGCGGTTTTGCCGCTAGCGTGCGCTTGACGACCGTCAAGTTACGACTCGATGACGAAGCGAAGAGGACGTCCCGCCGTGAACAGATCAGCCCTGGCCATCACCGACGAACACCGCGATCTCGCGGAATCCGCAGCCGGCCTGCTGGACCGCCTGCAGGCGCTCACAGCGGCGCGGGCCACCCTCGACGAGGGGTCGGCGCACCCGGCGGAGCTCTGGACCGCGCACGCCGACCTCGGACTCACCGGCCTGGCGCTCGCCGAGGATCACGGCGGATCGGGATTCGGCCTTGCCGAACTGGCCGTGGTGCTGGAGCTCCAGGGCCGACGGGTGTGCCCCGGTCCGTTCCTACCCACGGTGGCCGCCGCGGTGGTGATCGACCGATGCGCCCCGAAATCCGTTCGCACACAACTCCTTCCGAGGCTCGCCGATGGCACGGCGGTGTCAGCGCTCGGGCTGTCCGGCACGGTGGCGGCCGACTCCGACGGACTGGCCGACGGGGAGAGCCCGGCGGTGCTCGGCGCACCCGACGCCGATGTGCTGGTGCTGACCGCAGGTGACGACCTCGTGGTCGTCGACGCGGACGCCGACGGCGTCACCGTCACCCGGCTGGCCGGCCTCGACACCACGCGAAGCATCGGTTCGGTCGCGCTGCGCGGGGTGCGACTGCCCCGGGACCGCGTCATCCGCGGCGCGGCGCGCCGCGCGCGCACCGTGTTCCGCATCCTGGCGTCGGCCGAGGCGGTGGGGATCAGCTGGGCATGCCTGGAGATGGCGGTGGAGTACGCCAAGGTCCGCGAGCAGTTCGGCCGGACCATCGGCACGTTCCAGGCCGTCAAGCACCACGCGGCCAACATGCTGGTGGATGCCGAGCAGACCACCGCGGCCACCTGGGACGCCGCGCGAGCCGACGACCTGGACAGCGCCTGGTTCCCGGCGGCGGTCGCCGCGTCGCACGCGGTGCGCGCACAGGTAGGCAACGCGCAGAACAACATTCAGCTGCACGGCGGGATCGGATACACGTGGGAGCACGACGCCCACCTGTACCTGCGGCGTGCCCGCACCCTGGCGGCGCTGCTCGGCGACGGCGCCGACCCGCTGACCGACATCGTCGAGGCCCAGCGCAGCGGGCAGGCGCGCGGCGCCACGTTCAGGCTGCCGGCAGAGGCCGACGAGTACCGCCAGGCGGCCCGCAGCGCGGTCGCTGAACTGAGCGGGCTGCCCGAGGACCGGCGGCGCGACTTCCTGGTCGACTCCGGCTATCTGGTGCCGCACTGGCCGAAGCCGTGGGGTCGCGAGGCGGGCACGCTGGAGCAGTTGGTGATCGAGGAGGAGTTTGGATCGGCGGGCAGGAGCGGCGGGGGTACCTCCCGCTTGCGGGGGCCGACCGGGGAATCAACACCGACCAAAGTTCCGGACATGGGCATCACCGGGTGGGTGACGCTGACGATCAGCCAGGCCGGTACCGACGACCAGCGGGAGCGCTGGGTGGAGCCGGTGCTGCGCGGGCAGACCATGTGGTGCCAGCTGTTCTCCGAACCCGGCGCCGGCTCCGATGCCGCGGCGGTGCGCACGGCGGCCAAGCGGGTGGACGGCGGCTGGCGGGTCACCGGACAGAAGGTGTGGACCAGCCTCGCCCACCTGTGCCAGTGGGGTCTGGCCACCGTCCGCACCGATCCCGACGCACCCAAGCACGCCGGGGTGACGATGATGGCGATCGACATGAAGGCCGAGGGGGTGACGGTGAACCCGCTGCGCGGCATCACCGGCGACAGCCACTTCAACGAGGTGTTCTTCGACGACGTCTTCGTCCCCGACGCCGATGTGGTGGGCGACGTCAACCGAGGCTGGCTGGTGGCCCGCGCCACCCTGGGCAACGAGCGGATCTCGATCGGCGGCGGCTCGGGCGCGCCGACGGGTTTCAGCGCGGACGACCTGGTCGCACTGCTGGACAGCGCACCCGCCGACGTGGCCGCCGCCCGGGTGCGGCGGGCGGGTGAGGTGATCGCGGCCGGACACACGCTGCGACTGCTCAACCTGCGCCGGGCCAGCCGCGCCATCGCCGGGGCCGAACCGGGCCCGGAGGGCAACGTCACCAAACTGCTGGTGGCCGAGCATTCGCAGTGGCTGACCGAACTCGGCGTGGAACTCGCGGGCACCGCGGCCGTCACCGGCGCGACGCCGGCACTGACCAACGGCTATCTCGGCAACCGCGCGATGACCATCGCCGGCGGCACGTCGGAGATCACCCGCAACACCATCGCCGAGCGGATCCTCGGCCTGCCGCGCGATCCGCTGGTCAAGTAGCGGGGCTCAGAGGCCGATCAGGTCGGCGGTCTGCTCGGCGAGCGCGGGCCCCAGGGTCATGCCGCGGCCGCCGGGTCCGGTGATCACCCAGACCCCGTCGTCGGGTGAGGTCCTGCAGACCAGCTGGTGCGGGTCGACGCACTGGCTGTAGACGCCTGCCCAGCGACGGCTCACCGGCGGCAGCGGCCGGCCGAGCAGCTCCTCGACCACCTCGGTGAGGTAGGCGTAGGGCTCCTCCTGCACGTCGAAGGGGAAGGGCTGCTCGTACTCGTGGGTGTCGCCGATGGTCAGCCCGCCGTGCAGCCGCTGCACGCACAGCAGCTGCATGTGGTGCCGATCGGCAATGTCATGCTGGGATTCGTTGCGGCGCAGCGCTTCCAGTGACGGGCCGGCGAACCCCGGGTAGTAGCGGAAGCTGTCGCCGTCGGCGATCGCCGTCGGGAACGGCTCACCGAGCGGTTCGGTCTGCATCATCTGCAGCCGCACCCGGCGCACCGGCAGCTCACCGGCGATCTCGCGGACCAGCCCGCCGTGCGCGGCGCCCGCACACACCAGCACCACGTCGCCCTCGTGGCGGCGGTCGGAGTCGTCGCGGACGGTGCCGCCCTCGACGGCACGGGCCTCGGTGTTCGCGTGGAAGGTGTAGCGGCCGCTGCCGCGGAGGTGGTCGCGGATGGCGGGCAGCGCCTGGCGGGACTCCACCGCCGCGTCGCGCGCACAGTGCAGGCCGGCCAGGAACCGGCCGCGAAGCGCGGGGTTGTGCGCGCGCACCGCGTCCGGCTCGAGCAGCGTGAAGCCGCGGACGTCGGCGTCGCTGCGTGCCGACATCTCCTCGGCCACCGCCAGCTCACCGGGCGTGCGCAGCAGCGTGATCGAGCCGGACGGCCGGAATCCGACGCCGGGGACGTCGACACCGAGCTTCTCCCAGAGCTCACGCGAGCGCAGCGTCGTCTCGAGCTCGGACGTCGAGCGCCCGGACACCCAGACCAGGCCGAAGTTGCGCACCGTCGCCCCGCGGGCCTCCGGCTCGCGCTCCAGCTGCACGACCCGGTGGCCCCGGCGGACCGCCTCGACGGCGTGTGCGGTGCCGAGGATGCCGCCACCGATCACCGTCACCCGCATGGCGGCGACGCTGCCTCCTTCGGCCGACGGGGACTGGGACGGCGGATGTGCACCGCCGGAACAGAATGTGAACAATTGGTATAGACCAATTGCGTATACCATTGCGGCGTGGGCGAACTCAGCGAGGTACGCGCGATCCTGGAGTCGCTGCGCGGGGTGTGGGACGAAGAGGCCGTCGACGAACTCGACCATGCGCTGCAGTCGGCACGCCAGGCCGTGCACGACCGGGCCGATGACGAACTGGTGCTCGCGGCGGCGCTGCACGACATCGGGCACAGCCCGATGTTCGGCGATGTCGCACCCCAACACCACGACCGGCTGGCCCAGCAGTGGCTGACTCCCCGGTTCGGTGAACGGGTCGGCTGGCTGGCGGGCGCCCACGTCGCCGCCAAGCGGTACCTGGTGGCCACCGACCCCGCCTACGCGGCGACGCTGTCCGACGTGTCGGTCGACTCCCTGCACTACCAGGGCGGCGCCGGGGTCGACGCGGCCTACACGGATCACCCGTGGTGGCCGGACGCGGTGCGGTTGCGCCGGTACGACGACGCCGCGAAGGTCCCGCGTGGTGCGGCTGTGTCGATCGGCGACGTGCTCGCGGTCGCCGAACGGGTTACGGCGCGACGGCGCTGGTAATACTGGGCGGATGCGCAAGCCGTCCGCCGAGTCCCTCGTGCACTTCCACCCCGATCTGCGCAAGGCGGCCAGGTACGTCCCGAAGCAGGTCGTCACGCCGGTCACGCTGCCGCTGATCCGCGCTGTCACCCGGCTGCAGCCCAAGCGCACACCGAAGGGCGTCGAGGAGTTGACGCTGCACTCCGGCGTCCGCGTGCGGCTGTACCGTCCTGCGGACGCCGCCGGCAGTACGCCGGCACTGCTGTGGATCCATGGCGGCGGATACGTCCTCGGCAGCCCCGCGCAGGACGACGACCTGTGCCGGCGCTACGCCGCCGAGCTCGGCAGCACCGTCGCGTCGGTGGACTACCGGCTCGCGCCCGAGCACCCGTACCCGGCCGCGCTCGACGACTGCTACGCGGCGCTGCAGTGGCTGGCCGGACTGCCCGCCGTCGACCGTGACAGGGTGGCGATCGCCGGCGGCAGCGCCGGCGGTGGACTGGCCGCGGCGCTGGCGCTGCTGGCCCGCGACCGCGGGGAGATCCCGCTGGTGGCGCAGCTGCTCGTCTACCCGATGGTCGACGACCGCACCGTCGAGCGCGACGACCTCGACAATCCCGGACACCGGCTCTGGAACCAGTGGAGCAACCGGTTCGGCTGGGACGCCTATCTCGCCGACGCCGACCGCGACGTCGCGGTGCCCGCGCGCCGCAACGACCTCGAGGGCCTGCCGCCGGCCTGGCTGGGGGTCGGGACGCTGGACCTCTTCCACGACGAGGGCCTCGCCTACGCCGAACGACTCCGCGCCGCCGGAGTGCCGTGCGACGTCGAGGTGGTCGAGGGGGCGTTTCACGGGTTCGACGCCATCGTTCCGAAAGCCGATGTCTCCGTTGAGTTCTTCGAGAGCCAGTGCGAAGCGCTGCGGAAGGCGTTCGACGCCGCGGGCTGAGCCACGCGGCGGCGTCCGCGCCGGCTTTGACGGGCGTGTGGTGTGCCCTTAGCGTGACCGGATGCACGGCGACGGGATCATCACCGACGACATCGATGTCGCGCGGCAGGCGGTCCCGCACTTCGCGCTCGCACCGGACTCGGCGCTGCGACTGCTCAACCTGTCCGAGAACGCCACCTACCTGGTCGACGACGCGGGCACCGGCGTCACCTCGGTGCTCCGGGTGCACCGCCGCAACTACCACCTGCCGCACGAGATCGAATCCGAGCTGGACTGGCTCGACGCGCTCCACAGCGACGCCGCCGGGGTCGCGGTGCCCACGGTGCTGCCCGCCCGCGACGGGCGCCGGATGGTCACGGTCGACGTCGACGGAACGCCGCGGCACGTCGTGCACTTCGCGCTCGTCCCCGGCGCGGAGCCGGACGAGGCCACCGTCACCGCGGACGACTTCCACACGCTGGGCCGCATCACAGCGGCACTGCACGACCATTCCCGGTCATGGCGGCGGCCTGCGGGTTTCGGCCGTTTCACCTGGGACTGGGAGAGTTCGCTCGGCGCCGGCGCCCGCTGGGGCCACTGGCAGCAGGCCGCCGGTGTCGGAACTGCCGAGTGCGCGCTGCTCGACCGTGCGCAGGACGTCCTGCACCACCGGCTCACCGAGTACGGCTGCGGGCCGGACAGGTTCGGCCTGATCCACGCCGACCTGCGGCTGGCGAACCTCATCGTCGACGGGCCCGCCACCACTGTCATCGACTTCGACGACTGCGGATTCAGCTGGTACTTCTACGACTTCGGCGCGGCGGTGTCGTTCATCGAGGACGATCCGGCGCTGCCCCGGTGGCAGGACGCCTGGGTCGCCGGGTACCGGAGCCGCCGACCGATGACGGCGGCCGACGAGGAGATGCTGCCGTCGTTCGTCATGCTGCGGCGCCTGAAGCTGCTGGCCTGGATGAGCACCCACACCCATTCCAAGGAGTCGCGCACCAAGGCCGTCACGTACGCGCGCGGCAGCTGCGTTCTCGCAGAACGCTATCTGGCGTCGAACGGTCTGCGGCTGAGCTGACGCGGGTAGACCACGTCGCCGCCGACGAGTGTCGCGGCGACCAGGTCGGCGTTCAACACATCGAGCACCTCGGCCGGTGATGCGGCGAGCACGCAGAGATCGCCGGGCTGCCCCGGCGCCACCCGGCGCGGCCGGGACGGCTCCTCCGCCGCGCCGAGGAACATGCTCAACGCCGTTGCGGCGCTGACACGTTCGGCCGGACCGAGGACGTCACCCGCCGGCGTCTGGCGGCGCACCGCCGCCCGCATGGCCGCCCAGGGGTCGCCCCCGCCGAACGGCGAGTCGGTCGACAGCGCCACCTTGACCCGCGACTCCAGCAGCGAACGCAGCCGCCACAGCTGCGGGAGTTCGACAGCCGGGACGTCGAGGAGGTACTGGTCGCCCCGTTCGGCGACGAAGTTCGGTTGGGTCACCACCGTCAGGCCGAGTTCGGCGAGGTCGGCCAGGCAGTCGTCGGGCACCACGGCCGCGTGCTCGATGCGGTCGCCCGCACGCGTTCCGGCGGCGCGCAATGCGGCGATGGTCACGACGAGCTGGGCGGCGGTCACACAGTGCACCGCGACAGCAGTGTCACGAGAGTGGCGGCCGGCGATCCAGCGGGTCAGTTCGTCGAGGTCGAGGCCGTCGTCGTGCAGGATGCGCTTGCCCGGTGCCAGCACGTGCACCCTGACGGCGAGTTCCCCGCAGCGGTGCGCATCGCGCAGGCCGGCGATGTCGGCCTCCGTGAGATCCGGTGTGGCGTCGGTGATCCCGGTGACCCCCCAGGACGTCAGCCGGCGCGACACGTCGGCCAGCTCGGTGTCGCGGCGCTCCGGCGCCCAGCTCGGGTCGGCGCTGCGCAGCACGCCGTCGGGATGATCGGCCATGCCGATGCGTCGCAGGGCTGCGGTGTTCAGCGTCCACACCACCCCGCTGCGGTGCTGCACCCGCACCGGCACCGGCGGGGACACCGCGTCCAGCGCATCACGGTCGAGCGGGCCCGCGACGGCCTCGTGGTAGCCGACCGCACGGATCCAGCCGTCGGCATCGGTCTCGGCGCCGGCCAGGGCATGGGCGAGCCCGTCGCGGCCGCGCACATCGGCCGGGCCGACCCGCGGGGAATGCGCCGCCGCCGCGGTCGAATGCAGGTGCACGTGGTGGTCGTGCAGGCCCGGGATCACCGTGCCGCCCGCGGCGTCGAGCACCGTCTCGCCCGGTCGCGCCGTGAGCCCTTGGGCCACCTCGAGGATCTGCTCACCGACCCGGATGTCGGCGGGCGTGCCGTCGAGCAGTAAGGCGCGGGTGATCAGCACGGCGCCGGTCGCCTTTGCGCAGCCATCGCGGCGACGGTCGCGTTGTCGGCGCCCAGCGCGGCGGCCCGGCCCGGCGACGACGGCGCCGTGGCCTGCACCTGGTCGGCGGG
>NZ_JACKSJ010000133.1 GCF_025821665.1 [Mycobacterium] manitobense
GCGGCCGCGGGTGGTGGCGGCACTGCCTCGGGTGGCGGCGGCGCGCCCGGCGGCGGCGCCGGTGCGGGCGGCGCGCCGTTGAGGAAGGTGTTGCCCCCGCCGGGCGGGGCGTCGGCGGGCGGCGAATCGGCGCCGGTGCGGGCGGCGCGCCGTTGAGGAAGGTGTTGCCCCCGCCGGGCGGGGCGTCGGCGGGCGGCGAATCGCCCGGTGCGGGCGCGGTGCCCTGCTGCGGTCCGTGCTGGGTGCCGTCGGACTCGCTGCCCGAGTCGCTCGAACCGCTGGAACTCGAGTCATCGGTGGTCTGCGACGACGAATCCGACGAGGAACTGGATGACGAGTCGGACGAGGAGTCCGACGACGAGCCCGACGACGTGTCGACGGCGTCGGGGAACGGGATCGGCGGCAGATTCAGCCGTTCCTCGGGGATGTCGGGCGGGGGCACCGGCGGCTGACCGTTGATCTGTAGCGGGCCCTTGGCACTGTTGAGCAGCGTCGACCAGCCGCCGTTACCGAGCGTCGCGCCGATGCTGCACGACACCTGATGGCTGCCCGCCGCCCAGCTGGGCAGCGAGATCGTGCTGTAGATCAGGGTCAGGGTGGTGCTGCGCAACTGGATCGGCGCCAGGTAGGCGTCGGTCATCCGGGTGCAGGCGTCCTTGATGAACGCGTCCTGCTCCGGCTCCGGCGGAAGGCCGGCGGGGAACTTCTCGGCGAGGTTCACCGAGCCGGTGACCTCCATCGCGTGCGGCGCCGCGCAGTCGACGGGGATGTCGGTCGGCTGGTTGGTCGACGGGTCGATGCCGAGGCAGGTGCCCGCAGGCCACACCTTGGACTGGTCGATCTCGGCGACCTTGCCCTGGAACGCCAGCTGCTGGTTGTTGGGGCCGGGCAGCTGCAGCCCGCACAGCATCCGCCGCTCGCCGTTCTGGCGCCACGCCTTGTCGCCGGACCACAGCATGCTGACGGTGAACCGGCTGTTCGGGTCGAACCGCTGCCCGAGGTAGCGTCGCACCGCCGGCTGGCACTGCTCCTGGCTGATCTGCTGGATGCGCGCGGTCGACGGGGGCGGGGCCTCCGGGCCGTACTCGCTGCCCGGGAACGTGCGCATGTCGACCGACTCGGCCACCTCGAAGCGGTGCTCACTGCTGCAGTCGACGATCTCGGCTGCGTCGGGGGTGCGGTCCGGCCAGTTCAGGCAGTCGCCGTCCTTGGCGTGGTTGAACGTGTCGTTGCCGCGCGGTCCCAGGCTGATGGCACTGGCGTTGAGGCCCATGCCGTTGGCACCCTCGCTGCGGGGCAGCGCGGTGATCAGTCCGGCGATCAGCAGCCCGCCCAGCGCCGTCAGTAGCAGGGCGCGACGGGTCGAAGCGGCCTGCAGACTGTGCCACCATGCCACCCGCTGTCCGGGCGCATCGGGCCCGTCGGCGAGCGGGTCGTGGTGCTCTGGTGCCTCCAACATCCGCTCCATTGTGACAGGCGTGTCAGGTGCTGTGACAAGTGATGCAGTTGTAACGTTATGGGGTTGTGTTGGGAGCCCTGCTCAGCGCGCTAGGTTGACCGGTGTGCCGGCACCCGACGAGGACATCGATCCGGCGCTGAGCGAGCTCGCCGGCCGCCTCTTCGACATGGCCCGCCGCGGCGACGCCGACACGCTCGCCGCCTACCTCGACGCCGGTGTGCCCGTCGATCTCACCAACGGCAAGGGCGACACCCTGCTGATGCTGGCGGCCTACCACGGCCACCCGCGCACCGTACGGGTGCTCGTAGACCGAGGCGCCGACGTCGACCGGCCCAATGACCGCGGACAGACCCCGCTGGCCGGGGCGGTGTTCAAGGGCGAGGACGCGATCGTCGGACTGCTGCTCGACGCCGGCGCCGACCCGCAGGCCGGCGCGCCGAGCGCGGCGGACACGGCGCGGGTCTTCGGCCAGACCGGCTACCTCCAGATGTTCGCGGCCACCGGCCGAAAGTAGGGTTGGCACCCGTGATCGACCTCAAGCTGCTGCGCGAGAACCCGGACGTCGTACGAGCCTCGCAGCGCGCACGCGGTGAGGACCCCGACCTGGTCGACGCGCTGCTGCGCGCGGACACCGCCCGCCGTGCGGCGGTCTCGGCGGCCGACAACCTGCGCGCCGAGCAGAAGTCGGCGAGCAAGCAGGTCGGCAAGGCGTCACCGGAGGAGCGGCCAGCGCTGCTCGACCACGCCAGGGCGCTGGCCGACAAGGTCAAGGCCGCCGAGGCGCAGCAGGCCGAGGCCGACGTCGCCGTTACCGCCGCGCACATGGCCATCTCCAACGTCGTGATCGACGGGGTGCCGGCCGGCGGCGAGGACGACTTCACGGTCCTCGAGACCGTCGGTGAACCGCCGCGCCTCGATGACCCGAAGGATCACCTCGAACTCGGCGAGGCGCTCGGGCTGATCGACATGGAACGCGGCGCCAAGGTGTCCGGTTCGCGGTTCTACTTCCTCACCGGCGCAGGGGCACTGCTGCAACTCGGGCTGATGCAGCTCGCCGTCCGGCTGGCAGGAGACAACGGCTTCACCCTCGTCATCCCGCCGGTGCTGGTGCGTCCCGAGGTGATGGCGGGCACCGGCTTCCTCGGCGCGCACGCCGACGAGGTCTACCACCTGGAGGCCGACGACATGTACCTCGTCGGCACCTCCGAGGTGCCGCTGGCCGGCTACCACGCCGACGAGATCCTCGACCTGTCCGCCGGGCCGCGCCGCTACGCGGGCTGGTCGTCGTGCTTCCGCCGCGAGGCGGGCAGCTACGGCAAGGACACCCGCGGCATCATCCGGGTGCACCAGTTCGACAAGGTCGAGGGCTTCGTCTACTGCCGCCCCGACGAGGCCGAGGCCGAACACGAGCGGCTGCTGGGCTGGCAGCGCCGGATGCTCGAGCTGATCGGGGTGCCGTACCGGGTGATCGACATCGCCGCGGGCGACCTCGGTTCGTCGGCCGCCCGCAAGTTCGACTGCGAGGCCTGGGTGCCCACCCAGCAGACCTACCGCGAGCTCACGTCCACCTCCAACTGCACCACGTTCCAGGCGCGCAGGCTGGCGATCCGCTACCGCGACGACAACGGCAAGCCCCAGATCGCGGCGACCCTCAACGGCACCCTGGCCACCACCCGGTGGCTGGTGGCCATACTGGAGAACCACCAACAACCCGACGGCAGCGTCCGCGTCCCCGAGGCGCTGGTGCCGTTCGTCGGCAGGGAGGTACTGGAACCGTGATCGACCTCGAACTCGACGAACTGCGTTCCTGGTTCGGCTTCGGCGTAGCGGGCAACTTCGCCGGTCACCTCGAACAGGCAGGCGAGGCAGTGGATTTCGTCAATGTGACGTCTGAAGGCGTTGCGCCCAAGGGCATCTTCCCCTGGTACGCGCCGGGCAGCGACGGATTCCTCAACGAGTTCCCGCTGTCGCACGACTCGATCGTGTTGCCCACCAGTGACACTCCGCTCAACCTGCAGATCGAGCCCGAGGTCGGGCTGGCCTGCCGGGTCAAGTGGAACGGCGACACGGTCGCGAGCCTGGAGCCGTTCGCCCTCGGTGCGTTCAACGACTGCTCGATCCGTCGCCCCGGCGCACCCAAGATCAGCCACAAGAAGAACTGGGGCCCGGCCTCCAAAGGCGTGGCCGCGCAGTTCTTCGACATCAGCGACCTGACACCGGACGGACCCACCGCGACGCTGCGGCTGGTCTGCTACCTGCGGGACGGAGACGGCAAGGAGCACGAGTATGGCGTCGACAGCCCGCTGCTCGGCTACTCCTACTACGGCGAGGTGCTGCTGGACTGGGTGGTCGAGCGGCTGGCCAACCAGAAGGGTTCGGCCGACACGCCGCTCGAAAATGTCGGCGCGCTGATGGTGGCGTCGGGGCACCCCGAGCACGTCCTGATCGGCATCGGCGCGACGCGCTACACCGAACTCGGCGAGTCGACGTTCCTGCAGGCCGGCGACCAGGCCATCGTCCGGGTCTACGACACCGAATCGGACACGATGTCCGAACTCCGCCAAACCGTCTCGTCCCGCTGAAACCGGAGGCTGCCATGACCTCGACGACGGTCAGCGAGCTGTGGCGCTTCCCGGTCAAGTCGATGGGCGGTGGCCGGGTGGACCACGTCCGGGTGGACGCCCGCGGGGTGCACGCCGACCGGTTGTGGGCGGTGCGCGACCTCGATAAGGACATCACCGCGACGGCCCGGCGGATCCCCGCACTGCTGGGCTGCTCGGCCCGCTACGCCGAGGAACCCGGGCCCGATGCGGGCCCCGGCAACGCGCCGCCGGTGGTGATCACGCTGCCCGACGGCTCCGAGCACACCAGCGACGACCCGCGCATCGACGCGCTGCTCTCCGAGGTCGCCGGGCGGCCGGTGTGCCTCACGGCGTTGCCGCCCGCCGACGACACCAGCGCCCACCGGCTCTCGGTCCAGCAGAGCCGGGCCAATTTCGCCGCCGCGGAGGTCCGCCGGGACTTCGGCCTCGGCGAAACCGACCCGCTGCCCGACACGTCGGTGTTCACCACCCGGCAGGTGCTCACGCTGGCGCGCTTCTCGACGCCGCCCGGCACGTTCGTCGACCTCGGCGCGGTCCACCTGCTCAGCACCAACAGCCTGGCCGCGCTGTCGGCCGACGGTGCGCCCTACGACGTACGCCGGTTCCGGCCGAACATCCTGGTCACCGTCGACGGGTCGGGCGGCGAGTTCCCCGAGGCCGAATGGACCGGCGCGACACTGCAGATCGGCTCGTCGACGCTGCGCGTCACCATCCCGACCATCCGGTGCGCGGTGCCGACCCGGCCGCAACCCGGGGTGGACACCGACCGGGCACTGGGCCGCAGGCTCTCCGACCGCACCAACCGCTTCCTCGGGGTGTACCTCGACGTCGCCACCCCCGGGATCGTGCGGGTGGGCGACGTGGTGTCCGTGCACCGGGCCGCACCGCCGGGACCGCTGCACCGCGCCGCGGCCGCGGCCGGACGCACCGCCAAGCGCCGGATGCAGCAGGTGCTCGAGGCGACGGTGCTGCGCGGACAGAACTGAGTCGCCGCAGGGTTTCGCCGCCCCGGTGCCGGGTACCGCGTCGGGACCCGACACGAGGAGTCCCCATGCGAGCGATGGTCTACCGCGGCCCGTACAAGGTGCGGGTGGAGGAGAAGGACATCCCGCCGATCGAGCATCCCAACGATGCGATCGTCAAGGTGCAGCTCGCCGCCATCTGCGGCTCTGATCTGCACCTCTACCACGGCATGATGCCCGACACCCGGGTCGGCATGACGTTCGGCCACGAGTTCATCGGCGTCGTGCACGACGTCGGCCCGTCGGTGCAGAATCTCAAGCCCGGTGACCGCGTCATGGTGCCGTTCAACATCTACTGCGGGTCGTGCTTCTTCTGCGCCCGCGGCCTGTACTCGAACTGCCACAACGTCAATCCCAACGCCACGGCCGTCGGCGGCATCTACGGCTACTCGCATACCTGCGGCGGATACGACGGCGGCCAGGCCGAGTTCGTCCGGGTGCCGTTCGCCGACGTCGGCCCGGCATCGATCCCGGACTGGATGTCCGACGAGGACGCGCTCATGTGCACCGATGCGCTGGCCACCGGGTACTTCGGCGCGCAGCTCGGCGACATCGTCGAGGGCGACGTCGTCGCGGTGTTCGGCGCCGGGCCGGTCGGCCTGTACGCCGCCGCGTCGGCGTGGCTGATGGGCGCGGGCCGGGTGATCGTGATCGACCACCTGGAGTACCGGCTGGAGAAGGCCCGCACCTTCGCCCACGCCGAGACCCGCAACTTCGCCGAGTACGACGACATCGTCGTCGAGATGAAGAAGGCGACCGGCTATCTGGGCGCGGACGTGGTGATCGACGCGGTGGGTGCCGAGGCGGACGGCAACCTCCTGCAGCATGTGGCCGCCGCGAAGCTCAAGCTGCAGGGCGGCTCCCCGATCGCGCTGAACTGGGCCATCGACTCCGTGCGCAAGGGCGGGACGGTGTCGGTGATGGGCGCCTACGGGCCGATCTTCAGCGCGGTCAAGTTCGGCGACGCGATGAACAAGGGCCTGACGCTGCGGATGAACCAGTGCCCGGTCAAGCGTCAGTGGCCGCGGCTGTTCTCGCACATCCAGAACGGCTACCTCAAGCCCAGTGAGCTGATCACACACCGGATTCCGTTGGAGCACATCGCCGAGGGCTACCACGTCTTTTCCGCCAAACTCGACGGCTGCATCAAGCCGGTCGTCGTACCCGCCGCCTGAACCGACCGAGCCGCGTGAGCAGGAGCCAGCCATGACCTACACCGCCGATCACCCGCCCGTCCCGTCCTCGGAAGAATTGCGGGCCCGCATCCCCGGCTGGGGCGCCGACCTCGACCCGAAGGACCGGCCGTCGGTGCCGAAGCTGCGCTTCCTGGAGACCGGTGCGCACTGGGACTTCCCGGACCGCCAACTGGAGCTGCAGCCGCGCGAGCGGTCGATCGAGCACCAGTTCCTCACACCCGTGTTCGGCACGTCGACGCCGACGCGAGGCCTGTCGGGTGCGATCCGCCGCTACGCCTACGGCAGGTTCAGCGAGGGTCGGGCCGCGCACTGGCTGCTGCTGATCGCCGCGGACCGGGTGGACGCCGTCGAAAGCCATGCGCTGGCACTGGCGAAGGGTCATCCGGACAACCCGATCACCGAGTCGGGCATCAAGACCGAGTTCACCTACAACGGCCTGGCGGCGCGCACCGGCACCCGGCGGGTCGACCGCAACCACGCGTGGATGGATCCCGTGCTCGTCGCCGGGCCGTGGGTGCTCACCGGGGTCCTCGGCACCCGCGCGGTCAGGCGGGTGGCGCGGCGGGTCAGGCGGTAGCCCGGTCCCAGATCCGCTGTGTCTGCACGGCGACGCCCGCGTCATGGGTGCGCTGGAAGTTCCGGCCGCCACGCTCGAACGTCGCGATGACGGCGGGCGGCACCGCCGGCTCGGACAACGGCGCGTCCACCCATCGGCAGGCCCGCACGTGCACGAGATCGACGGCGGCCGCCTCGGCTGCGCCGTCGTAACGGTAGGGACCCGTGATCCGGCCCAGCCGGAACAGGCCGTCCCCGTCGCGGGTCCACACGAACGAGCCCTCGTCGACGGCGGCGAAGCGCTCGATGCGGCGCGCCAGCCGCTCGTCGTGCTGCTCGGCGGCCAGCGTCACCGCCGCCCGCAGATCGGCGGGCGCGGGCGTCAGCACCCCGCCGAAACCGCAGCGGGACAATGAGAATGCCCGGTCGAGGGCGGTCTGCGGGTCCAGGTCGTCACGCCGCGACCGCATCGGCGCCCGGTAGACCGCTGTCAGCGCTGCCCCAGTAGATCGTCGAGAATCGCGACCAGCGCCTCGGGGCGTTCCGGGGTGAACGCGGGACGCCACCGGTTGTCCTCGACGTCGAGGGTGACCAGCGTGCTCTTCAGCGGCCTGCGGACGTCGAGCGGCAACCACAGCCGCAGATCCGAACTGCCCCAGAGCCGGCAGCGCTGCAGCAGGTCCAGCGGACGCGCCTGGTAGCCGCGGATCGACCGCAGCGGGATGACCTTCGACGTGCCGGACGGGAAGTGGTAGCGGCGCAGGGTGATCGCGTACTGGTCGAGCTGCACCAGCCCGTCGTCATAGTGCTGCTGCGGTGCGCTCACAGCGCGCGGCTCCGCAGCTCGTGGCCCTTGGTGGTCAGGCACCGGCCGGTCTCGAGGTTCCACTGCCAGCCGTGCAGGTTGCAGGTCAGCGTCTTGCCCTCGACCACGCCGAACTTCGACAGGTCGGCCTTCAGATGCGGGCAGCGGCGCTGGAATTCGTAGCCGTCCATGGTGATCGACGCGGAGTCGTCGTGCGCCTCGGCGAACCACCCGTCGGCGTAGGCCACCCGCTCGTCGGTCAGGCATTTGAAGAATGTGTAGAGGTATTCGTTGTACCCGCCGACGCGCCACGCCGTGAATCGGGTGGACAGGAAGATGGTGTTCACCCAGTCCGGTTCGGCGTCACGCAGCACGGTGCGCACCAGCTCCGGCGCGATTTCGAAGCCGTATCGGAACTTCTC
Organism: [Mycobacterium] manitobense; assembly: GCF_025821665.1. Taxonomy (GTDB): domain Bacteria; phylum Actinomycetota; class Actinomycetes; order Mycobacteriales; family Mycobacteriaceae; genus Mycobacterium; species Mycobacterium arseniciresistens. The sequence goes on from NZ_JACKSJ010000133.1 coordinate 8,063, forward strand.
GTCCGGGATCGGTTCGCGGACAACCCGTTTCGGGAAGTCAATCACAACGGTTTCACGGCCCATCCGCAACTCCACCGGATAGCCGATGCCGTCGCAGATCTGGTCGCTCTGCAGCATGATCGGCTCGAAGCGCGCCCGCAGCGGCTCGAGCAGCGGCTCGCCCTCGGCGGGCGCCCAGCGGGCCTTCTCGGCGGCCAGCACCGGCGCCATCCGCTCGGCGTAGGCCGCGATGTAGTCGGCCTTGCCGGTGGTGAAGATGGCCTCCACCTCGTCGTCGGGCAGCGGATGGGTCAGCGAGTTCAATTGTGAGCCGGTGAGATCCGCCGTCGAGCCGGGCATCATCAGCAGGCCGCGGTCGTGGCCGTGCCTGCGCATCTGATCCAGGAACACCATTTGGTCGGGGAAGATGTTCGCGGGATCGCCGTGGTCGTCGTTGAGGTGGCGCAGCTCGGGGTCCAGGAAGCACGGCGGCCCCGCCGACGGCACCACCCACGTCGCCCCGACCTGGGCGATGTACTGCCGGCAGCGGTCCATCTGGCGCTGCCGCTTCTGGATGCCGAACGCCTCCTTGGCCCGGGCAGGCATGTCGTAGACCATCGGGTACCAGATCGCGCCGGAGAACTGCAGCATGTGCACGTCGACGTGGCCGAAGTCGGCGGCCAGCACGTCGAGGTCGACCGGCCGGGCGTCGTTCATGTTGAAGGCCACGGTCTCGCCGTCGTCGACCACCAGGCCGGAGTCGCCGATGGGCCCGTCGGCGGGCGCCCTCAGCGCGATGATCATCACACCGAGTTCGCCCTTGGGGCCGCTGATGTCGTGGCGCACCGAGTCGGTGGTCTCGAAGAACCGGTGGAAGCCCAGTTCCTCCAGTGCGCGGCGCAGGTCGGGCACCGGGTAGTCCGGCAGCAGGACCGTTGCGTCCTTGTTGACGTACGTGCGCAGGGTGTCCGGATCGAAGTGGTCTTTGTGCAGGTGGGAGACGTAGAGGTAGTCGACGTCGCCCAGCATCGCCCAGTCCAGGCCGGTGTTGTCGGGGAACGGGAACCAGGAGCCGAAGTAGGCGGGGTTGACCCAGGGGTCGCACAGGATGCTGCCGGCACGTGTGTCGATCCGGAAGCCGGCGTGGCCGACGCTTGTGACCTGCACTGATGCCCTTTCCACGGGTGCGCTGTTCGGTATCGAGCTTAACGGGAGTGCGGCGCTTCGCCTGCCACGGCCGCGGGCGCGGGCACCGGCGCGCCGAGTGGGGCCCACGCCGCGCACTACTCTGGCAACCGTGGAACCGGTATACGGAACTGTCATCCAGCTGGCCCGCCTGGCCTGGCGGCTTCAGGGGCTGAAGTTCACGGTCACCGGGGTGGAGAACCTGCCCGCGACGGGCGGCGCGGTGGTGGCCATCAACCACACCAGCTACTTCGACTTCACCTTCGCCGGCCTTCCCGCCTACCGGCAGAAGAAGGGCCGCAAGGTGCGGTTCATGGCCAAGCGCGAGGTGTTCGACCACAAGATCACCGGCCCGGTCATGCGCAGCCTGCGCCACATCGAGGTGGACCGCGACAGCGGGGCGGCGTCGTTCGACGCGGCCTGCGCGGCCCTGAAGGCCGGTGAGCTGGTCGGCGTGTACCCCGAGGCCACGATCAGCCGCAGCTTCGAGATCAAGCAGTTCAAGTCGGGGGCGGCCCGGATGGCCATCGCGGCGGGTGTGCCGATCGTGCCGCACATCGTGTGGGGCGCCCAGCGCATCTGGACCAAGGGCCACCCGAAGAACCTGTACCGGCCGAAGGTGCCGATCACGGTGGCCGTCGGTGAGCCGATCGAGCCGACGCTGCCCGCGCACGAGCTGACCGCGCTGCTGCATTCGCGGATGCAGCACCTGCTGGAGCGGGTCCAGGAGTCCTACGGCCCGCACCCGCCCGGCGAGTTCTGGGTGCCGCACCGGCTCGGCGGCGGTGCGCCGTCGCTGGCGGAGGCCAACCGGATGGATGCCGAGGAAGCCGCGGAGAAGGCCGCCGCGCGGGCCCGACGGACCGAGGAGCCGGGACCCGCCGGAGCGCCGGGGTAGCGCTCATGGAACCGGTGTATCGGACGTTGGAGCTCGTGGCCGCCACGGCCGTGCGCGCCACCGGGTCCCGGATCGGGTTTCACGGCCTGGAGAACATCCCGGCGACCGGTGGCGCCGTGGTGGCGATCAACCACACGGGCTACGTGGACTGGCTGCCCGCGGGGCTGGCCGCGCGCCGGCGCGGTCGGCGGCTGCGCTTCATGATCAAGGCCGAGATGCAGGACGTCCGGCTGGTCGGCTTCCTGATCAAACGGACCGGGACCATCCCGGTGGACCGGCGGGCCGGGGCGGGCGCCTACGCGGTGGCGGTGCGGCAATTGCGCGAGGGTGAGCTGGTGGCCGTCTATCCGGAGGCCACCATCAGCCGCAGCTTCGAGCTCAAGGGCTTCAAGACCGGCGCGGCCCGGATGGCGCTCGAGGCGCAGGTGCCGATCGTGCCGATGATCATCTGGGGCGTCCACCGGTTGTGGACCAAGGATCATCCGAAGGCGTTGGGCCGCAAGAAGATACCGATCGAGGTGTGTGTCGGTGCGCCGATCGCTCCGCAGGGCGACGCCACCGCGATGGAAGCCGCGATGCGCGAGTCGATGACGGCCCTGCTGGATCGGGTACAGACGGAGTATCCCCATCCCGAGGGCGCATACTGGGTGCCTCGCCGGCTTGGTGGCACGGCGCCGACCCACGAGGAAGCAGCACGCCTCGATGAGGCCGAACTCGCCGAGCGGGCCCGCAGGCGTGCCGAACGCGACGCCAGGAGCCGTAGATGACGCTGCCCGCATTGATCGCCACCGATGTGGACGGCACGCTGCTCGACGACGACGAGAAGGTGTCCCCCCGCACCCGTGCCGCCGTGCACGCCGCCGTCGCCGCCGGCGCGGTCTTCGTGCTGGCCACCGGGCGTCCGCCGCGCTGGATCCATCCCGTCGTCGACGGCCTCGGGCTGGCGCCGATGGCCGTGTGCGCCAACGGTGCCGTCATCTACGACCCGTCGACCGACCGGATCGTTTCCGCCCGCACGCTGTCCGCCGATGTGCTGGGCGAGCTGGCCGAGATCGCGGCCCGGGTGATCCCGGGCGTGGGGCTGGCCGTGGAGCGGGTGGGCCTCTCGGCCCACGACGCCGCGACGCCGCAGTTCGTCAGCTCGCCCGGCTACGAGCATGCGTGGCTCAACCCGGACAACACCGAGGTGTCGGTGGAGGACCTGCTCAGCGCGCCCGCGGTGAAGCTGCTGATCCGCAAGGCCGGGGCGCGCAGCGCCGACATGGTGGCGGCGCTGGCCCCGCACATCGGCCTGCAGGGCGACCTCACGTACTCCACCAACAACGGCCTGGTCGAGGTGGTGCCGCTGGGCATCAGCAAGGCCACCGGCATCGAGGAGCTGACCCGCCCGCTCGGCCTGGTCGCCGGCGACGTGGTGACCTTCGGCGACATGCCCAACGACGTCCCGATGCTGCGGTGGGCCGGCCTCGGCGTGGCGATGGGCAACGCGCACCCGGATGCGGTCGCGGCGGCCGACGAGGTGACCGCCCCCAACGTCGACGACGGGGTGGCCCGGGTGCTCGAACGCTGGTGGCTCTGAGTCCCTACGGCTCTAGGGGTCGATCGCGCGCGGCGCGGTGAAGCGTTCCAGCTGTACCGGCGGGTGGTCGGCGGACGGCGGCGGCAACTCGAGCGGCACCCCGTCGATCACCCGGGTGATGCTGCCCTTCTCCCGGTCGAAGTTGAGCGTGCCGTGCTGGAAGTTCTGCACGATCCACTGCGGTTCGGGGATCTCGGCGCTGGTGGGCAGGCCGAGCGCGCCGCGCTCGAAGCCCAGTGCGCCCCAGGCGTCGTAGATCGCGCCCGCGACCGGGTTGGCGCCGGTGGACGGGGACCAGTAGACCGCGCCGCGCTGGAACCGGACATAGCGCGCGTCACCGGCGCCCGCGGCCTCCGGTGTGGTCGGTGCGCCGAGGGGTCCGGCCATGCCGCCCATCTGGTCCCAGCGGGCGAAGATCGCGCCGCCGCGCAGTGATTCGGCGAGGTCCTCCGGCCCGGGCGGCCGGTTGAAGCGGGCGGCGATGTCGCGCAGCTGGTTCATCGCCGCGTAGGCCGCGTTGCCGGGGCACTCGGTGTTGCCGACGTCGCGGTGGGTGAAGATCGCGGGCAGCCTTGGGGCGGCGCCGCGCGGGAAGTGGGTGAAGGAACCGCCCGCGGAGGTGAGCACGACGCTGCCGCGCGGGTCGACGTGGTCGAGGCCGAGTTTCCAGCCGAGCAGCCGGCCGGTGGTGCGCAGCTGGATGGGGGTGGGCGGCACCTTCTCGAAGTTGCCCATCATCGCCACTCCCCAGGTGTCGACGTTGAAGCCGCCGGTGTGGGAGCCCTCGACGGGACGGTCCACGCCGCCTGCCCGTCCCTCGAACACCTGCCCGTACTTGTCGACCATGGCGTTGTAGGCGACGTCGCACCAGCCCAGCGTGCGGGTGTGGTACGCGTAGATCGACCGGACGATGCCCGCGGAATCCTGCGGGGCGTAGTCGTTGCTGCCCGCGGTGTGGTGCACCACGCCGGCGCGCACCCGGCTGTCGTAGCGGGGGGCGCCGCACCGCATCGACTCGTCGGCGCCCCACTGGCCGCGGGAGATGACGTTGGGCGGCACGCCGGGTGCGGTGACGGCACTGGGCAGCGGGGCGAGGTCCACCGGCGCCTGCGGCGGGCTGATCAGCACCGCGTTGATGTTCTGGGCGAACGGCTGCTCCACCGTGGCGGGCAGGTAGCCGAGGTCGGCGTGCGGCTTGCCCTGCGGAACGGCGCTCGGCGGCGCGTCGAGCGGGCGGGTGACGGCGATCTGCACGGTTGTGGTGCGGCCGACGAACACCGGTTCGGTGCCGCGCACGCCCGCCGACTCCTCGCCGACGCCGTCGAGCGCCTCGGCCTCGTACCAGGGGCCCCATGACCCGTCGGCCTTCTTGGCCCTGACGCGGGCCGAGGTGCCGGTCAGGTCGTCGGAGGTGAGGGCGACCAGGGAGAACGGGGTGTCCTGGTGGATCTCGCGGATGGTCTCTCCGCCGCCGAGGCCGGCCAGCGGCTGTTCGGCCAGCTTGGGCGCCTCGATGCCGGGGGCGTCGTCGCGGTCACCGGGCAGGCCGTCGACCGCCAGTGGTAGCAGCAGCGCGGTCGCCGCGACCGCGGTGAAGAGGATCGACGGCGCAGGGCGGCGGGACAGCACGGACTGATGTTACGTATGTGTCAGTTGTTACCAGTGTTTCGACACGTTCAAACATTCGACGGAATTTCCGGGACCCCTGCAACGGCACCGCAGAGCATGGGCGTCTGCGGTGCCGTTCGGGGCCAGGTCTTATGCGGGTGGCGCGGGAGGCGCCGGCGCGGGGGCCGGTGGCGGCACCGCACCCTTCATCGCCGACGTGATCGCCGGCATCACCATGCCCTTGAGCAGGTCGATGGCCTGCCCGGCACCGAGTTGGTTCGCGGCGCTCGAGAGATCGCCGATGATTCCCGTACTGCCGGTGCTGACCGGGCTGGCCGCGGCCAGCGACGGGTCACCCAGGATCGGGTAGCTGCCCAGTGCCGGATCGGCGATCGGCGCCGAGATCGGGATCTCACCCGGCAGGCCGAGGCCCGGAGTGCTCGAGATCGGGGCCAGCGCGGGGTCGAGGCCGGGCGTGGTCAGGCCCGGCGCGGCCGCCGGGTTGGTGAGCCCGGGGCTGGTCAGCGCGGGATTGGTCAACCCCGCGTCGGCCAGGCCCGGTGCGGTCGCGGTCACCGGCGGCACGCTCAAGCCGGGCGTGGTCAGCCCCGGCGTGGTGAGTGCGGGCGTGGTCAGGCCGGGGGCCCCCGGTGCGGTCAGGCCCGGCGTGGTGAGTCCCGGTGCGGTCAGGCCCGGTGCGGTCAGACCGGGAGACGCCAGCGCCGGAGAGGTCAGCGACGGCGAGGCCAGCGACGGGCTCGGGGTCGAACCGGTCAGCACCCCTGTGGGCGACGGCGGCAGGTTGATGCCGAACTGCGACAGGCCCTGGGAGAGCGCGCCGATCAGCTCGCTCGGGAGATCGGTGACCATCGCGGCCTGGACGAATTCACGGTGTTGGGGTGCGTTCCGGTCGGACAGGTCGGAAACGGCGATCACTGCGGCTGGACTTGCGACGGCCAGGGCGGCGAACGCGCTCATGGCTGTCGAGAGCTTGCGTCGACGTCTGTTCGGCACGAAAGTCTCCTCAATACATGGACTACATAAGGTCAGTGCTCGTGCGGTACCGGCGGGTGCCCGGCCGATGCGGGTGTCCGGCTCCCGACGATGTCCGAAGGTCCGGAGGCCGACGTGATCGATGGTACTGGTGTGACTAGTGTGAATAGAGTGACGATATGGAATCGTGAGCTAATCGCGACCTTGCACCGCTGACACCGGGGCGGCGACGCGAGGGACGGTAGGACGGGCCGGCCGCCGGGGTCCGATACCCTGGCTGCCGATGACCGCTCCAGATTCCCGGGTAGCACCGGCCAGCCAGCCGGGGCGCGCCGGACACTTCGACCTGATCGTCGTCGGTTCCGGATTCTTCGGCTTGACCATCGCCGAGCGCGCGGCCACCCAACTCGACAAGCGCGTCCTGGTGCTCGACCGCAGGCCGCACATCGGCGGCAACGCCTACTCCGAGGCCGAGCCGCAGACCGGTATCGAGGTGCACCGCTACGGTGCCCACCTGTTCCACACCTCCAACCAGAGGGTCTGGGACTACGTCCGGCAGTTCACCGACTTCACCGGCTACCAGCACCGCGTCTTCGCGCTGCACAGCGGGCAGGCCTATCCGCTGCCGATGGGGCTCGGGCTGGTCTCGCAGTTCTTCGGCCGCTACTTCACCCCCGACGAGGCGCGCGCGCTGATCGCCGAGCAGTCCGCCGAGATCGACACCGCCGACGCGCAGAACCTCGAGGAGAAGGCGATCTCGCTGATCGGGCGGCCGCTCTACGAGGCCTTCATCAAGCACTACACCGCCAAGCAGTGGCAGACCGACCCCAAGGAACTGCCGGCGGCCAACATCACCCGGCTGCCCGTCCGGTACACCTTCGAGAACCGGTACTTCAACGACACCTACGAGGGCCTGCCGGTCGACGGCTACACCGCGTGGCTGAAGAACATGGCTGCTGACGACCGCATCGAGGTACGGCTCGACACCGACTGGTTCGACGTCCGCGCTCGCCTGCGTGCCGAGAGCCCGGACGCGCCGGTGATCTACACCGGCCCGCTGGACCGCTACTTCGACTACGCCGAGGGCAGGCTCGGGTGGCGCACGCTCGACTTCGAGCAGGAAGTGGTGGACACCGGCGATTTCCAGGGCACACCGGTGATGAACTACAGCGACCCCGAGGTGCCCTACACCCGCATCCACGAGTTCCGGCACTTCCACCCGGAGCGGGCGTACCCGACCGACAAGACCGTCATCATGCGGGAGTTCTCCCGCTTCGCCGATGACGACGACGAGCCCTACTACCCGATCAACACCGAGGCCGACCGTGCGCTGCTGGCCGTTTACCGCACCCGGGCCAGGGCCGAGACGGCTTCCGCCAAAGTGCTCTTCGGCGGTCGGCTGGGCACCTACCAGTACCTCGACATGCACATGGCCATCGCCAGTGCGCTCAACATGTACGACAACGTCCTGGCGCCGCACCTCCGCGACGGCGCCCCGCTGACTCAGAGCGAGAGCACCGAACAATGAGTGACATCCCCACCGGCGCACTGGATGCCGAGAAGCCCAAGTCGGTCAGCCTGCTGTCGCGGGTGATACTGCCGCGCCCGGGCGAACCGCTCGACGTCCGCAAGCTCTACATCGAGGAGTCGACCACCAACGCGCGGCGCGCGCATGCGCCCACCCGCACCACGCTGGAGATCGGCGCGGAGTCCGAGGTGTCGTTCGCGACGTACTTCAACGCCTTCCCCGCGAGCTACTGGCGGCGCTGGTCGACGCTCGACTCGGTGGTGCTGCGCGTCGAACTGGTCGGCAGCGCCCGCGTCGACGTGTACCGCTCCAAGGCCACCGGCGCGCGGATCACCGTCGGCGGCACCGAGGCGGTCAGCCCGGACGCCGACACCCCCGCGGTCGTCGAGTTCGAGATCGGCCTCGACCCGTTCGAGGACGGCGGCTGGATCTGGTTCGACATCACCACCAACGCCAGCGTCGCGCTGCACAGCGCGGGCTGGTACGCACCGACCGCCGCACCGGGACGGGCCAACGTCGCCGTCGGTATCCCGACCTTCAACCGGCCCGCGGATTGCGTCAACGCCTTGGCCGCGCTGACGTCGGACCCGCTGGTCGACGAGGTGATCAGCGCGGTCATCGTGTCCGACCAGGGCACCAGCAAGGCCAAGGACCATCCCGGATTCGCCGCGGCCGCCGCGGGATTGGGTGACCGCCTCACCATTCATAACCAGCCCAACCTCGGTGGCTCCGGCGGCTACAGCCGGGTGATGTACGAGGCGCTGAAGAACACCGACTGCGAACAGATCCTGTTCATGGACGACGACATCCGCGTCGAGCCCGACTCGATCCTGCGGGCGCTGGCGATGAACCGGTTCGCGAAGGTCCCGACACTGGTCGGCGGACAGATGCTGAACCTGCAGGAGCCGAGTCACCTGCACGTGATGGGCGAGATGGTCGACGCCGAGAACTTCATGTGGACCAACGCGATCAACACCGAATACGACCACAACTTCGCCAAGTACGCGCTGAGCGACGAGGAGAGCCTGCGCAGCCGGCTGCTGCACCGCCGCATCGATGTCGACTACAACGGCTGGTGGATGTGCATGATCCCGCGCCAGGTCGCCGAGGAGCTCGGCCAGCCGCTGCCGCTGTTCATCAAGTGGGATGACGCCGAGTATGGCCTGCGCGCAGGCGAACACGGCTACCCCACCGTCACCCTGCCCGGTGCGGCGATCTGGCACATGGCGTGGAGCGACAAGGACGACGCGATCGACTGGCAGGCCTACTTCCACCTGCGCAACCGCCTCGTGGTGGCGGCGATGCACTGGGACGGCAACATCTCGGGGCTGATCGCCAGCCACCTGAAGGCCACGATCAAACACCTTCTGTGCCTTGAGTATTCGACGGTCGCCATCCAGAACAAGGCGATGGACGACTTCCTCGCGGGCCCCGAGCACATCTTCTCGATCCTGGAGTCCGCGCTGCCCGACATCCGCGCGATGCGCCAGCAGTACCCCGACGCGGTGGTGTTGCCGAGCGCGACCGCGCTGCCGACGCCGTCGGACAAGCGGTGGCGCAAGAAGATCAAGATCCCGGTGGGTTCGGTGGCGATCGGGACGGGGCTCGTCCGGGGTGTCGCGCACCAGCTCAAGGCGCACGACCCGGAGCACCACCGCAGGCCCCAGATCAACGTCGCCACCCAGGACGCGCGTTGGTTCTCGTTGAGCAAGGTCGACGGCGTCACCGTCACCACCGCCGACGGCCGCGGGGTGGTCTACCGCCAGCGCGACCGGGAGAAGATGTACGAACTGCTGCGGGAGTCGCTGAAACGTCAGGCGCTGCTCGCCCGCAGGTTCAACCGGATGCGCAAGGTCTACCGCGACGCACTGCCGGTGCTGGCGAGCAAGCAGAAGTGGGAAGAGGTCCTGCTGCCCAGCCTCGACGGTTCCGCAGAGGCGCAGCCCGCGCCCGCCGGCAAATGACGGAACCGCCGCGGGGCGAGGACGCCGCGCTGGTGGCCGTGCAGGCGGCGCTGGCCGGCCGGCCCGGCGTCCTGG
>NZ_JACKSJ010000134.1 GCF_025821665.1 [Mycobacterium] manitobense
TGCCTGCCGGCGGGGCCACCTGAGAGCCGGCCGGGATCGGCGCCGGAGACGCGGGAGCGCCCGGTGCGGCGGGCGCCGCCGGTGCCGGAGCGCCCGGTTCGGCCGGTGCTGCAGCGCCCGGTGCAGCCGGAGTTCCGGCGGGGGCCGGCGCGCCCGCAGGCAACGGAGTACCCGCACTGCCTGCGGGAACCGGTTGGGTTCCCGCGGGAACCGGCTGGGTTCCTGCGGGGGCCGGGGCACCCTCGGGCAGCGGCGTGCCCGCACTGCCTTCGGGCAGCGGCGTGCCCGCACTGCCTTCGGGCAGCGGAACACCGTCAGGTCCGACGGCGACCGGGGTGCCCTGTGCGCCGGGCGCGGCCGGATCGGTCTCGTTGCTCGCCGGGGCGGGCGTCAGCTCGTCCTCCGCCGTGGCCGGCGCCTCGTCGGCGACCTCTGCAGGAGCGGCCGAGCTACCCGCGGGGTAGTTCGAGGTGCCCGGAGCCGTCTGCGGCGCGGCCGGCGGCTCGTCCCACGCCAGGACGTCACGCCCGCCGGCGTTGTAGACGACGGTGTCCGGCGCGGGGCCGGTCACGTCGAAGTAGATCTTGCCGCTGGTCTCCTGACCCTGCGCGATGGTTGCCGGATTGACACCCTGCGGTGTGGCCACCTGGAACAGCGCGCGGTAATTCTGGCCGTCCGCGGCGCGGGCGTTGAAGTTGGACACGATCGGCGTCGCCGATCCCGCCACGGCCTTGTCGGTCGCGGTGGCTTCCCACAGCGTGCCGCGCACCTGGTAGGGAATGGAGTCCGAGCTGGGCTTGAGGCCTGTCACCGTCCACTGCTGGACGACGTTCCCGTCGCGCAGTTCGGCCTGGCTGCCCAGGTCCTGGGTGGTGACGCCGGCGGTGTCCGCGCCCGCGATCGGCGCCGCGATGACGCCTGCGGCTCCCGCAGCGAAGGTTGCTGCGGCCAGTGCATTGGTGATGATGGTGATCTTCAAGGTTGTTCGCTCCTGAGTCGTCCGACTGCCGACTCCCCCGGTCTTAGGGAGGTCACAAACTCGAAGTTAGCAGGTCGTTCGGCACAAGATCATCCCCGCCTGTCGTGAACGCTGCGCCAACGGGGCCGGTCCGTCACGTGCGAAGCACCGCCAAGACGCCTCGTCACCACCGCTTTAGGCGGTCGTTGGTGCTTGCTGGCGAACGAACTCAGCCGCGATCGCGGATGCGATCGTCGTGAGTCGGAAAGTGCGAGGCGAGGATGGCGGCGATCTCCAGGAAGCGCCGACGGGTCGCCTGGGACATCTCGCTGGTGCGGTCGATGACCCCACCCGGCCGCAGGTGTCCGTCGAACGGCACCTCGACCACCGCCTGACCCTGGCCGGCGAACTGCTGGGCCAGGATCGACCGGGTGCGTTTGTCGGCATGGCCGTCGGAGTCGTTGAGCACCACGACCGTGCGCTGCAGCAGACCGGTCAGCCCGCGGTTGGCCAGCCAGTCCATCGTCTGCCCCGCGGCGGCGGCGCCGTCGACCCAGGGCGAGGACACCACGATCAGCGCGTCGAGGTCACGCAGTACTTCCTGCGTCACCGGGGAGTCCATCGTGGAACTGCAGTCGACGACGGAGATCGAGAAGTACCGGTCCAACCGCGAGGTGGCCTCGCGGTAGATCGCAGGGTCGAGCACCCGGCGACGGGCCGGGGTGGCCTCACCGGCCAGGACGAACAGACCGGCGGCGTTGTTGCCGACCCTGCTGCGAACGTCGGCGAACGAGTCCAGGTGCTGGTCACTGGCCAGTTCCCAGTACGAGCCCTGCGCCTTCGGGTCGACCCGGCTGCCCAGTTTCCCGAACGCCGTGTCGGCGTCGATGGCCACCACGCGGTCGTCCTGGCGGAGTTCGGCGAAGATCGACCCGATGCTCGCCGACACCGTCGTCTTGCCCACGCCGCCCTTGCCCATCACGCCGACCTTGTAGTGGCCGCGCAGCGCTCCCCGGATCTTCGCCTCGAGTTCGGCCTGACGCAGCTCGTCGGCCGAGGGACCCGGGTTGATCGCGCCGAAACTCGCGCGGTAGACGAGCCGCCGCCAGCCGCGTTGCGGAGGTGTCCGGCGGGCGGGCACCAGGTCGTTGACCCGGATGCGGTCGGCGTAGGAACCGCTCGGCGGCGGCGCCGCGATGCGGGCGTCCGGACCGTAGGAGGCAGCCGGCCACGGGCGCGGCGCCGCTCCCGGCTGACCCGGCGGCGGTGGCGCGGG
>NZ_JACKSJ010000135.1 GCF_025821665.1 [Mycobacterium] manitobense
GCTTCGGCGGGCTCACCCGCCGCCAACTACCCGGTACCCTGGGTCCCATGAATTTGCTCGAATGGCGCGATCGGCCCTCAACGGTGCAGTTCGGGCCGGCCTCGTGGCAGACCCGGTTGCTGAACGCACTCTCGGCGATCTTCGTGCGCCCCGTGCTCGGGGTGCTCACCGTGCTCGGACTGGTGATCAACCGGATCCGGCCCGCGACGCTGCAGCGCGCCCGCCTCGACATCATCGATGCACCGATGCGGGTGCTGCGGCCGCTGCGCGGCACGGTCGTCACCCCCACCCGGTTACCGGACTGCCCGGCCGAGTGGGTGGTCGCACCCGGCAGTGCGGATTCGGACC
>NZ_JACKSJ010000136.1 GCF_025821665.1 [Mycobacterium] manitobense
GTCGATGTCGCTGGCGGCCTCGGCGAGTCGATGTCGCTGGCGGCCTCGGCGATACGCACCTTGGCGAACGGGTCGTCCTTGGACTTCTCGCCGGCGAAGGCTGCCCGGACCCGCTTGCCCTGGTGCTCGACGTGAGCGGCGTAGGCGCCGTAGGCCATGCCCACGATGGGGGTGGAGATGGTGGTGGGATGCATGGTGCCCCAAGGCATCTTGTAGACGGGGGCGGTGTTGTTCCGGAACCCGCCCGCGGTGCCGTCGTTCATCGCCTTGTAGGACAGGAAGCGGTGCGAGGGCACGAACACGTCCTTGACCACGACGGTGTTGCTGCCGGTGCCGCGCAGTCCGACCACATGCCACACGTCGTCGATGGTGTATTCGGTGCGCGGGATCAGGAAGCTGCCGAAGTCGACCGGGCGGCCGTCCTTGATGACCGGCCCGCCGAGGAANGCCCAGCTGGCGTGCTCGCTGCCGGA
>NZ_JACKSJ010000137.1 GCF_025821665.1 [Mycobacterium] manitobense
TCGGCGACAGCATCGGCCTCGGCTACCTCGGCCTCAACCGCCTCAGCCTCAACGACACCCTCGACCGCCGCCTCATGCACCTCTGCAGCAGCCGCCTCAGCCTCGACCGCATCCTCACCCTCGACCGAACCGACACCACCAACAGCGTCGGCGGATTCGGCGGGCTGCTCGTCGGCGACAGCATCGGCCTCGGCTACCTCGGCCTCAACCGCCTCAGCCTCAACGACACCCTCGACCGCCGCCTCATGCACCTCTGCAGCAGCCGCCTC
>NZ_JACKSJ010000138.1 GCF_025821665.1 [Mycobacterium] manitobense
GGCCACCTACGTGCAGGTGTACACCGCGGGTAACCAGGGCGAAGCGCTGGCCAACGAGTCCATCGAGGCCGTCCAGGACATCGTCTACGGCATGCAGACCCCGCCCGGGCTGAAGGTCTTCGTGACCGGACCCGCGGCGCTGGCCGCCGATCAGCAGATCGCCGGTGACCGCAGTATGCGGATGATCGAGGCGCTCACCTTCACCGTCATCATCGTGATGCTGCTGCTGATCTACCGATCGTTCCTCACGATGCTGATCACCATCTTCATGGTGCTGATGTCGTTGCTGGCCGCCCGGGGCGTGGTGGCCTTCCTGGGCTACCACGAGATCATCGGCCTCTCGACGTTCGCCACCAGTCTGTTGGTCACGCTGGCGATCGCGGCGTCCACCGACTACGCCATCTTCCTGCTGGGCCGATATCAGGAGGCCAGGTCCGCCGGTGAGGACCGGGAATCGGCGTACTACACCATGTTCCACGGCACCGCCCATGTGGTGCTCGGCTCGGGCCTGACCATCGCCGGCGCCACCTTCTGCCTG
>NZ_JACKSJ010000139.1 GCF_025821665.1 [Mycobacterium] manitobense
CACCGCGCCGGCCGCCACGGCGCCCGCCGCGACGTCGGTGCTTCCGGGTATGCCCGCCAGCACGCCCGCAACGGCCGCGCAGCCCGTGAGCGGACCGACCGGGGCGCTGCCGTCCGCCGACATCAACATCCCGCAGGTGCCGGGTATGCCGGTGCCGCTGCCGCAGAAGATCTCGCTGCCCGGTGACCTCGGCGGGCTGGCGTCGCTGATGCCCGGCGGCTCACCGCTGGCCAACCTGGCGCCGAAGGCCACCCCGGCCGTGCCCGCGGTTCCGGCCGCGCCGGTGGCAATTACCGCACCGGTGGCAGCAGCCGCACCGGTGGCAGCGGCCGCACCCGCGGTGCCGGTCCTACCGGCGGCACCCGCGGCCGCCGCGGCGATGTTCCCCGTCTCCGCCCTGCCCTGATCACGCCCCACCACACCGTCTAGGAGTGCCATGTCACGGATCAGGACACTGCTCGCCGCAGCGGCCGCGGTCGGCTCGTCGGCCGCCCTGCTGCTGAGCAGCGCAACAGCTCACGCCCAGCCCGCTCCTCCGCTGCCGATCGACGCGCTGCAGGCGCCCGGTCTGCCGGCCATGGAGAGCCTCGGGCCGGCCATCCAGCAGGCGGCGGCCGACCCGAACAACGCCGTGTCGATGCTGATGGCCGCCGCTGCGGCGTTCGCCGGAAACTCGGCGGCGCCACCTGATTCGCGCAACGTGGCCACCGCGGTCAATCAGTTCGTGGCCGAACCGGTCGCCCATGTCCCGGCGGCCGGGGCGGTCCCGGGGACCGAGGCGCATCTGCCTGCCGGCGTCGATCCCGCGCATGCGGTCGGCCCGGCACCCGAGGCCGCTCCGGACGCCGCTGCGCTGGCGGCTCCGGCTCCCGCCCCCGAGGCGGCTCC
>NZ_JACKSJ010000140.1 GCF_025821665.1 [Mycobacterium] manitobense
TGACACGACGCTGGCCGGCTACCCGCACGCAATCCTGGTGCCCTACGTGAGCGCCATCTTCCGGTTCACCGACAGTCTGGACGAGATCCGCGCCTCGATCGTCGCGGGTGATCTGGCGAGCGCGGTCAGCCATGTCGTCAATCTCCCCGCCAAGGTGGTCGGCGCGTTCCTCAACGGATACCGTCCCACCATCGCCCCCGAGTGGTCGGTGTTCCCCGGTCTGCTGAGTGAGGGCGGGACGCTCGACGGGTTCTTCGTTCAGTACCCGAAGCTCTTCGCCGATGCGCTGCGCAACCTCAACGCCCCCCGGTCTGCCCAGACCGCGGTGCCCGAGCTGAGCAGGGTGT
>NZ_JACKSJ010000141.1 GCF_025821665.1 [Mycobacterium] manitobense
TTGACCGTCAACGGCAAGCTGGACAAGCGTGCACTGCCTGAGCCTGAGTACGGCGACAGCGGTGGTTACCGGGCACCTTCTGATGCGGTCGAGGAGGTGCTGGCCGGCATCTACAGTCAGGTCCTGGGCCTGCAACGCGTCGGAGTCGACGACTCCTTCTTCGAACTCGGCGGCGATTCGCTGTCGGCGATGCAGGTCGTCGCCGCGGCGAACAAGTCGCTCAACGCCGCGATCTCGGTCCGCGACCTGTTCGAGGCGCCCACGGTCGCAGCGCTGGTGAGCCGCCTGGGTGACGGCGGCGGGCGTGCGCCGTTGGTGCCCTGTGAGCGTCCTGCGTTCGTGCCGTTGTCTTTTGCGCAGAACCGCCTGTGGTTCATCGACCAGCTGCAGGGACCGTCGCCGGTCTACAACATGGTGATCGCGCTGCGGCTGACGGGCCGCGTCGACACGGACGCGCTGCGGATGGCGCTGTCCGACGTGGTGATCCGGCACGAGTCGTTGCGCACGGTGTTCGTCGCAGATGACGGAATCCCGCGGCAGCAGGTGCTCCCGGCCGACGCCGCCGACTTCGGCTGGCAGATCGTCGACGCGGCCGGCTGGCCGGTTCACCGCCTGGAAGAAGCGGTCGGCGACGCGGCGCGGCACACCATCGATCTGGCTGTGGACACCCCACTGCGGGCGACCCTTTTCCATGTCGGCGACGACGAGCATGTGTTGGTGGGGGTGGTCCACCACATCGCCGCCGACGGGTCGTCGATTGCGCCGCTGGTGCGCAACCTGGGCGAGGCCTATCTGGCACGCCTGCAGGGACAGGCGCCGGGGTGGCCGGCGCTGCCCGTGCAGTATGTCGACTACACGCTGTGGCAACGGGCGCGGCTGGGGCACCTGGACGACCCGGACAGCCCGATTGCCGCGCAGGTGGCGTACTGGGAGAGCGCGCTGGCCGGATTGCCGGAGCGCGTGGAGTTGCCGACCGATCGGCCCTACCCGGCGAAGGCCGATTACCGGGGCGCGAGCGTGACGGTGGACTGGCCGGCAGACCTGCAGCAGCGGGTGCGCGACGTGGCCCGCGAGCACGACGCCACCAGCTTCATGGTGATGCAGGCCGCACTGGCGGTGCTCCTCGGTAGACTGAGCGCGAGTTCCGATGTGGCCGTTGGCTTCCCGATCGCCGGGCGCAACGATCCCGCTCTCGAGGAGTTGGTCGGGTTCTTCGTCAACACGCTGGTTCTGCGGGTCGACCTCGCGGAGAATCCGACGATCAGCGAATTGCTGGATCAGGTCCGTCGACGCAGCCTCGCTGCATTCGAGCATCAGGACGTGCCGTTCGAGGTCCTGGTGGATCGACTCAATCCGACTCGATCCATGACGCACCATCCACTCGTGCAGGTTCTGTTCGCCTGGCAGAACTTCGCCGGCCGCGATGATGACGGTCTGGACGTCAAGCTGGGAGACGCCACAGTCAGTCAGTTGCCGATCGGCACCCAGACCGCACGGATGGATCTGACCTTCTCGCTCGCCGAACGCTGGACCGACGGTGGTGAGGCCGCGGGAATCGGTGGGGCAGTGGAGTTCCGGACCGACGTGTTCGACGCGTCGACCATCGAGACCCTGATCGGACGGTTGGAGCGGGTGCTGACGGCGATGACCGCCGATCAGCATCAGCACGTGTCCGACATCGTCGTTCTGGGCACCGATGAGCACGTCCGCATCGACGAGTTCGGCAATGTTCCCGTGCTGGCGCTGCCCGCGCCGCCGCTGAAGTCGATTCCCGCTCTGTTCGCCGAGCAGGTCGCCCGTACGCCCGCCGCGGTGGCGTTGTCGTTCGGCGACCGGTCGATGACATACCGGGAACTGGACGAGACCGCCGATCGCCTGGCGCACCTCCTCATCGACCAGGGGGCCGCGCCCGGTGAGTGCGTCGCGGTGCTCTTCAACCGCTCGATCGATGCGATCGTCGCGATTCTCGCCGTGCTCAAGTCCGGGGCGGCATATCTGCCGATCGACCCCGCTCATCCCGACGCGCGTATCGGCCTCGTCCTCGGAGATGCCGCACCTGTCGCGGCGATCAGCACCGCCGGTCTGGCCGATCGGCTGCAGGGCCTCGGCGTCAACGTCATCGATTCCGCGGATCCTCGGCTGGACACCCGAGCCCGGGCAGCGTTACCGCTTCCCGCAGCCGAGGATGTCGCCTACATCATCTACACCTCGGGCACGACCGGTGTCCCGAAGGGCGTGGCGGTGACCCATGGGAACGTGACCCAGCTGCTGGAGTCGGTGGACCTCGATCTGCCGTCCGAGGGTGTGTGGACGCAGTGGCACTCGCTCGCGTTCGACGTCTCGGTCTGGGAGATGTTCGGCGCCTTGCTCAGTGGCGGGCGGCTGGTCGTGGTCTCGGAGTCGGTGGCGCGCTCTCCCGGTGAGATGCATGCGCTGTTGGTCGCCGAACACGTCACCGTCCTGAACCAGACTCCCTCGGCTGCAGCGGTTCTGTCGCCCGAGGGGCTGGACTCGGTTGCCCTGGTGGTCGCTGGAGAGGCATGTCCTGCTGAGCTGGTCGACCAGTGGGCACCCGGGCGGTTGATGATCAACGGCTACGGCCCGACCGAGACCTGGTACACGTCGTTCACCGCGCCGCTGACCGCCGGATCGGATGTCGTGCCGATCGGATCACCGGTGCCCAACGCGGCTTTCATGGTGCTCGACGATCACCTGCAGCGGGTGCCGATCGGTGTCATCGGTGAGTTGTACGTGGCCGGACACGGCGTCGCCCAGGGGTATGTCGGCCGGGGGCCGCTGACGGCGTCCCGGTTCGTGGCGTGCCCGTCCGGCAGGGCGGGGGCACGCATGTACCGGACCGGGGACCTGGTGCGCTGGGGCCCCGACGGACAGTTGCAGTACCTGGGACGCGCCGACGAACAGGTCAAGATCCGCGGCTACCGCATCGAGCTCGGTGACATCCGCACCGCGCTGTCCGGGCTCGACAGAGTGGCTCAGGCGGCGGTGATCGCGCGCGAGGACCGTCCCGGCGACAAGCGGCTCGTCGGCTACCTCACAGGGGACGCGGACCCCGCCGAGGTCCGCGCCGCGCTCGCCGAGCGACTGCCTGCCTACATGGTGCCTGCGGCGATCGTCGTGATGGACGAGCTGCCGCTGACGTCCAACGGCAAACTCGACCGGCGCCGGCTGCCCGAACCGGAGTACCAGGAAGGCGAACACCACCGCGATCCGGTCGACGCCGTACAGGATCTGGTGGCGGGCATCTACGCCCAGGTGCTTGGCGCCCATCGGGTGGGGATCGACGATTCCTTCTTCGAACTGGGAGGTGACTCGCTGTCGGCGATGCGGGTCATCGCCGCCGTGAACAAGTCGCTGAACGCCGAACTGGCGGTGCGCGACCTGTTCGAGGCGCCGTCGGTGGGCCAGCTGGCGTCCCGCGTCGTCGGCACCGGCGACACCCTCGAGCCACTTGCCGTCGCCGAGTCGCGTCCGGCGGAGGTGCCACTGTCCTTCGCGCAGAACCGGTTGTGGTTCCTGGACCAGCTGCAGGGCCCGTCGCCGATCTACAACATGGTGGTGGCGTTGCAGCTCGGCGGTCGCCTCGATGTGGAGGCGCTGCGTGCGGCGCTGGCCGACGTGGTGGCTCGCCATGAGAGCCTGCGCACACTGTTCCCGGCGCGGGACGGTGTGCCCCACCAACTGGTCATTCCCGCCGAGGACGCGGACTTCGGCTGGCAGATCGTGGACGCCGAGGGCTGGAGCACTGAGCGGCTGCGCGAGGCGATCGGCGGCTCGGCTCGATACACGTTTGATCTGGCGGGTCAGATTCCGCTGCGCGCAACGCTTTTCCGACTCACCGACAGCGAACACGTGCTCGTGGGTGTGGTGCACCACATCGCCGCCGACGGTGTGTCCGTCAACCCGTTGGTGGCGGATCTGGGGATCGCGTACCAGGCCCGGCGGGACGGCAGGGCGCCCGAGCGGGCGCCCCTGCCGGTGCAGTATGTCGACTACACGCTGTGGCAGCGCGCACAGCTCGGCGACCTGAACGACACCGGCAGTCCGATCGCTGCTCAGCTGGAGTACTGGGAGGACGCTCTGGCGGGGATGCCGGAGCGGTTGCAGCTGCCCACGGACAGGCCGTACCCCTTGGTGGCGGACCAGCAGGGCGCCAACGTGATGGTGGAGTGGCCGGCGGACGTGCAGCAGCGACTGCGTGATGTGGCTCGCCGGCACAATGCCACCAGCTTCATGGTCATGCAGGCCGCACTCTCGGTGCTGTTGTCCCGGCTGAGTGCGAACACCGATGTCGCGGTGGGCTTCCCGATCGCCGGGCGACGCGACCCGGCCCTCGACGAACTCGTGGGCTTCTTCGTGAACACCCTCGTGCTCCGGGTCGATCTGGACGACGACCCCACCGTCGGGGATCTGCTCGGTCAGGTGCGCGCGCGCAGCCTTGCCGCCTACGAGCACCAGGACGTGCCGTTCGAGGTGCTCGTCGACCGGCTCAACCCGGCGCGATCCATGGCCCACCATCCTCTCGTCCAGGTGTCGCTGGCATGGCAGAACTTCGCAGGCAACGGTGATGCGCTCCAGAAACTGACACTCGGTGATCTCGAGGTGTCTCAGGTGCCGGCGGAAACCCTGACCGCGCGAATGGACCTGTCCTTCAACCTGTCCGAGCGCTGGGGCGAAGCAGGGGAGTACGCAGGCATCGGCGGTTCGGTCGAATTCCGGACCGATGTGTTCGATGCGGCCAGGGTCGAGGAACTGCTCGAGCGCCTGCAGCGTGTGCTCATCGCGATGGCTGCTGATCCGGCGCAACGGGTTTCGGCGATCGACGTCATGGGTGACGCCGAGCACGACCGATTGAACGCGATCGGCAATCGGGCGGTGCTGGTGGAACCGGCGGCGGTGTCCGCATCGGTTCCCGAGGTGTTCGCCGGAAACGTCGCACGCATCCCGGACGCGGTGGCACTGGTCTGCGAGGGCAGGTCACTGACCTATCGCCAGCTCGACGAGGCCGCCAACCGGATGGCGCACCTGCTGATCGGCCGCGGGGTGGGCCCAGGGCGGATCGCGGCGCTCCTGCTCGACCGCTCCGCAGAGGCGGTGGTGGCGATCCTGGCGGTCTTCAAGGCCGGAGCGGCCTACCTGCCGATCGACCCTTCGGTTCCGTCCTCGCGCCTCGAGTTCATCCTCACTGACGCCGCACCCGCTGCGGTCCTCACCACGGCGGACCACAGGTCGCGGATCGAAGGATTCGACGTGCCCGTCATCGACGTCGACGAGCCCTCCGTCGCAACCCATCCCAGCTCGGCGTTGCCGATGCCGAGCGCCGACGATCTCGCCTACATCATCTACACCTCCGGCACCACCGGTGCCCCCAAGGGCGTCGCGATCACCCACCGCAACGTCACCCAGCTGCTCAGCTCCCTGGACGCCGGTCTGCCGCAGCCCGGCGTGTGGGCGCTGTGCCATTCACTGTCATTCGACTTCTCGGTGTGGCAGATGTGGGCCCCGCTGCTGGGCGGTGGGCGGCTGGTCGTGGTGCCCGAGGCGGTGACCTCGTCGCCGGACGACTTCCACGCCACTCTGGTGGCCGAGCAGGTGAACGTCCTGACGCAGACCCCGTCGGCGGTCGGCATGCTGTCGACGGAAGGTCTGGAGTCGGCGGCGCTGGTCGTCGGTGGCGAGGCGTGCCCGCCGGAGGTCGTCGACACCTGGGCTCCGGGGCGCGTGATGGTCAACGCCTACGGCCCGACCGAGACGACGATGTGTGTGGCGATCAGTGCGCCGCTGGCGGCAGGGTCGGGCGTGGTCCCGATCGGTTCGCCCGTGCCGGACGCGGCGTTGTTCGTCCTGGATCCCTGGATGCGGCCGGTGCCCGAGGGCGTGGTCGGTGAGCTCTACGTCGCGGGCGGCGGCGTCGGCGTGGGATATGTCGGCCGTAGGGGATTGACCGCATCGCGTTTCGTGGCCTGCCCGTTCGGTAAGCCGGGAGCGCGGATGTACCGCACCGGTGACCTGGTGAGCTGGGGCACCGACGGCCAGTTGCTGTACATGGGCCGCGCCGATGAGCAGATCAAGATTCGTGGTTTCCGCATCGAACTCGGCGAGATCCAAGCCGCTCTGGCCGCCATCGACGGCGTCGAACACGCCGCCGTCATCGCCCGCGAGGACCGTCCCGGTGACAAGCGCCTCGTCGGGTACATCACCGGCGACGCCGATCCGGCACAGACGCGGAACGCACTGACCGAGCGGTTGCCCGCCTACATGGTGCCCACCGCGGTGGTGGCGCTGGAGGCGCTGCCGCTGACGTCGAACGGCAAGCTCGACATCCGCAAGCTGCCGGCCCCGGACTACGCGGCCGGCGCGCAGTACCGGGCTCCCGAGAACGCGGTCGAGGACGTCCTCGCCGGGATCTATGCCGACGTGCTCGGCGTCGAATCCGTCGGTGTCGACGACTCGTTCTTCGACCTCGGCGGCGACAGCATCATGTCGATGCAGGTGGTGGCCCGTGCTCGGGCCGTCGGACTGAAGTGCCGGGCGCGAGACGTCTTCGTGGAGCAGACAGTCGCACGGCTCGCCCGCGTCGTCGGCGTCGCCGACGGGTCGGCGGCCATCCTCGACGAGGGTGTGGGGACCGTGGTGGCGACCCCGATCATCCGGTGGCTCGAAGAGGTCGGCCGCGGTGTCGACCAGTTCAACCAGACCGTCGTCGCGCAGGCGCCCCAAGGGGTCTCGGACGCCGACGTGTTCACCGTCGTGCAGGCGTTGCTGGACCGGCACCCGATGCTGCGACTGAAGGTGGTCGACGGTGGACGTGCACACGGCTGGCGGCTCACCGTCCCCGAGGCCGGTGCGGTCCGCGCCGAGGACTGCCTGTTCGCGGTCGAGGCCGTTTCCGACGAGGTGATGGTCGCGGCGCGGATGCGGCTGAATCCGGCGAACGGAGTGATGCTCAGCGCGGTGTGGGAGCGCTCCACGAGCCGCCTGGCGCTGGTCATCCACCACCTCGCCGTCGACGGTGTGTCGTGGCGGATCCTGATGGAAGACCTCAACATCGTGTGGGCGCAGCGCCACAGTGGGCAGCCCGTGATGCTGCCGGCCCCAACCACTTCGTTCGCGCGGTGGTCGTCGCTGCTGGCCGAGCACGCGCGGTCACCGCAGGTGGTCGAGCAGGCCGACAGCTGGCGGCGGATCCTGACCGCGCCCGCGGCGACGGCGCAGGCAGATGTCGAAGCGGACACACTGGCGAGCGCAGGCCACCTGGTGATGTCACTCGACAGCGACACCACCCGGATGCTGTTGGGCGAGGTGCCCGCGGCGTTCCACGCCGGCGTCCAGGACATCCTGCTGGTCGCCTTCGTGATGGCGCTGTCGGAATACCTCGGCGGACGGGGAACCGCGGTCGGCGTCGACGTCGAGGGTCACGGGCGCGACGACGACCTGGCCTCGGACGTGGATCTGTCCCGCACCGTCGGCTGGTTCACCACGAAATACCCTGTCGCGCTCACCGTCGGCGAACTGCAGTGGTCCGAGGTGACGTCAGGCGGCGCGGCGCTCGGGTCGATCATCAAGGACGCCAAGGAAGAACTGCGCAGGATGCCTGACGGCCTGACCTACGGGCTGCTGCGCTACCTCAACCCCGATGTCGATCTCGACGGCGCGGAACCCACGGTCAGCTTCAACTACCTCGGACGCCTCGGATCGTCGGCGCCCAGCGGAGAGGACGCAGCGGCGTTCTGGCAGATCAGCCAGGACGGCATGGCGTCGATCGCCGCCGCCGCCGCGGTGCCGATGCCCCTGCCGCACACGGTCGCCCTCAACGCCGGCACCCTCGAGACCGACAGCGGCCCGGTCCTGCACGCGGACTGGATCTACGCCCCGTCCGTGCTCGACAGCGGTCAGGTCGGCACGCTCAGCCGGCTGTGGTTCGAGGCCCTTTCGGGAATCTGCGCGCACGTGCGCAGTGGCGGAGGCGGCCTGACGCCGTCCGACATCGTGCCCGCCCGGCTGAGTCAACGCCAGATCGACGAGCTCAGCTCAGAAGCCCGGATCGCGGACATCCTGCCGCTGCCTCCGCTGCAGCAGGGACTGCTCTTCCACGCCCGGGCCGCCGACGGGCCGGACGACGACGTCTACGCGGTCCAGTTGGTCTTCACCCTGGCCGGCGCGCTGGACACCGGGCGCCTGCGTGACGCGGTGGCGGCCGCGGTCCGCCGGCATCCCCACCTGGCCGCGCGCTTCTGCGACGGATTCGACGAACCCGTGCAGGTGATTCCGGCCGAGCCGCAGGTCCCCTGGCGCCTCGTCGAATTGCACGCCGCCGACGAAGCGGAGATCGACGAGATCTGTGCCGCCGAACGCGCCGCGGTCGGCGACCTGGCGGACGAGCCGGCCTTCCGGGCCGCGCTGATCCGCACCGCCACAGACGAATACCGGTTCGTGCTGACGAATCACCACATCCTGATGGACGGGTGGTCGCTGCCGATCCTGATGCGGGAGATCTTCGCCGGCTACTTCGGGCAGCGGTTGCCCGCCGCCCCGCCGTACCGCAGGTTCGTCACCTGGCTGGCCGAACAGGACCGCCACGCCGCCGAGGCGGCGTGGCGCGAGATGCTCTCGGGCTTCGACACGCCGACCCTGGTCAGCTCGGCCACTCGCCTCGACGCCGCGGAACGAAGGGTCTCGCGGTTCGTGCTGCCGGAGGACATCACCCACGCGATCACCGGACTGGCGCGCTCGCACCACACGACGATCAGCACCGTGCTGCAGGCCGCCTGGGCGCAGATGCTGATGTGGCTGACCGGTCAGGACGACGTGGTCTTCGGCGTCACCGTCTCCGGCCGGCCCGCCGAACTCGCCGGCGCCGAGTCGATGGTCGGTCTACTCATCAACACCGTCCCGGTGCGCGCCCGCATGAGCACTGCGACCACGACGGCCGAGCTGCTCGAGCAATTGCAGCGCGACCACAATGACACGCTCGATCATCACCACGTCGCACTGAGCGACATCCACCGCGTGACGGGTCACGAGGTGCTGTTCGACACCCTCTTCGTCTTCGAGAACTTCCCGATGGACTCCTCGGCGGCGATGAGCACCGAGGACTTCGCGATCACCGACGTCGTCACCCGGGAGTACACGCACTATCCGCTCACGGTGCAGACGAGCCCGGGCGACCAGCTCGGCGTGCGGATGGAGTTCGACACCGGCGTGTTCGATGCGACGGCGGTCGAGGCGTTGGCGGCGCGGTTCGAGCGGGTGCTGGCCGCGATGACCGCCGACCCGACGATGCGCTTGTCGTCGGTCGACCTGCTGGCCGCCGAAGAGCGGGCGCGGATCGACGAGATCGGTAACCGCGCGGCGGCGGTCCAGCCCCCCGCGCCGGGACGGTCGCTGCCCGAGTTGTTCACCGAACAGGTGGCGCGCACACCGGATGCGGTCGCGGTGCGCAGCGGTGAGCGGTCAATGACGTACCGGGAACTCGGCGATGCGGCCACGCGGTTGGCGCAGGTGCTCTCGGCTCGCGGGGCCCGCGCGGGAGAGCGCGTCGCGGTGTTGCTCCCGCGTTCGGCCGACGCGGTGGTGGCGATCCTGGCGGTGCTCGAGTCGGGGGCGGCGTACGTGCCGATCGATCCGTCGCAGCCCGACGCCCGGTTGGCGATGATCCTCGCCGATTCGGCTCCGGTGGCGGTCATCGCCACGGCGGCGGCACGGGCCCGGCTGGCCGGTCACCATGTGGACGTCGTCGACGTCGACGACCCGGCAGTCGCCGCGGCACCGGTCGCCGTGCTGCCGGCCCCTGCGCCCGACGACATCGCCTACCAGATCTACACCTCGGGTACCACCGGTGTACCGAAAGGTGTTGCGGTCACGCACCGCAACGCGGTCCAGTTGCTCGAGTCGCTGCCTGTCGACCTGCCGCGTGCCGGCACCTGGACGCAGTGGCATTCGTACGCGTTCGACGTCTCGGTGTGGGACATCTTCGCTCCCTTGCTGGGCGGAGGTCGGCTGTTGGTGGTGCCCGAGGCCGTCGCGGCGTCGCCGGAGGACTTCCACGCACTGCTGGTCGACGAGCAGGTCGACGTGCTGAGTCAGACACCGTCGGCGTTGGGGATGCTGTCACCGGACGGCCTGGATTCCCTTTCGTTGGTGGTCGCCGGTGAGGCGTGCCCGTCAGAGCTGGTGGATCGTTGGGCGCCCGGACGGGTGATGGTCAACGCCTACGGCCCCACCGAGGCAACCGTCTACGCCGCGACGAGCCGGGCGCTCACGGCGGGCTCGGGTGTGGTCCCGATCGGGTCGCCGGTGCCCGGCGCGGCGTTGTTCGTGCTGGACCGGTGGATGCGGCCGGTGGCTGCCGGAGTGATCGGTGAGTTGTACATCGCCGGAACGCAATTGGCGGTCGGATATCTTCGCCGCGCGGGTCTTACGGCGTCCCGGTTCGTGGCATGCCCGTGGGGGGCGCCGGGGTCGCGGATGTACCGGACCGGGGACCTGGTCCGGTGGGGCGCCGATGGGCAGCTCCAATACCTCGGGCGCGCCGACGAGCAGGTGAAGATCCGCGGTTACCGCGTCGAACTGGGGGATGTCCAGGCCGCACTGGCCGGCCTGCCGGGCGTGAGCCAGGCCGCGGTGGTGGTACGAGAGGACCGCCCGGGAGACAGGCGGCTGGTCGGTTACGTGACCGGCACCGCCGATTCGGCGACGGCGCGCGCGCAACTGGCCGAACGGCTGCCGGCCTACATGGTGCCCGCGGCGGTGGTGGCGCTGCAGGCGCTGCCGTTGACCGTCAACGGCAAACTCGACGCCCGCATGCTGCCCGCGCCGGAGTACCAGGACCGCGGTCGGTACCGCGCCCCGGGGAACCCGACCGAGACGGCCCTGGCCGAGATCTACACGCAGGTACTCGGTGTCGAGGCAGTCAGCGTCGACGATTCCTTCTTCGAGCTGGGTGGTGACTCGCTGTCGGCGATGCGTCTGGTGGCGGCGGTCAACAAGGAGTTCGACACCCACATCGTCGTGCGGACCCTCTTCGAGGCGCCGACCGTGGCGCAGTTGAGTCAGCGGTTGGCGGGCGACGAGCACGAGCACGAAGCAGAGGTGGTGCCCGTCGACATCTTCAAGGACGGCAGCGGCACGCCGTTGTGCTGCATCCATGACGGTTTCGGGCTCAGCTGGTCCTACCGGAGCCTCGCGACGTACCACGACGGACCGGTCATCGGCATCAACCAGGTGCCGTCGGCCGGCGAGGCCGAGCCGGACTCGATTGCCGGCATGGCGGTGCTCTACGCGGACAGGATCCAGGCGTTGTACCCGTCGGGGCCCTACCAGCTCCTGGGCTGGTCGATCGGTGGCGTCATCGCGCACGAGGTCGCCATCGAGCTCCGGCGGCGAGGGGCAGTGGTGGAACGGCTGATCCTGCTCGACCCGGCCCTCACCCCGGTCGCGGCGTTCCCGACGCGCCGATCGCTGGACAAGAGCCGGATCTTCGAGAAGATCGTCGCCGCGAGCAAGTCCGAGGTTCCCGTGCGGTCCAGGCAGCTGGTGTTCCAGCGCGCGGCGGAGCTCATGGACGAGGGCGACGGCGGGCAGCGCGAGCTCCCGCTGCCGCTCGAGGGCATGCTCGGACTCATGGCACGGTCACTCGACGCCAACACCAGACGGCTCAGGAGGCATCGGCCCGGTGTCTTCGACGGCGACGCGGTCGTCTTCGTGGCTGTGCAACGCGAAGGTCTCGGCAAGATGTTGCCGGGCTTCCAGGCGAAGATGGCGAATGAAGGCCAGATGCGACGTTGGCGCCGCAACGTGGCCGGCGACATCAGCTCGGTGCCGGTGGAGTGCACCCACCACACCATGCTCACCGAGGAATCGCTGAAGCTGTACGGCGAACAGTTGAGGGAGGCGCTCGACAGCTAGGGGCCGCTAGGTGTCGAGCGCGAAGGGCGCCCGGCCGTGTTCCCTGTGCTCCCTGCGCAGGGGCAGCAGGCGGCACGGCACCTTCTGCATGTACGCGAGGTAACCGTCCAGTTCGTGCTCGAGGAGTTGCTCCTCGTCCCTGATACGGATCTCGACGGCGACGACGCACGGGATGAGGAACACGAGACCCCAGAACGACCCCAGGGTGAGGGGGATGCCGAGGATCGTGATCAGGTAGCCGGTGTACATGGGATGCCGGACCAGGCCGTAGACGCCCGTGGCGACGACCTTTTGACTGTCCTCGATGTGCACGGTGGTGGCCGCATACGTGTTCTGGAACATCACCAGCGTGACGAGGGCGGAGCCGAGTGCCACGAGTACGGCGCCGACCAGCGATATCTCGGTGGCGAGCGACGACCAGCCGAAGCGATGGTCGAGCGCGGAGAACACCAACATGGCGAACAGCGACGGCCAGAAGACGGCCATCGCCACCTTCTGCGCCGGCCTGGTCTCCGCGGCCGGACCGCCGCGCATCCGTCGTTCGAGCGCTTCCGGGTCCTTGACCAGGAGATAGACGCTGGGCAGCCAACCGGAGAACCCGAACAACACGAGCAACAGGACCCACGCTTGCCAGTAGTCGACGGTTCCTGCCGAAAGGAAGAGCAGACCTCCGAGCAGACAGGGCTGCGCAACACCTGCCACCAGCAGTTTCACAACAGATTTCACTATTCCTCCTCAGGCGGCGGGCAAGGCCGCCGGTTTCACAACGCTGTGACTCCCGTTCCCCCTGATGCATCTGTTGCTAGCCCACCGCGTCCCCTTCATTCCCAGCGATGAGAGCCTGTTTCTTCTCGCGAGATAATTTTGCCAAAGTTTACGTAGCGTGCGTTGTGCGGTGGCGTATTCGGCGAAAGTCGTGTCGCCTGTGGCCGAGGTGTCGGTCTCATCCGGTCGCGACCGGTGTCCATCTACACTCTCGGGGCGCCCCCGAGTCCTCATCCGCCGTGAGATTGCGGGGCTCGCAAAGCGCCGTGGCCGCGTCGGGCCTGTGTCCCCTCGGGGCGCCGTCAGGTATGACGACACTCGGCCCCGGTTCCTGTAGATGCACGTCGGGACGCTGAAGCTGATCATGGTCTTGCTTGCTGAGGAAAGTTTCGAAGCAGCTCATGGTGGCGAAATCGCGTCGACAAACGTAGCTGTGCGGTACCTTCTTCTCACATTCGATGATCGAGGAGACCACGGAACTCGAATCGAATCGGCTGAACCGGGGGGTGCGGCTTGAGTGGATCGGTCCGCGTGGGCTCCACGCGAGGAGCGCACCGGCTGCGCCCGGCAAACATCGGGTTCCGACCGGACATCGAAGGTCTACGAGCGGTCGCGGTGCTGGCCGTCGTTCTCTTCCACGCCCATGTGCCCGGCGTGGGCGGCGGATACATCGGAGTCGACGTCTTCTTCGTCATCTCGGGATTCCTGATCACCCGACTGCTCTGGCGAGAGGTGAGCACCTCCGGCACCGTGCGGCTGCGGCGGTTCTACGGCGCGCGAGCCCGACGGTTGCTGCCGGCGTCGGCCACGGTGGGAATCGTGATCGCGGTGGCCTCGGCGCTGTTGCTGCCGCCGTTGCAGGCGAAAAGCGTCATGGTCGACGCTGTCGCGAGTGCGCTGTACGTCGGCAACTATCAGTTCCTGCTGCAAGGCGTCGACTACCTCGCCGCGAACCTGCCGGTGTCCCCGTTCCAGCACTACTGGTCTCTCAGTGTGGAGGAGCAGTTCTACTTCGTGTGGCCGGCGCTGATGATCCTCGCGGCATGGCTCGTTCGTCGTGCACGACGACGCAAAGCCGCCGTCGAGGCGCCGTCGGCGAGGCCCTACATCGCACTTCTCGCTGTGGTCGCCATCGCATCGTTCGCCCTGTGCTGGGCGGTCAGCCATCTGTTGCCCGCGGTCGCATTCTTCTCGCTGCCGACGCGAGCCTGGCAGTTGGCCCTCGGCGGCCTGGTCGCGCTGACGGCCGGGCGCTGGAGCGCACTGCCGCCCGTGGTTGCGTCGTTGTTGGGATGGACGGGCCTGGCCGTCGTCGTCTTCGCGTGCACGGCGTTGAGCACATCCACCCTGTATCCGGGAACCGCTGCGCTGTTACCGACACTGGGCGCAGCGCTCGTGATCGGCGCCGGATGTGCCGTGCCGACGCAGGGTTGCGGCCGGGTGTTGGCGTCGTCGCCGATGAGGGCGATCGGACGCCTGTCCTACTCCTGGTACCTGTGGCACTGGCCCGTACTGCTGCTCGCGCCGCTGCTCACCGGCCGGCCCCTCGGACTGTCGGGCACCGTCGCCGCGGTGCTCGTCTCAGCGGGGCTGGCGGTGCTGACACTGGTGACGATCGAGAACCCGATCCGGTACTCCACCCGCCTGCGCGGCTCTCCCGGCGGGAGTCTCGCGCTCGGCGGCGCCGCCACCGCAACGGCGGTCGGCGTCGCGATCGCGCTGCTCGTGGTCATTCCCGCCCCCGTCGGGAGTGGCGCCCCGGTCGGCGCGCTGACCGTCCAGGTGACACCTCTGGCCCCCGACGACACTCCGGACGGCCACGAGGCTGCGGTCCGCGCGGCGTTCGCCCAGGTGCAGGGCGCCGTCTCCGAAGCCGTGGAACGGAAGGACGTCCCCTCCAATCTCGACCCGCCACTGGCCGAGGCGGCAGCCGAGGGCAGGGACATCTACCTGGACGGCTGCATGCGCACGTTCCTCGAAGCCGGACAGCCGGACTGCGTCTGGGGCGACCCGGCGTCGACCACGACGGTGGCCCTGGTCGGAGACTCGAACGCCGTCATGTGGGCACCGGCGTTCCAGCGGCTGGCCGAACAGCGCCGCTGGCGGCTGACCGTCATGGGCAAGGCGAGCTGCCCACTGATGACACTTCCGATCTCCGCCACGTACCTGCAGCGCGTGTACACCGTGTGCGAGCAGTGGCGCGAGCACGTCATCGGACGGCTGAACGCAGAGCGCCCGCAACTCGTGGTGGTGGGCATGTGGCGGCGTTACGGCGCCGTCCACGAGTACGGCGGCGGCCACGGCTGGCTGTCGGCATACGAGTCGTACAGTCCGCAGTGGATCGAGGGGCTGGGTGACCTCGTGCGGCAGGTGCACGGCATGGGTTCGAAAATCCTTGTCCTCGGCCCGATTCCGGACCCCCGCACCCTGGTGCCGACTTGCCTGTCGGGTCATCTCGACGACGCGACGGCGTGCGCGCCCGCGACATCGGCGGCGGTGAATCAGTCCGGCATCGCGCGGGAGTCGGCATCCACACAGATCAACGGCGGCGACTACGCCGACCTCACCGAGCTCTTCTGCACCGAGAGCAGGTGCCCGGTCATCGTGGGCAACACCCTGGTGTACTTCGACGCCACCCACGTGACCGCGGAGTACGCCGGATCCCTCGCACCGGTGATGGGTGCGTTGGCAGACCGCGCACTGGCCGGGAGCTGAGCGCGGATCAGCCGAGGATCTGTGCGCCGGTCGCCAGCATGAGGACTCCGATGATCCCGAAGATGGTCACGATCAGGGGGCGCCAGTGCGCGCGCGTCCAGTCGTGCAGCCAGCGCAGGAAGACCTCGGTCTTCGTCGGGGTGACCACGTAACTCAGCAGCATGATCTCGATGACGGTGAGCGTCCCGAGCACGTACGCGGTTCCCGCGATCAGTTGGGTGCTGAGCGCGACTCCCGCACCGAGGATCGCCGTTATCACGATCAACATCCCGTCGGCCGGCGGCCCGGTACCCAGACCCATCACCAGGGCCACCCACAGGGAGTCACCTTCCCAGAGCCTGCGGACGCGCGCGACCAGCCGCTGCCACCAGGACTCGCGCTCCGCTGAAGCGACCCTGGTGCGACGTGTCAGCGTGGACACCGAGGAATCGTCGGATTCAAGAGCCAGAGGAGAGGTGCTGAAACTCTGGACCGAACCCTCCGCCCGGTGCCGTGCTCTCGGCGGACGGGCGCGCTTGCGCATCAGAGGGCGCAACGCGATGAACAGTGCGACGGTGAGTGCGAGCGCGCCCACCACCAACTGTATGTAGCGGACGGTGCTGTTCGGCCCCGGCGCGGCCAGTACGTCCACCTCGGCCTTCAAGGCGGGCGTCAGGTTGACCACCAACAGGGGGAGGAGCAGGGCCGGGAGGCCGATGATCAGGCAACCCACCCAGAAGACGATCAGGTTCTGCAGAGGGCGGGGGCGGGAGATCATCAGCAGGACCACCCCGAGACGCACCGGGTTGATCGCGGTCACGAGCGCCGCGAACAGCACTAGGCTCCACATGCAGCGACTCCGACTCTGCTACCGGCTGTTGGCACCAAGGACCTTCCGTCGTCTGATCGAGTGCTGCGGATGGACCGGCGGCGTACACCCGCGCCGGCTGGACGCGAGTGTCGCCGTCCGATCACGCGGCAGCCACCGGCACCAGCTCGTCGTGCAACATTCCCGCCAGGTCCCGGACGGTCGTGGTCATGTCCTTGGGACTCACCCGTACCCCCGTCTCGCTCTCGATGCGGGTGCGCAGTTCGAGGGCGCCCAGCGAGTCCATGCCGTACTCCGCAAGCGGACGGTCGGGGTCGACGCTGCGACGCAGGATGAGACTGACCTGGTCGGAGATCAGCCGCCGCAGCCGGACCGGCCACTCGTCGACCGGCAGCTCATCGAGCTCGGCGCGGAACTTGCTGGTGCCCGAACCGTTCTGCCCGGTCGAGCGGAACGCTTCGGCGAAGGGGCTGTGTGCGGCGAACGCCTCCAGCCACGGTGCGCCCATGATCGGCGCGTATCCCGTGTAGGTGCGGTCGTGGCGCAACAACGCCTCGAACGCGTAGGCGCCCTCCTCGGGTGCGATGGCCACTCCGGCGCCCTCCGCCAGCGCGGTGCCCTGCCCGATCTCGCCCCATGCGCCCCAGGCGATCGAGATGGCAGGGAGGCCCTGCGCGCGCCGCCACCGGGTGAACGCGTCCAGCCAGCTGTTGGCCGCGGCGTAGGCGCCCTGCCCGGGCGAGCCCACCAGGGCGGCGGCCGAGGAGAACGAGCAGAACCAGTCCACTGGCTGGTCGAGGGTCGCGGCGTGAGTGTTCCACGCGCCCTGCACCTTTGCGGACCAGTCATGCTCGAGGAGCTCGTCGGTGATGTTGGCCAGCGTGGCGTCCTCGATCACCGCCGCCGCATGCAGGACGCCGCGCACCGGGAGCCCGCCGGCGGTGGCCGTGTCCACCAACCGCTGCGCCGTCCCCGGGTCGGCGATGTCGCCGGACTCGACCACCACATCGGCGCCGCCCGCGCGCATCCGCTCGATCGCCGCGGTTGCATCGGGTGTGGGCGCCGACCGCGACGACAGCACGATCCGCCCGCAACCGGCGGCGGCCATCCTCTCCGCGAGGTACAGGCCGAGCCCGCCGAGGCCCCCGGTGATGACGTACGCACCGTCGCTGCGGAACACCGGTACCTGAGCCGCCGGAACCACCACGCGGCTGCGCCCGATGTGAGGGATCTCGAGCACGAGCTTGCCGGTGTGCTGCGCGCCGCTCATCACCCGGATCGCCGTCGCCGTCTCGGCGAGCGGGTAGCGAGTGCATTCCGGCATCGGCAGGGATCCGTCCGCGGTGAGCTGATACACCGTCTTCAGCAGCTCCCGGATCCGACCGGGATGGCTCACCGACATCAGTGCCAGGTCGACCGCGTAGAACGAGAGGTTGCGGCGGAACGGGAACAGTCCCAGCCGGGTGTCGCCGTAGATGTCACGCTTGCCGATCTCGACGAAGCGGCCGCCGAAGGCCAGCAGTTCGAGTCCTGCGCGCTGCGCGGCCCCCGGGACGGAATTGAGGACGATGTCGACGCCGTATCCATCGGTGTCGCGACGGATCTCCTCGGCGAAGTCGGTGCTGCGGGAATCGTAGACATGCGCAATCCCCCTGTCCCGCAGCAGTTGTCGTCGCTGTTCGCTTCCCGCGGTCGCGTAGATCTCTGCGCCGGCAGCGCGGGCGATGGCGATCGCCGCCTGACCCACTCCGCCGGTGCCCGAGTGGATCAGCACCTTGTCACCGGCCATGATCCGCGCCATGTCGTTGAGCCCGTACCAGGCGGTGGCGGTCGCGATGGTCAATGCGGCGGCCTGCACGTCACCCAGCCCGACCGGCAGCGTCACCGCCAGATTGGCGTCGCAGGTGATGTAGGTGCCCCAGCAGCCGTTGGCCGACAGCCCGCCGACATGGTCGCCGACCTTCATGTCGGTCACTCCCGGTCCGACCGCGGTGACCACGCCGGCGAAGTCGATGCCCAGCTGCGGCAGCTTCCCGTCGAAGGCGGGGTAGCGGCCGAACGCCACGAGCACGTCGGCGAAGTTGATGCTGGACGCGTTGACCGCGACCTCGATCTGGCCCGGTCCCGGCGGGACCCGGTCACACGTCACCAGTTCCGCCGACTCGAGGTCGCCCGGAGTCCGGATCTGCAGGCGCAACCCGACGCCCTCGAGGTCGGTGGTGGCCGTCTTGCGCTCCTCGGGGAGCAACGGGCTGGGAGTCAACCGCGCGACGTACCACTGGCCGTTCCGCCAAGCCGTCTCGTCTTCTTCGGTGCCGCTGAGCAGTTGCTGCGCGAGGTGCTCGGCGTCGGCCGTCTCGTCGACGTCGATCTGCGTTGCGCGAAGGTGCGGGTGTTCGGTGCCGATGACCCTCATCAGGCCGCGCACGCCGGCCTGCTCCAGGTTGAGCTGGTCGTCGGCCAGCACCGCCTGCGCGGCGCGGGTGACGACGTAGAGGCGGGGTGGCTCCCCTGGCGCCTCGGGCAACTCGCGCGCGATCCGCACCAGGTGCTGCACGTGGTCGCGGCCCAGCTGCGGAGCCCTGTCCCCGGACTGGCCGTCGTTCGGTCCCGTGAGGATCACCACCCCGTTGAGTCCGCCGCTGCGCAGGTGGTTCTTCAGCTCATCGGCGCTGTCGCCGAAGCTGCCCTGCTGGGGCCAGGCCATCGTGGTGCATTCGGCGCCCCGGGTCTTGAGCACGTCGGTCAGCGTGGTGGCCACCACGTCCGCGGTCGGACTGGTGCTGATGAGCAGCCAGGTGCCGCCGTCGGCGTACTCCCCGACCTCGGGCAGCTCCCGGTGTCGCCATTCGACGGTCAGGAGTCGCTCGGCGAGCAGCCGTTCCGGCCGGTCGTGCTCGGAAGCGCCGGTACCCAGCTCCAGGCCCTGCACCGCGAGGATGACGGCGCCGTGCTCGTCGAGGATGTCGATGTCCGCCTCGACTCCGGAGGTGTCGGCCTTCGTCACCCGGGTGTAGCAGAAATGGGCTTTGCGGGCGGTGCCGTAGGCGCGAAGCCAGCGAATCCCCAGGGGCAGCCCCAGCGCCCCCTCGCCGAGGGCGCGAACCAGCGGATGAGCCTCGACGGACTGGAAGCAGGCGTCCAGCAGAGCCGGGTGCACCCCGTAGGCGTCCTGTTGCGAGCGGATCTGGCGGGGTAGCGCAACCTCTGCCAACACGGTGTCGGACGCCTCGTCGCCGGTGTGCACGACGACAAGACCCGAGAAGGCCTCGCCGTACTGCATCCCGCGCTCGTCCATCCGCCGGCGCACGTCGTCGCCGTCCTCCAGTGCCGGATGAGCGGCCAGCAGCGCGGCGACGTCGTGCGCAGCGGGGTGCCCGTTCTGTGCGACCTGCAGGACCGCGGAGGCCTGTCGTGACTGCTCGCCCGCCTGGTTGGTCTCGACGGTGAACTCGGCGGTTCCTGGCGAGGACACCGATGCCGCCGCACCGATCGTGGTCTCCTCGTCCAGCAGCAGCGCCTGCTCGAAGCGCATGTCCCGGACCTCGGCTTCGTCACCGAGGACCGTGCGCGCCGCCGCCAGGGCCATCTCGCAATACGCCGCGCCGGGGAGCACAGCCACATTGCGGACCTGGTGATCGCCGAGCCAGGGCTGCGCGGCGGTGCCGACCTCGCCCTGCCACACGTGGCGCTCGGGTTCCTCCTGCAGACGGACGTGCTCGCCGAGCAGCGGATGCACGGAGACGGTGCGGGCGCCGTGTGTCGAGGACTCCTGCACGCGCCCGGTCAGCCAGTGCTGGCGGTGGGTCCATGTCGGCAGCGGCGCGTCCACCAGCCGGCCGGCCGGGCAGAGCACGGAGAAGTCGACTGCCGCCCCCGCGCTGTGCATGTCCGCCATGAATCCCACCAGCCCGTGCGGCATCGCTTGTTCGCGGCGCATCCCGGCCAGCGCCGCGAGCGGGACATCCACGCTCTCGGCGATCTGATTGAGGGCGCGGACCAGGAGGGGATGCGGCGAGAGCTCGGCGAAGACGCGGAAACCGTCCTCGAGAGCAGCCTGCACCGCCGTGGCGAACCGCACCATGCGACGGCAGTTGTCGGCCCAGTAGCGGGCGTCGAACGCCGGCTGGTCGCGGGGATCGAAGGAGGTGGCCGAGTAGAAGGGGATCTCGGGAGTCATCGGCGTCAGATCTCCGAGGGCGTCCTTGAGCTCACCGAGGATCGGGTCGACCTGAGGCGAGTGGAACGCGACATCGGTCGGGACCTCGCGGGCCATCACGTCGCGCTCCTCCCAGGCAGCGACGAGTTCGTGCACCTTCTCGGCGGCGCCCGCGATGACCGTGGACTGCGGCGATGACACCACGGCCACCACGACGTCCTTGATCCCGCGCGCCATCAGTTCGGAAAGCACCTGCTGGGCCGGCAATTCGACCGATGCCGTGGCGCCGGCGCCGGCGACCTTGCCCATCAGCCGGGAACGACGGCAGACGACGCGCGCACCGTCCTCCAGTGAGAGTGCACCGGCGACGACCGCTGCCGCCGCCTCGCCGAGCGAGTGCCCGATCACCGCGGCCGGGCGTACGCCGTGTGCCTTCAGGGTGGCGGCCATGGCGACCTGCATCGTGAACAGCGTCGGTTGCACCTGGTGCTGGCCGGTGACGGTCTGCAGCGCCGACATCGCCTCGGTCACCGAGAATCCCGACTCCTCGGCGATGACGGACTCGACTTGCGCGACGGTCGCGGCGAACACCGGTTCGGTCGCCAGCAACTGCGCACCCATCCCCGCCCACTGCGAACCCTGACCGGAGAACACCCAGACCGGCCCTCGATCGTCGCGTCCGACCGCGGCCGGATACGGGGCGTCACCGTCTGCGATCGCGCGTAGTTCCTCGGCGAGTCCGGGCTTGGTGTTCGCGATGACCGCGGTCCGGACCGGCCGGTGCGCGCGGCGGCGCGCCAGTGTGTAGGCCAGATCGGGTAGCTCGACGTCGTCATGGGCGGTCACCCAGTCGGCGAGTCGGCCTGCGGTGCGGCGCAACTCGTCCGCCGATGTGGAGGAGAGCGCGAACAGCAGCGGCGCCGTTGC
Organism: [Mycobacterium] manitobense; assembly: GCF_025821665.1. Classification (GTDB taxonomy): domain Bacteria; phylum Actinomycetota; class Actinomycetes; order Mycobacteriales; family Mycobacteriaceae; genus Mycobacterium; species Mycobacterium arseniciresistens. The sequence continues at coordinate 21,300 of NZ_JACKSJ010000141.1, forward strand.
CGATGAGTCGGAGCCCCCGTGCTGTGCTGTGTCGGCCCCGGTTTCGGGGGCCTGCTCGAGGATGGCGTGAACGTTGGTGCCCGAGACTCCGTACGCCGACACGGCCGCCCGCCGGGGTGCTCCGCCATTGGTCGGCCACGGCGTGTTCGCTTGCGGGACGAACAGTTTGGTCTCGATCTCCGCCATCTGGTCCGGCAGCCGGTTGAAGTGGAGATTCTGTGGGACGACGCCACCCTGCAGCGAGAGCACCGCCTTCACCAAGCCGAGTGCGCCGGACGCCGACTGGGTGTGGCCGAAGTTCGTCTTCGAGGACGCCAGTGCGCACGGACCGTCGATGCCGTAAACCTCGGCCAGGCTGGCGTATTCGATGGGATCACCGGTCGGGGTGCCGGTACCGTGTGCCTCGACCATGCCGACACTGCTCGAGTCGACCCCGGCGGCGGACAACGCATCTCGGTAAGCGGTGACCTGAGCGGTCCGTGACGGTGTCGCGATGTTGACCGTGCGGCCGTCCTGGTTGGCGGAGGTGCCGCGGATCACGGCGAGGATCCGGTCACCGTCTCGCTGCGCCTCCGAGAGCCGTTTGAGCATCACGACGGCGCAGCCCTCACCGGCCACGAAGCCGTCGGCCTCCACGTCGAACGTGTGGCACCGACCGGTGGGGGAGAGCATTCCCTCTGCCGATCCGGCCGCCCACTTGCGGGGGTCCAGCGCCAGTGCGACGCCACCGGCAAGGGCGAGGTCGGTCTCGCCCTCGTGCAGGCTGCGGCAGGCCAGATGCACGGCCGCCAGGCCCGAGGAGCACGCGGTGTCCACCGTGAGGGCGGGACCGTGCAGGCCGAGGGCGTAGGCGATCCGGCCCGATGCCAGGCTCGGATTGTTGGCGATGAAGCCGTACGGCTTCTCGACGGCGCCGGCCTCAGCGGCCACCAGCTGATAGTCGTTGTGGGTCAGTCCCACGTACACACCGGTCAGTGAGTCGGCCACAGCCTCGCGGTCGAGTCCGGCATGTTCCATCGCCTCCCAGGAGGTTTCGAGCAGCAGCCGGTGCTGCGGGTCGCTGACGGTCGCTTCGCGCTCGCCCATCCCGAAGAACTCGGAATCGAAGCCTGCGACATTGTCGAGGAATGCACCCCATTTCGACACAGAGCGACCCGGCACCCCGGGCTCAGGGTCGTAGAAGTCGTCGGCATCCCAACGGTCGGACGGGATCTCCGTGACGAGGTCGTCACCACGCAGCAACGCCTCCCACAGCCGCTCGGGGGAATCGATGCCACCTGGGAGTCGGCACGCCATCCCGATCACAGCCACCGGGGTGACCGGACCTCTGCCGCCTTGGCGCGCCGATACGGGCGAATCCGCTTCCGGCAGGAAATCTTGCCCGGTCTCGGGTGTAGTCATTCTTCCCCTTGCAAACGTTGCCGCGGTCCAGCCGGAGGCCGAGCCGAATCCCCAGTGCTACTAACGGCACAGTAGCCGCCGTGGAATCGCCGGAGTTCTTCGCGGGCGGGTCCGGTGTGCGTCAGCAAGCAGTAGATCAGCAACGTTAATTGCGCGCACGTCGAGTTGTCTCGCGATCGGCGCAATCCACGGCCGAGGCGGCGGTGGGAACGATCTTGAATTTCCCGGTACTGGTACCGGCGTCTCGATCGACGTTCGCTGTCCGGCGAGCTTAATCGGTGTCCCCGGGGCGTGGCCCTGATTCGGTCATTCGCGACGTGACGTCGTGGGGGTACGGGCGCACGGACCGCCCGAAACGCCGTGCAGCAGCACCTACGCGGACATCGCGGAGGCGACGCGCGGCACGCCGTGGACGCAGGATCCGTGCCCGGCCAAGGTCGTCCGGCGGTGCCGGGCCCGATGTCGCCGCTTCGGGCAGAATTGTTTGCCTTACATGCCGATGAACGGCGTTGTCCCTCCAAGAGGCTGATAGAAGCGGGCTCTACGGCATTGCAGAAATTGCCCATTTCCGCGCAGTTGCACGCACCCGCCGAGCAAACCGGCCAACCGGCCATGCCGTGCGCCGCCGACAGACGGGCTCGGTATCATCTTTCGGGCAATCCGCAAATATCGAGGGCCGGACGGAATGACATGACCGCACACGTCGAGCAGTTGGAGTTCCAGGCAGAAGCGCGCCAACTGCTGGATCTGATGATCCACTCGGTGTACTCGAACAAGGACTCCTTCCTCCGCGAGTTGATCTCGAACTCCTCCGATGCGCTGGACAAGCTGCGTCTGGAATCGTTGCGGAACAAGGACCTGGACGTCGACACCTCTGACCTCCACATCGAGCTCGAGGTGAATAAGGAGCAACGCCTGCTGACCGTCAGGGACAACGGCATCGGTATGACGCGTGCCGAGGTCGTCGATCTGATCGGCACCCTCGCGAAGTCGGGTACGGCGGAGGTCCGCCGGAAACTGCGTGAGGCCAAGAACGCCGCCGCATCCGAGGAGCTCATCGGCCAGTTCGGCATCGGTTTCTACTCGACGTTCATGGTGGCCGACGAGGTCGTGCTGCTCACCCGCAAGGCCGGCGAGGGCGCCGCAACCCGTTGGGTGTCCAGCGGTGACGGCACCTACACCGTCGAATCCGTCGACGATGCCCCGCAGGGCACGTCGGTGACGCTGCACCTGAAGCCCGAGGACGCAGAGGACGAGCTGCACGACTACACCTCGGAGTGGAAGATCCGGGAGCTGGTGAAGAAGTACTCCGACTTCATCGCCTGGCCCATCCGGATGCAGGTCGAGCGCCGTTCCCCCGCCCCGGAGGAGGGCGCAGAGGAACAGGCCACGGTCGAGACGCAGACCCTCAACTCGATGAAGGCGCTGTGGACGAAGTCGAAAGACGAGGTCCCCGAGGAGGAATACAAAGAGTTCTACAAGCACGTCGCGCACGCCTGGGACGACCCGCTCGAGGTCATAGCGATGAAGGCGGAGGGCACCTTCGAGTACCAGGCGCTGCTGTTCATTCCCTCGCACGCACCGTTCGACCTGTTCACCAGGGATGCCAGGACCGGTGTGCAGCTGTACGTCAAGCGCGTCTTCGTCATGGCCGACTGTGACCAGCTGATCCCCGGCTACCTGCGCTTCGTCAAGGGTGTGGTCGATGCAGAGGATATGTCTCTCAACGTGTCCCGCGAGATCCTGCAGCAGGACCGGCAGCTCACCGCGATCCGTCGACGGCTGACCAAGAAGGTCCTCTCGACGATCAAGACGGTGCAGGCGGAGCGGCCGCAGGACTACGCCACCCTCTGGACGCAGTTCGGCGCGGTCCTCAAAGAGGGCCTGATGTCGGACGTCGACAACCAGGACACGCTGTTGCGCATCTCGTCGTTCGCCTCCACGCACAGCGACGACGAACTCACGACGTTGGCGTCGTACGTCGAGCGCATGAAGGACGGTCAGAAGCAGATCTTCTACGCCACCGGGCAATCACGGGAGCAACTGCTGAAGTCGCCGCATCTCGAGGCGTTCAAGGCCAAGGGTTACGAGGTGCTGCTGCTCACCGACCCCGTCGACGAGGTGTGGGTCGGATCGGTGCCCGAGTTCGACGGCAAACCGCTGCAATCGGTCGCCAAGGGCGAGGTCGACCTCGACTCCGACGACGAAAAGGCCGCGCACGAAGAGGAGCGCGAGGAGCAGCAACGGGACTTCGCCGACCTGCTGACCTGGCTCAAGGAGACGCTGGCCGAACACGTCAAGGAGGTGCGGTTGTCGACGCGCCTCACCGAGTCGCCCGCCTGCCTGATCACCGACACGTTCGGCATCACGCCGGCGCTCGCGCGAATGTACAAGGCTTCCGGACAGGCGATACCCGTCGGGAAGCGCATCCTCGAACTCAATCCGAAGCACGCACTGGTCACCGGCCTCCAGCAGGCGCACCAGAGCCGCGGCGCCGACGACCCTTCCCTCGGCGAGACCGCCGAACTGCTCTACGGCACTGCGCTTCTCGCCGAAGGCGACGTGCCCGACGACCCGGCGAGATTCGCCGGACTACTCGCGAACCGGCTGTCCCGCACGGTCTAGAACCCGTCACACCGCGAAAGAGGTGGTGCCAAGTGAGCCAGCAAACGTCATTTCGGCGCGTTCGGAAGAGTCGTCACGGTAGGTTGTGCACGTGACCGAGACCTCGATCCCCGGCGTGCTGCTCGAGCGTGCGAGCTTGCAGCCCAATGACACAGCGTTCACCTTCGTCGATTACGACAAGGACTGGAACGGCGTCGCGGAGAGCCTGACGTGGTCGCAGCTCTACCGGCGCACAGTGAATGTCGCCAACCGCCTCGAGGAATGCGGATCCGAGGGGGATCGTGCCGTCATCCTCGCGCCGCAGGGAATGGATTACGTCGTCGCCTTCCTCGGCGCACTGCAGGCCGGCCAGATCGCGGTCCCGCTCTCGGTGCCCATGGGCGGTGCCACCGACGAGCGGGTGAGCTCGGTGATGACCGATGCGTCGCCTGCCGTGGTGATCACCACCTCGGCGGTCTCGGGCGTCGTCGGGGAGTACGTCGTGCCAGGTGCGGACGGGGCCGCGCCGGCCGTGGTCGAGATCGACTCGTTGGACCTCGACGGATCGATGGGTTCCGGCGCAGGCCGGGAGGAATTCCCGGACAACGCATTCCTTCAGTACACGTCCGGTTCCACCCGCACGCCCGCGGGCGTCGTGATGTCGCACAGCAACATCCTCGAGAACTTCCGGCAGTGGGCCGCCGGGTACTTCTACGCCTTCGGAAACACCGCGCCGCCCGGAACCACCGTGGTGTCGTGGCTGCCGTTCTATCACGACATGGGTCTCTACCTCGGCGTGTGCGCACCTGTCCTCTTGGGCGTTCCCGCCGTCCTGACCAGCCCGGTGTCATTCCTGCAGAGGCCCGCTCGTTGGATGCAGTTGGCGGCGGGCAACACCAAGGCCTACACCGCGGGCCCGAACTTCGCCTTCGAGGTGGCGGCGCGCAAGACCTCGGATGAGGACATGGCCGGCCTCGACCTCTCGGACGTGCTGGTCATCGCGACCGGTGCGGAGCGGGTACACCCGGCCACCCTGGAGCGGTTCACCCAGCGGTTCACGTCCCTTGGTCTGGACCCAGCGGTGATCCGGCCCTCCTACGGGCTGGCCGAGGCGACCGTGTACGTGGCGACCGACACCACCCCCGCGCCGCCGTCGATCGTGCGCTTCGAATCGGAGAATCTGACGGCGGGCAAGGCCGAGCGAAGCGCGGACCAAGCTGGCACGCCGCTGGTCAGTTACGGGGCTCCGGCGTCGCCGATGGTGCGCATCGTCGATCCAGACACCGGCACCGAGTGCCCGGCCGGCACCGTCGGTGAGATCTGGGTGCACGGCGACAACGTCGCGAAGGGCTACTGGCAGAAGCCGGAGGAGACCGCCAAGACGTTCGGCGCATCCATCGTTACCCCGTCGGCGGGTACGCCGGAGGGCCCGTGGCTGCGCACCGGTGACTCGGGCTTCCTGTCCGACGGCGAGATGTTCATCATCGGCCGCATCAAGGATCTCTTGATCGTCTACGGCCGCAACCATTCCCCTGACGACATCGAGGCCACGGTGCAGGAGATCTCGCGGGGCCGCTGCGCGGCGATCGCGGTCCCGGACAGTCAGACCGAGAAGCTCGTGGTGATCGTGGAGGTGAAGCGAAAGGGCGCCACCGACGAGGAGGTCGCCGATCACCTCAACCGGCTCAAGGGCGAGGTGGCGTCGGCGATTTCGAACACGCACGGACTCAGCGTCGCCGACCTGGTGCTGGTGGGCCCCGGTGCCATTCCGATCACCACGAGCGGCAAGGTCCGGCGGGCGTCGTGTGTCGAGCAGTACCGACACGGTCAGTTCGCCCGCGCGGACGCTTAGCCGCCCGTAGCCGTCAGGACTTCTCGATCGAGTCGATCTCCACCTCGGCGGTCGCCTGGATCAGGGCCAGCAGTTCCTTGTCCAGGCCCGGCGCGAACTCCTCGCGGCGTTCCGGTGCGATGGTCATCGGGAAGCCCTCGGGCATCACGGCGGTGCTCAGTTCGGTGCCGTCGTTCGAGGGCGAGGCGCCACGGTAGAGCTTCGCCGCCTGGCTCGCGTCGTCGGCGTCGAAGGTGAACTGGACGCTCTGCAGGCCCTTGTCGAGCAGCTTCTTCACCTCGGGGAACTGCTCGGCATTGGTCTTCGGGATGGGCAGCACGGCACCCCAGTTGACACCGAGACTCTCCAGCGCCTTGGCGAAGGCGTTCTCGTGCGCCTGGTCGCGCACGATGAGATACGAGATCGTCGAACGCGCCGTCTTGTTGGCCGTCATCTCGTAGATGCGGCACTTCTGCAGCCGCCCGGTCGACTCGAGCATCAGGTTGTAGAGCAGGTCGAGCACCAGATTGCCGCTGTTGTAGACATAGGACCCCAGCCAGGGGTTGCCTGCCGCGTCGACGGGCATCGCGCCCTGGGCGCCGACAAGGTAGTGGTGGATGTTGCTGTGGTCCAGTGCGATCTTCAGCGGCGTCGCGCCCTTGGCGCCCGGCTTGTCCACCGGATCGGTCGGCTTGCCCTGGTATTCCGGTGAGCCGTCGAGCAGCCGCGAGATGGTGGTGCCGATCAGCTCCACATGGCTGATCTCCTCGGTGCCCACCCCCTGCAGCAGGTCCTTGTAGGGCTTGGCCGTCACGTCGCCGCGGAAGTTCATGCTCTGGAACAGGTACTGCATCATCGTGCGCATCTCGCCGAACTGGCCGCCGAGGCCCTCCTGCAGCGCGTTCGCCGCAGCGGGATCAGGCTCGTCGACGGCGATCTCGTTGATCAGTTGCTGGGTGTGTAGGTACATCTGTCTCTCCCTGTGGTCGCCACCGCCCGTGGAGTTGGGCAGCGCGTAGAGGACTACCCAATCCCTGGCGTCGAACCCGGATGCGCCCCACCAATCTTGAGATTGCCCGCGGACCCCACCGGGTACTGCTGCACGGACCGACCATCGACAAGGAGCGCAGCGAATGACGTCTCAGGAACCCACCACACCCGCGACCGAGGCCGCCGATGACGAGGTGCTCGCACCGGCCACGCCCGGCGCCGAGGCACTTCCGGCGGACGATTCCGGAGATTCCGCGCAGAAGTAGCCGCGGTACAACGCAAGAACGGGTCGCTGTGTGAACAGCGACCCGTTCTGATCTGCGCCTGGTCAGGCCTGCTTGGAGTACCGGATGAGGAAGGCGGCGGACACCACCGCCGCACCGACGCCCACCGCGACCCAGATCACCGCGGAGAAGATCAGCGACGCCGCCGAGAATCCGACACCGGAGAGCACCGACGCCGAGTACAACAGCCAGAACACGCGGTAGAGCGACCACAGCGCGGTCATTCCGGCGAAGATGCCGAGCACCAGGCTGGGAGTGCGCTCCACGCGGTCGACCTGTTCCTGGACGCGGGTGGGGATGATGTTCATCGTTGCTTCCTTTCGTCGTGCGCGCCGCTGCGGCGTCGCCATGACGGGAAGTGAAGTCGCCCTGAGCGGCTACCGATCACAAACTGCCGCCCACCCTGAGGGGATACCGTGTGACGATGGATCAGCGCCCGGGGTTTGCCGACGACGGAGCCGAGTGGTCCGCGCCGCACGAGGAACTCCGTGCCGGGGCACGCCCGGTCCTGCCGGGTGACGACCCGTTCTACCAACCGCCGCCGGGATTCGAGCGGACCGCTCCCGGCACGGTGCTGCGGTCCCGCGACGTGCAGTTGGCGTTCCTCGGCGTGATCCCGCAGCGCTTCACCGCCACCCAACTGCTGTACCGGACCACCGACCTGGACGACGCGGCGTCGACCACCGTCACCACCGTGCTGACGCCATCGGAGCGGACACCCGACATGGTCTGCCCGATTGTGTCCTACCAGTGCGCCATCGACGCCGTCACCGGCCGCTGTTTCCCGTCCTATGCCCTGCAACGGCGGGCCAAGGCCGCCGGCTCGCTGGCGCAGTTCGAGCTGTTGCTCATCGTCGCCGCACTCGCCGAGGGCTGGGCGGTCTCGGTGCCCGACCACGGCGGGCCGCACGGCGTGTTCGGCGCTCCCTTCGAACCCGGCTACTGCGTGCTCGACGGTCTGCGTGCGGCGCTGAACTTCGAACCCCTCGGTCTCTCCGCATCGGCGCCGATCGGCCTGTGGGGATACTCCGGCGGCGGGCTGGCCGCCGCGTGGGCCGCCGAGATGTACGACGGCTACGCGCCGGAACTCAACATCGTCGGCGCCGTACTCGGTTCACCGGTCGGCGATCTAGGGAGCACCTATCACCGACTCAACGGCAAGTTCTTCTCCGGCCTGCCGACGATGGTGGTGGTCGCCCTGATGCACAGCTATCCCGAGTTCAAGCGTGTCATCGAGAAGCACGCCAGCGCCGAAGGCAGGGCGCTGATCGAGAAACTCACGAAGATGACGACCGCTCAGGCTGTGGTGCGGATGAGGAAGCAGGACATGGCCGGCATGCTCGACCATCCGCTCGAGGAGATCCTCGAGATGCCGGAAGTGCAGCACGTCTTCGACAACATCAGACTCGGCATCGCCGCCCCCACCATGCCCGTGCTGATCGTGCAGGCGGTGCACGACCGCATCATCTCGGTCGACGACATCGACCGGCTGGCAGCCACTTACGCCGCCGGCGGCACGAACGTCACCTATCACCGCGACAAGTTCTGCGAGCACATCCTGCTGCACCCGTTGTCCGCCCCGATGGCGCTCCGGTGGCTGCGCGACCGCTTCGACGCCAGGCCGGTCGACGAGAACCGCCTGCGTACGACGTGGCCGACGGTGTTCAACCCGTCGACTTACCGCGGACTGGGCAGGCTCGCCGTGGTGAGCGCGAAGGTGATCACCGGGCGGGGCGTCGAGCGTCGCCCGCTGTCGGCGACCGACCGCTGAGCGCGCGTCCGCTCGTGCTTGAAAACTAAAATTCTGCACCCTGTGTCAAAAGACATTCCGAGTCAAGATCAGCCAGTAATTTCCTGGGCATGGTGGGCGTCACCGGTGGGACGTGTCCGCGATGTGGCGCGGCACTGGTCGAGATCGAATCGCGGGCTGCGTGGAGATGTCCGCCGCGTGAGGGGGCGGATCACTTCTACATGCGATGGGACGGCGGCGGCGAGTCCTACGCCGTCATCGATCCGGACAACGTCTACAAACCTTTTTGAACGATCCGCGCGGTCGAGCGCGATGTCTTGACAGAGGATTACTCGGTAACACTAGAGTGATCCTCGTGCCGACGCGTGGTGGTGGTGACGCCAGGAACCGGTTGCTGACCACGGCCCGCCGCCGCTTCGCCGCCGACGGGGCGTTGTCGCCGACCCTCGACGAGGTGCGCCGCGAGGCCGAGGTCAGTGTCGGCGCCCTCTACCACCACTTCCCGGACAAGCGGGCGCTGGCTGCGGCGGTGTTCGCGCAGCTGATCCGCGAGTACCAGGACGGGTTCCTCGAGGCGATCGTCAAGCAACCGACCGCCGAGGGCGGCATCCGGGCGGGCGTCGTCCACCACCTCCGATGGGTCGTCGCCCATCGTGCCGAAGCCGCACTGCTGCTTGGGGATCGGCTCGACAGCGCCGAACTGCAGGACGCCAACCGCCGGTTCTTCTCCGCCGTCGGTGACTGGTGGCGGCCCCACCACGCCTACGGAGCGCTCGGCCCGATGCAGCCCGGGATCACCTCAGCGCTGTGGCTCGGGCCTGCGCAGGAGTACAGCAGGTACTGGCTGGCAGGCACCGCCGCGAAGATCTCCAGCCGAACCGTCGAGACGTTCGCCGCGGCCGCATGGGCGGCGCTGCGACAGCACGCCGAGGAGTGAACTCCATGTCAGAAGACTCGCTGTACCGCAAGATCCTCGCCGAGGGCGACGCCCCCTCGGCCCCGGCCCGGGTGCACGTCGACCGGCGCGGTGACCGCGCGGTGATCACCCTCGACGAACCGGACCGCCTCAACGTGCTGTCGGCACCGCTGGTCCGCCAGCTGCGGCGCGCACTGGTGGCGCTGGCCGACGACGTCGACGTCCGCACCGTCGTGCTGACAGGCGCCGACCCCGGCTTCAGTGCAGGCGGCGATCTCAAGATGATGCGCACCGCGATCGACCACCTCGACGCCGACGAGGGAACCACCGACATCTGGCGATGGATCCGGCGCGAGTTCGGCGGTGTCGCACGGACCATCGCGGGATCGGACACCATCTTCGTCGCGGCGCTCAACGGGCCTGCCGCGGGCGTCGGGCTGGCCTGGGCCCTGACATGCGACGTCGTCATCGCCAGCGAGCGGGCGGTGCTGGTGCCTGCCTTCGGGCGGCTGGGACTGATCCCGGAGGTGGGCACCAGCTGGGCGCTCACCCGCCGGCTCGGCTACCAGGGGGCGCTGGCCTTCTTCCTGCGCGGCGAACACATCGACGCGCAGACCGCACGCGAGCTCGGGTTGGTGCAGGAGGTGGTCGAGCACGACCAGCTGCTGCAGGCGGCCGACGACTGGTGCACCCGCGTCGCGCAACTGCCCGCCCACGCGGTGGCCATGACCAAGTCACTGCTGCGAGGCGCCGCCGACACGAGCTGGCATCAGTCGTTGGCGTTCGAGGAGTTCGCCGAGCCGAACTGTTTCTCCACCGCGGCATTCGCCGGCAGCGTCGGCGCCATGCTCGGACGCTGAGTCACCCGGAGCGCATCACATCGGTGCGACGAAACGCCCACCATGACGCTGAGCGGGCGCTTAGCATGGCGAGGGCCCCGTCGCTCCGACCGGCTCTCTTCGCACGGGAGGTTCGCCTTGCCGAATCAGCTCCACCACGTCGTCATGCGCAGCCATGCCGCAGGCACCTTCATCCGCTTCCTGACCGACGTCGTCGGAATGGAGATACAGGGCACCTTCCACGTTCCCGGCGAGGTACTGCAGGCCACGTTGGGCTGGCCACCCTCCGACGGCGCCGAGGTGACAATGCTCGGCGGCGGCGACGCCGGGCTGATCGAGGTCCTCGACGTCCCCGCACACCTCCGCGAGGTGGCGCCGGAGGGGCTGGCCGCGCTGTCGTTCCTGACCGACGACTACCGCAGCGTGCAGGACAGGGCCCGCACGATGGCCGACGACGTCACGGTCCTCTTCGGCGACGTGCCCGGCGTCGACCTGTTCTTCTGCACCATGGGCGGCGTGCCGATGGAGTTCATGGGCAGCTACGACGCCGACAGCGCGACGGTGGCGGCGAGCGGCGGAGCGCAGTGAGTCGACGTGCGGATCGGTGGTCACGGTGGACGATGCCGCGGCACTGACGGACATCGAGGCGATCAAGCTGCTGAAGGCCCGGTACTGCCGCTACCTCGACGCCAAGGACTGGGTCGCGTGGCGGAGCCTGCTGGGTGACGAGTTCACCAGCGAGATCGCGGGCGCGGGAGGCAGGCAGACCGTGGGTGCGGACGATTTCGTCGCCTACACCCGCAGAACCATCGGGAAGCCGTCGCAGCCGACCGTTCACCATGTCCACGCCCCGGAGATCACGCTGACATCCGCGACGACCGCCCACGGTGTGTGGGCACTCAACGACGTCGTGCGCCTCATCCCGATGGTGACCCTGCACGGCTACGGCCACTACCACGAGACCTACGAGAAGCGCGACAACCGCTGGCGCATCACGTCTTCCCGCTTGACCCGGCTGCGCGAAGACGTCGCGATCCCGGTACTGCCGGCCGCGCTCGCCACCCGGCTACGCGTCGCCGCGGCGAAGCTGGCGCGCCGCACCTCTCGCACCGCACCGAGTTCTCCGACCAACGAAGAAGGTTGACATGCACAAGATCTCGGGACGCCGCGTCCTCGTCACCGGAGCCAGCGGGGTGGTGGCCTTCCCCGTCGCCGTCGAGCTCGCCAAGAACAACGAGGTGTACGCGGTGTCCCGGTTCTCCGATCCGGAGCAGAGTCGGAGCCTCGAACAGGCGGGCGCCCGCCCGATCCCGTTCGACCTCGCGAATCCGGATCTGTCGGCGCTGCCCGAAGCGGTCGACGTCGTGATCAACTACGCGGTGCTGCCGCCGACCCACCCGGACGCCTATGAGGTCAACGCGGGCGCCACCGGACGCCTGGCTCGGCGCTACCGCGACTGCGAGGCCTTCGTCCACGGCAGCACCGGATCGCTGTACGCCTATCAGGGCGAGCGTCCGCTGCGGGAGGACGACGCCTACGGGCTGCACGCGTCGGCGGAGAACTACGCCGCGAGCAAGATCGCGGCCGAATTCCTGGTGAGGCATCTGAGCACGGATTACCGACTGCCCGCGACCATCGTCCGCATCTTCTCCTTCTACGGTCCGCGCGGTGGCGGGGTCACCCAGCGGATCGACCAGATCATGCGCGGACAGCCGGTCAGCGTCTATCCCGGCGTCCGTAACGTGCACACGCCGCTGTACGAGGACGACTACGTCGAGAAGACCATCGCCGCTGCGGGAATCGCCGAGATCGGGGCCAACGTCGTCAACATCGGTGGCACCGAACCGGTGACGACGCAGGAGTACTGCCGGATGGCCGGCGAGATCCTCGGCAGGGAGCCCGTCTTCACGGAGAACAGCAAGGCGTGGCCGATCTGGGCCGACACCACGAAGATGGTCGAACTCCTCGGCCCCAACAAGGTCTCGGTGCGCGAAGGTGTCCGACGCACGATCGACGCGGCGCAGAACCGGCTGAACACCTCCCATCACGTCATCGGCGAGCCGGCGCCCACCCGGTGATCACGTTCATCGTGCACCTGCGGGTGCCGCCCGAGAACGCCGCCGCGTTCGAGAACCTGATGACCGACGTCGCCGCCATGTCCAACGACCGCGAGCCGGGAGTCACGTACTACGGCTTCGCCAAGAGCGTCGACGAGCCCGACACCTACGTGGCCGTCGAGGTGTACCGGGATCAGGCGGCCGTCGCCGCGCACGGTGCGGTCGAGTGGGTGACGAACTCGATACCGGAGATGTTGCGCCTCATCGAGGGCATGCCGCGGATCGTGCAGTACGTCAGTCCCGGGACCGAACCCGTCGTCACGCAGTTCGAGGAGCTGACGTGACCGGTACCAGCCTGGCTGTCGTCAGCCGGTTCGGCACCGCACTGAACCAGAACAGGCTGGACGAAGCCTGCGCGCTGTTGCACGAGGAGCTCGTGGTCCACGAGGCGGGCGGCCTGCCCTACAGCGGGGACTACCACGGCCCGAGGGGTTTCGTGGACCTCCTGACGGCGATGACCGAGAAACTGGAACTGACCCCGGGACCGATCAACCGTGCGCCCCTGGGCGACGACACCGTCGTGTCCCGGTTCCGGCTGCGGTTCACGGCGCGCGTGTCCGGCCGATTCACCGAGATGAACCTGGTGGAGATCTACACGGTCTCGGACGGTCTGATCATCGCGCTGGACGTCTACTACAAGGACCCGTCGGCCGTGACGGCCCTGCTCGCGATGTAGCCGGCGGGATAGACGCCGGCGCGATGTCGAGAACGGTCCGACGGCTCCGTCCCAGGGGTGAGCGACCGACTAGGGTCGCCACGTCGAAGGGAGAAACTCATGGCCAAGTACCTGTTCCTCAAGCATTACCGGGGTGCGCCCGCGTCGGTGAACGACGTGCCGATGGACCAGTGGACGCCCGCCGAGATCGACGCGCACATGCAGTACATGCAGGACTTCGCCGACCGGCTCAAGGACAGCGGCGAGTTCGTCGACAGCCAGGCGCTGGCAGCCGACGGCGCCTGGGTCCGCTCCGACGGCGAGGGAAAGCCGCCGGTGACCGACGGGCCGTTCGCCGAGACGAAGGACCTGATCGCGGGCTTCATGATCATCGACGTCGACTCCTACGAGCGTGCGGTCGAACTGGCCGGCGAGCTCTCCGCGGCGCCCGGTGCGGGAGGCCGGCCGATCCACGAGTGGCTCGAGGTGCGGCCGTTCATGTCCGCCGCCCCCGGCTCCGCCGACTAGTCGTGCGGACGGTGGACGAGGCGCGGCTGCGGGATCTGATCCCCCAGGTCCTGGCCGTCCTCGTGCACCGCGGCGCGGACTTCGCGACCGCCGAGGACGCCGTCCAGGAAGCGCTGATCAAGGGCATCGAGACGTGGGCGGACCGACCACCCGAGGACCCCAAGGGCTGGCTGATCACCACCGCGTGGCGCCGCTTCCTCGACCTCGCCCGATCCGACGTGGCCCGGCGCGACCGGGAGACCCGGGTCTCTGAGGAGCCGCCACCCGGGCCGGCCGAAACCGCCGACGACACGCTGGCGCTCTACTTCCTGTGCGCGCACCCGAGCCTGACCGCCGCGTCCGCCGTCGCGCTCACGCTGCGCGCCGTCGGCGGCCTGACCACCCGCCAGATCGCCCAGGCCTACCTCGTGCCGGAAGCGACGATGGCCCAGCGCATCAGCCGCGCGAAACGCACCGTCGCCGACGTCCGGCTCGGCCGCCCCGGCGACCTGCGCACCGTGCTGCGGGTGCTCTACCTGGTGTTCAACGAGGGCTACAGCGGCGACGTGGATCTTGCGGCGGAGGCGATCCGGCTGGCCCGGCAGCTGGCCGGCTCCACCGAGGACCCAGAGGTCGCCGGACTGCTCGCACTCTTCCTGCTCCACCACGCCCGGCGTGCCGCCAGGACCCGGGCCGACGGCAGCCTGGTGCCGCTCGCCGATCAGGATCGCGGCCTGTGGCGGCGCGACCTGATCGCCGAGGGGGTGGCCGTGCTGCAGGCCGCCCTGGCGCGAGACCGACTGGGGGAGTACCGGGCCCAGGCCGCGATCGCGGCCCTGCACGCCGACGCGCCCACCGCCGGCGAAACCGACTGGCCGCAGATCGTCGAGTGGTACGACGAGCTCGTCGCGCTCACCGACAGCCCCGTGGTGCGGCTCAATCGCGCTGTCGCCGTGGGAGAGGCGGACGGACCGCACGCGGGGCTCGCCGCGCTCGCCGACCTGGACCCGGGCCTGCCGCGACACACCGCGGCGAGCGCCTACCTGCACGAGAAGGCGGGTGACCTGTCCACGGCGGCTGACCTCTACGTGGTGGCGGCCGATCGGGCACAGAACATCGCCGAGCGCAACCACCTCACGCTCTGCGCCGCCGCGCTCCGGCAACGCATCGCTGCCGAGGATCGCCAAGGGCGGTGAGCACCCGGCCCGCAACCCGGTCGGCACTGCGGAGGACACCGGCCCGCCGCGCCGCGACGACGTGGCGGGTGACGACGCCGAGCGCCTGACGGCCGCGGCCCCCGCGCGCCACCATCGCGGTGGCTGTCGCGCCACACAGGAATCCGAGCACGAAGAACCCGCGAGCGCGCCGCCTGTTCCGTCTGGCTGCCACCACGCCGACGAGCGTGCGCGTGGTGGCGAGCACCGCGAGCGCGACCAGCAGCCACACCAGCGCCGGTCCCACCGCCTGCATGGCGCCACCTTCCGCCGCCCGTGCGCGGGCCGCCCGGCCGATTGAACACGGATTCTGTCGGCGGCGGCAGAGCCGGCGCCGCATCGTGACCCAAACGACTGCCAAGCGTTAACCGATGAGTGTCGCCGGCCGCCGAGGTCTACCGTGCATCCGTCCGGCAATCCGAGGAGAACGCGTGACCCAGCTGCTCAAAGTCCAGAACTTCACCGTCTCCAGCGACGGCTTCGGGGCGGGAGAGAACCAGAGCTTCGAGCGCCCGTTCGGCGACGCCGACCCCGGTGCCATGATGTTCTGGGCAGGCGCGACGGCGAGCTGGCCCAACCGCACGGACCCCGGCGGCAGTCGCGGCCTCGACGACTACTTCACCCGGGACTTCGCCCACAACATCGGCGCCGAGATCATGGGCCGCAACAAGTTCGGGCCGCAGCGCGGACCGTGGCGCGACCACGAGTGGCAGGGCTGGTGGGGCGACGAGCCGCCGTTCCACACCCCGGTGTTCGTCATGACCCATCACGTGCGGCCGTCGTTCGCACTGTCCGACACCACGTTCCACTTCGTCGACGACGAGCCGGCCGCGGTGCTCGAGAAGGCCAGGGAAGCGGCCCAGGGCAGAGACGTCCGGCTCGGTGGCGGGGCGACCACCATCCGGCAGTTCCTCGACGCCGGGCTCGTCGACACCCTGCACGTGGCGGTTGCCCAGGTGCAAATCGGCGCCGGAACCCGGCTGTGGAGCTCACCCGACGAGCTCGACGACCGGTTCCACCATGACATCGTGCCCAGCCCGAGCGGCGTCACGCACCACCTGTTCTGGCGGCGGTGAGCCCGACTCAGTCGTCGTCACCGACGATCTGACGCTCGTGCTCGGTGCGGCGCGCCAACTCGTCGTCGTCGAGATGCTTGGGCGTCTTCGCGTGCTCCTTGCGATCAGGATGCACCTCTTCGGAGGGGATCATCACGTCGGAGAGGTCAGTCTGGTCGTCAGCAGCCATGCCGCTGTAGTTACCCTTCGGCGCGGTCGGTAATCATCGCCGGGAGGCTTGCCCGCGCGGCAGGCCGGGTACATGGCTGCGAACGACCGAACAGGCGGGGGGTGATGTCGTCGATGGAACCGGACTGTCCCAAGCGGATGGAATTCGGGCCCTGCGGCGGTGTGCGTCCCGACGGTCAGTGCGAGATGCGGCCGGGTCCGTGCGCGTTCGACGATGTGGTGCCGTGGTCCGGACCGCTGCCCAGTGCGCGGCCGGCCCGCCCCCCGCTGGTGCTCACCGACTTCAGCGCCGTCCCGTTCGACGAGGCCGACATCGCCGTGACGGCGGGGATTCTCGCGCCGTCATCCGACGCCGTTCTGGTCGGCGAGCATCAGAACAAGCCCGATTTCCCGCCGACGCTGATGGGCCGGCTGCTGCTCGACGCCGGGGTGACGCCGTGGATCACCCTGTCGTGCCGGGACCGCAACCGCGTGGTGCTGGAGCAGGAGTTGCGCGGGCTGTGCGCCATCGGCGTGCCCACCGTGATGTGTGTGACCGGCGACGGCCGCGGCTACGACGTGCGGCCCGAGGTCACCCAGACCTTCGATCTCGACGGCCCGCGGCTGGTCGCGCTGGCGGCAGCGGCGGGCGCCGTCGCGGCGGTACCGGAGACACCGACCGCACCGCCGATCGCCGCGCGGCCGCTGCGGCTGGTGCAGAAGCAGCGGGCCGGCGCCAGCATCGCGGTGCTCAACCACGTGCCTTTTCCTTCCGACGTATCCGCCTTCATGGCGTCGGCCCGAGCGGCAGGACTGTCCATTCCGGTGGTCGCCGCGGTCGCGGTGTTCACCGACAGCATGTCCGCGTCCGTGCTGCAGAGCCTGCCCGGACTCGACCTCGATCAGGACGTCGTCGCAGAGGTGCTCGGCGCGGCGGATCCGGTGGCGGCCGGGATCGACGCGGCCGTCGCGGAGGCCAGGGCGCTGCTGGCCGTCGACGGCGTCGAGGGCGTGAACATCTCGGGCCTGGCGTCGGCCGCAGGCGGCCACACCGGCGCCGAGATCAAGGCCGAGGTCGGCCGCCGAATCCGGGAGGAGTTGTCGTGAGCGAGGCGATGGAGGCCGAATTCGACACCGTCGCCGAGTGGACGGCGCAGGTGGCGGTGAAGCTGGGAGCGGAGTACCACGTTCCGGCGGGCTGCCGGGGCAGCGGGAGCCCCGCGGCGCTGGACTGGCTCTGCGAACACATGCGCCTGGCGGCGGGGGACCTGCTGGTGGACTGCGGAGCGGGCGTCGGTGGCCCCGCCGCTTATGCGGCGCAGACACACTCGGTCAGACCCGTGCTGATCGAACCCGAAGCGGGGGCGTGCCGCGCGGCGCGCAGGCTGTTCGACCATCCGGTGCTGCGCGCGCTCGGATCGGCGATGCCGGTGGCCGACGGGAGCGTCGACTCCGCCTGGTCGCTCGGCGTGCTCTGCACGACTCCGGATCAGCTCGCACTGCTGCGCGAACTGCGGCGGGTGGTGCGGCCAGGGGGGCGGATCGGACTGCTCGCCTTCGTCGCCCACGGCGCCATCGCGAACGACCAGCTCCCCGACAACCACTTCCCCGCGCCCGACGCACTGCGCGACCTGGTGGCCGATGCGGAACTCGAGGTCGAGCACCGGCTGAGCACCGCCGACCTGCCCGCCATCCCCAGTGACTGGGACGAGCGTGTCGACGCGGTGACCGATGCGCTCACCGAGCGACACGGGCACGAGCGGGCCTGGCAGCTGGCCGAACGGCAGAGCGCGACGATCGGGCGGCTACTCGGCGACGGGACGCTGACCGGCGAGCTGCTGGTGCTGCGTCACGCGTGACCGCGCACGGTCAGACCGGGGCGAGCCGGTCGGCCCACGGCATCGCCCGCTCGAGTTGGGCGGCCAACTGGATGAGCGTGGACTCGCCGGCGAGCGGCGCGACGAACTGCACGCCGAGCGGCAGGCCGTCTGCGGTCCAGTGCAGCGGCAGCGTGATCGCGGGCCTGCCGGTGAGATTCGCCAGCTGCGTGTACGGCACCCAGCCGAGGTTCTTGTCCACCATGTCGTCGACGATCCCGGTGAGACCCAGCAGCCGCGCGGTGCGCGTCCTGATCAGGACGTCGGCCCCCTTCTGCACCGCCACCGGGAGGTCGAACTCGCCGATCTTCGGCGGCGGGGTCGCCAGGGACGGTGTGAGCAGCAGGTCATAGGACTCGAAGTACGTCGTCAGCCTGCGGGTGTGGTCGTGGCGCCGCTGCACGGCCGCGACGTAGTCGACACTGCTCGTCGCCCGGCCGAGCGCGGCCAGGATCAGCGTGTCCCGCTCGAACTTGTCGTCACCGGCGCCCGTCCGCCGCTTGGCGTCGTCGAGCTCCCACGCGGTGTAGACGAACCACGTGAGCAGGAAGTCGCGCGCGAGCTCGGCATCGTCGAACGGCGCCTGCGGCAACTCTTCGACGTGGTGGCCGAGCTCGGTCAGGCTCTTCACCGTCGCCTCGACAGCGGCGAAGGCCTCCCGGTGCGGTGCCGGGTTGATCGCCGACGGCACCCGCACCCCGATGCGCAGGGCCCCGGGCTCCGCGTCCACGCACGACGCGAACGACATGGCGGGCACGCCGGGAACGAAGGGCCCGCCCGGCTCACCGCCGGCGATGACGTCGAGCATCGCCGCCGTGTCGCGCACGGTGCGGGACACGACGCCCTGCACGGCAGCGCCGTGCATGGACTCGCCCGTCGCCGGCCCCGACGGCGTCAGCCCGCGGCCCGGTTTGAGTCCCACCAGTCCGCAGCACGCCGCCGGGATGCGGATCGAGCCACCGCCGTCGTTCGCGCCCGCGCAGGGCACTATTCCGGCGGCGACCGCGGCGGCCGACCCGCCCGATGAACCGCCGGGCGTGCGCTGCAGGTCCCACGGATTGCGGGCCGGACCCCAGGCGACGGGTTCGGTGATTCCTTTCGCCCCGAACTCCGGGGTGTTGGTCTTGCCGAAGATGACCAGGCCGGCGTCGATCCAGCGCTGCACGATCGTCGCGTGCTCGGTGGCGTTCGTCGACAGCCACGCCCGGGAACCGGCCGAGGTGGGCAGGCCCGCGTAGTCCTGCGCCAGGTCCTTGATGAGGAACGGAACGCCGGCGAACGGCCCGCTCAGCTCTTCGGCCGTCCTGGCGTCGGCGGGAACGTCGCGCACGATCGCGTTGATCCGCGGATTCACCGCGGCCGCCCGGTCGCGCGCGAGGCTCAGTAGCTCCGCAGGGGTCACGTCGCCGTCGGCGACGAGCTTCGCGAGCGAGGTGGCGTCATGGGTGCGGTATTCGTCGAAGTCCACCGACTGACCGTATGTCGCGGGGCCGGTGCCCGGGGCGAGTACGTCCTGCCGGCGCAAGAAGGGCTTGAGCAAGTCGCGTGCGGCCGCCATCGCGAACACACCCGGAGCGTCCAAGAAGGGCGGCAAGAAGGGCGGCAAGAAGTCGGGCGGTGAGAAGTCGTCGTAGTCACGATGCCGCAGCGACGGCAACCCCGGAGTCGTAAAACCTACTCTGCGAACGGAATCCGCGACGTCGCCGTCGACCGGCAGGCCGGACCGCACCCGCTGAGGCCTCGATCGGCGACACGGCGCGCCGAAACTCCTGATGCGCAGGTGGTTTCACCTTGTCGTGGTCGGTCCGTGCAGGCCTGTCCGGGAGTGCGAGCACGTGAATGGTGCGCAGCGTCTGGAGGTATTGGTGCAGCAATGACCCGGTGGTGTAGGGCAGGCCGAAGCGCTCGCACAGCGCCCGCACGCGCGTGGCGATCGCGGCGTATCTGTTACTGGGCAGATCCGGGAAGAGGTGGTGCTCGATCTGGTAGCAGAGGTTCCCGCTGGCGAACGCCATCAGGGGACCGGCATCGAAGTTCGCCGAACCCAGCATCTGGCGGAGGTACCACTGCGGTTTGGTCTCGTCGTCCAGCACCGCGGCGGTGAACTTCTCCGCGCCGTCGGGGAAGTGCCCGCAGAAGATCACGACGTAGGCCCACAGGTTGCGGAGGATGTTCGCGACGACGTTCGCCCCGAGGGTGCGGCGCCACCGGGACAAACTCAAGGCCGGGAACACCACGTAGTCCTTGACCATCTGCCGGGTGACTTTCCGCCGCGCGGCGCGCGAGAGGGCGGTCTTCTCGGACTGTGTCGCGGCGCGGTCCTGCGCGGCGTGCAGGTCGTGCTGGGCGACGCCCCACTCGAACCCCAGGGCCAGAATGAGATTCCGCAGCGGCTGCAGCAGATGGCGGCGTTCCCACGGCTGGTCGCGAGTCATCCGTATCACGCCGTAGCCCAGGTCCTCGTCCACGTCGAGGACGTTGGTGAAGACGTGGTGGATGTAGTTGTGGGAATAGCGCCATTGCGACGACGGGCCCGCCATGTCCCATTCCCACGTGTTGGAGTGGATTTCGGGGTCGTTCATCCAGTCCCACTGGCCGTGGCCGATGTTGTGGCTGATCTCCATGTTCTCGACGCTCTTCGCGAAAGCCAGCGCTGCGACCCCGGCAGCCCAGCCCTTCTTGGAACGGGTCGCCGCGATGAGCAGGCGTCCACCGATCTCAAGGGTGCGCTGGAAGGCGATGGTGCGGTGGATGTAGGCGGCGTCGCGGGCGCCGAGAGACTCTTCGACCTCGAGGCGGATCGCGTCGAGCTCGGCTCCGAGCTCCGCCATGTCGGATTCGGTCAGGTGCGCGTACTGCGCGACGTCGGTGATGGCCATGAGGCGTCCTAGGTGTGGGGCAGCGGACCGTGACACGGCCAACCACGAACGAAGTGGATCAAACGGTTCCCGCTGCCTGAGAACCCGCGACAGTGGGCGCGACTGACTTGTGAGCGTCGCGGCGCACACGCCTGTTGCTCCAGGGATACCCGCACAGCGGACGAGAAAACCTTCAGGCCCGGTCGATCTGCTCGAGTGGGTTCGAGCGCTCCAGCATGCCGTAGGTCTGCTCACCGTCCCATCGGTAACGGACGCCTGCCTGCTGCAGCGCCGGGAAGTTCGGGTTCTCCTTCTTCATCTCGCGCACCGAGTAGGTGTCGTCGTCATGGCTGATGTCGTGCGTCGAGTAGACCGTCTCGCCCTCGATGTGCACGCTGCCTGCGGCGGTCTCCAGTGTCAGCGACACGTCCTCTCCGACCGTCTGCAATTTCGTCAGCCACGGCACCTCGACGGCGCGGGCGGGGATCAACTCGCCGTCACCGGTGAAGAGGTACCCCTCGTTGAAGGTCGGCTCGCCGTCCGGCCGCGGCGGATAGGCGATATAGCCGAACGCCTTCCCGCTGGGGAACACCGCAGACTGCCAGGCGTGGCCGCGGAACTCGGCGAGCCTCCGCACGCCCTGGCGACGTATTCGCAGGCCGCTTCCTGTGAACTCCCGTGTCTCACCGGCGATGCTGACCGTACCGCTGGCCCGGTAGAGCTGCTCGTAGCGAGGACCGCCCATCACCGCACCCTCCGCGGAGTGCTTGATGCGGTCGCCTGCGTCACGTTGCAGGGCGCCTTGGATCCACGGAGGCACCGCCATTTCCGCCTCGACGCGGAAGGCGACGTCGACGAGCGGGCCGTTGGATCGCCCCGCCACCAGGTCGGCCGACGACGTCTGCACGGCCTTGCCGTCGTAGGTCATCGTCCAGGTGCCGAACGGCGTCACGCAGCGGAAGGCGAGCCCGTCCGCGCCCAGAACGCTCGCCCTGCCGTCCGGGCCCTGCGGGGACAGGGAAGGGCCGCTGCCGCGCAGCCGGTACACGCGACCGTCGGGGAAGGCGATGTTGACCTGGGTTTCGTGGTTGTCCCAGTTCGCGCCGACCGCCTCCACGCCGATGCGGGGCAGTCCCAGCTCGCCGTGGTCATCGACGGTCCAGAAGCTGACCGAGTCCCGCATCTCCGGATCGTCGGGGCGCCGGGGCAGCAGGTACTCGCGGGCGGGGTCGATGCCGCCGGTCAGATCGATCGTCATGGCTGATCCTGCCGTGTGGTGGTCCAGTGGTGGGCGCGTGCGACGTAGGCGGCGAAGCGGGGGCGCACCGCGTCCGCGTCGATGCCGAATGCGGCAGCATCAGCGTGCGAGCTCGGCTCGCGCTCTGCCGCAGCGACGGTCCACCAGCTCTGCATGCGATCGGTGAACTCGGCGCTGACCGGACTGCCCAGCCAGGCGTACAGGCCGGTCACCTGGCGAACCGGGTCGGCCTGCATCGCCCGGAAGTCGATGTCGTAGAACCGGCTGTCGGCGCCGTCCGCGCGGAACTGCAGTGCGCGGTCCATTCCGAGCGACCAGTGCTCGACATTCAGTCTGCCGATGTACCGGCGGTCGACGTCATCGGTGAACGACGCGATGATGTCGGCATACAGATCGGCGACCGACAGCAGGACGTCGGCCGGATCCCGGTGAGTCATCACGTATCTCGCGTCGGGGAAGGCGGCGTCGACCGCGTCGAGCCACAGTACGTGCGACGGGCACTTCAATCGCCAGGGCCGAGCCGGCTCGCCCCACTGCAGGAGCTTGAGCACCCGCCGTTCGTAGGCCAGCGTGGGTCGCAGGTCGGCCTGGTGGACGAGCCAGTCCGAGTAGCTGGGCACCTGGGCGAAGGACTGGAAGATGTGCGACCGGAAGTCCAGCGCCATCAACTCGTGGCATTCCATCGGGCCGTGGGTGTCGGTCGGGACGTGGTAGCGGGTCCCGATCATCTCCCCCTTGTCCGGCGGGATCCTGGGGTCGGCCCCCGTGACCGTCGACGGCGGTGGGCAGGGCTGCGTGGACTCCCACTTGCGCAGGTAGCGCACACCGGGGTCCTGCGCCAGCAGCGACGAGAGCGCCGTCGAGCCGGTGCGCGGCAGTCCGATCCCGATCAGGGGTGCGGTGATCGGTGCGTCGTCGATCTCGGGATGACGGCGATACCAGTCCTCGACCTGCAGCCGCTGGGCGAGGTATCCGATGATGCGGCCGTAGAGGAACGCCTCCCCGGCCGCGTTGAGCCGCGCTTCCTCTGCCATCGACGACAGCAGGACCTCGAGACCCTCTTCGAACGACAGGTCCCCGAAGTCGTCGAGACCGGTGCGCTCGGCGGCCGCGTTCTCAATCTCGTCGACGCTGACCATCGTCCTGTGTCCTTCCCCCCGTCACGCCCTGCGCAGCGTCAACAGCGTGATCTCGCTCGGTGCGAACACCCGGAACGGCGGACCCCAGAAGCCGGTGCCGCGACTCGTGTACAGCTGCGTGCGCTCGCCGTGCCTGCTCAATCCCTGCACCACCGGCTGGTCCAGCCGGACCAGGAAATTGAACGGCCAGATCTGGCCGCCGTGGGTGTGGCCCGAGATCTGCAGATCCACGCCTGCACCCACCGCGTGCGGCACCTGCTTCGGCTGGTGCGCCAGCAGCAGGACCGGCAGCGCGCGGTCCGCGCCTTCGAGCGCGGCCTGCAGGTTCGCGCCGTGCCCGTGCACACCGGAGCCCGCCGCGGTGGCGTCGTCCACCCCGGCGACGACGAGCCGGTCACCGCCGCGATCGACCACGATGTGCCGGTTGTGCAGCGCCGCCCAGCCGATCGACTCCATGTAGTCGAGCCAGCCCTGGGCCTCGCTGAAGTACTCGTGATTGCCTGTGACGTAGACCCGCGCTGAGACCGCCCGCACCGATGCGAGCGGGCTCGCCTGCGCCTCGCGCACCGCCACGGTTCCGTCGGCGATGTCGCCGACGTGACACACCACGTCGGCGTCCAGGTCGTTGACCCGGTCCACCACCGCCGCCGACCAGCGCGCCCGGTCGATCGGCCCGTAGTGGGTGTCGGTGATCATCGCGACCCGCAGACCGTCCAGTCCGGCGCCCAGGCCGGCGATCCCGACGTCGACGGTGCGCACCCGGGGCACCCGCATCGCCTCGAAGTGGCCCCACACCAGCAGCACCACCACCACGGCCACCACCGCCGCGGCGACCACCCGCGAGCGCACCGGATCCTCGACACCGGCGATCACCAGTGCGAGCTCCAACAGGTGGCCGAGCACCGACCAGACGAACAGCACCCACGCGGCGCCGAGCAGTGCGTCGCCGGCGGCGGCCGCCCGGTCGAGGTGCCTGCGGCCGTGCCCGTACATCATCAGCAACGGCAGCCCGGCGAAGGCCGCCGCGAACACCAGCGTGCCGGCCACCACCACGGCGGTCGGCCACGCCGCTCCGGCCGCCAGAAGCGTCCACCAGGGCACGCCGAACAGGAGCAGCATGACGGCCAGCACGATCGCGTGGCGGCGCCATCTGCGCCGGGACCGGCGCGGGGGATCGTCGTTCTCGACCACGTCGGCCGGAGTGTCGCTCACTCAGTCGACGGTACCCACGCTCCCGCGCTGCTCACGTCCTCAGCAGCACCTTGACCACGTCGCCCGAGCGGGCGGCCACTGCCCGGTAGCCGTCGGAGGCCGAGTCCAGCGGCAGCTCGGTGGTGAAGATCCCGTCCACCCGAAGCCGGCCGGCCTGCAGCAGCGGGATCAACTGCGGCCAGGTCTGCTGCACCGGCGCGGTGGTCATCCGCAGCGTGACGCTGCGCAGCAGGGCCATCGTCGCCGGGAAGGGGAACGGCGCAAGGTCGTGCACGCCGACCACCGACACGGTGCCGCCGGCGCGGACCGCGGTCAGCGCGTCGGCCATCGTGGTGTCGTTGCCGACAGCGTCGATGACGGCGTCGACGCCGCGGCCGCCGGAGTGCTCCATCGCCGCGGCGGTCGCCGACGGCGCCACCGGGGTCGCCCCCATGGCCGCGGCG
>NZ_JACKSJ010000142.1 GCF_025821665.1 [Mycobacterium] manitobense
GGGCGCGGGGGCCGGCTTGAGCGGACGGCTCGGGGGCGCGGGGGCCGGCTTGAGCGGACGGCTCGGCGAGCCGCTGCGCCTGGGCGCAGGCTGGCTGGCGGCGGGCTGCGGGACGGGCGGCAGGACGCGCAGCAGGTCGTTGAACTGCCGCACGGTCCGCAGGCCCTCGTCCCACTGGGCGCGGGTACTGGTGACCGGCATGCTGACCAGCGTCCAGTTCTGCTCGTTCCACATGATCTCGGCGCAGTCCGGCGCGGTGTGGGCGAACGTCACCATCCGGCGATCGCAGGCGCGCCGGGCGGCGTCGAGGTTGGTGGAGTAGACCATCCGCGGCCCGATGGCGCCGAGCAGCCAGATGTCGTTCTCGCGCGGTTCCTTGATGTCTTTGAGGCGCACGTCGACGACCACGTTCGTGCCGACCTTGCGGTGCAGCGCGATCACGGTTGCGACGTCCTCGAGGTCGAAGATGAAGACGGCCTCGCCGCGGATCTGGCCGAGCACCACGTTGCGGGCGTTGACGTCGCCGACGGTCGACATGACTCCGCGCTTCCAGCGCTTGAGGATGTCGGCGGACTCGTGTTCGTAGTCGAAGCCGTGCGATTTCGCCCAGGACTTCCGGCGGCGGCCGAGCCCGCGTCGACGGTCGATGTCGACGTACAGCAGCACGGCCGCACCCACGAAGCAGAGCGCGGACAGCGTGAACCAGAGCGGGACCATTGGTCCTAGCCTACTTGCTGGTACCGCTTTCGCCCGAACTCAAGTTGGTCACAACCGCGTCTCGTCGACTGTCATGCGTCTCTCCAGTCACACGAGTATCGACCTCGAACGCGAAACTGCGGCCAGATCGCCCCGGAGTGGGGATTCGCGATCTGACCGCAGTCTCGGCGTATCAGGTCAGCCGAGCACCAGCCCGTCGCCGTCGGCGCTCACGTTGACGGGCACCACGTCGCCGTCGTGCACGTCACCGGCCAGCAGCAGCTTCGCCAGCTGGTCGCCGATCGCCTGCTGGATCAGCCTGCGCAGCGGCCGGGCGCCGTAGAGCGGATCGAATCCGCGCTGGGCGAGCCACTTCTTCGCAGGCAGCGACACCTCGAGGGTGAGGCGGCGCTGCGCCAGCCGCTTGGCCAGCTGCTGCAGCTGGATGTCGACGATCGAGACCAGCTCCTCGGGATTGAGCCCGTCGAAGATGATGACGTCGTCGAGGCGGTTGATGAACTCCGGCTTGAAGGCCGAGCGCACCGCCGCCATCACCATCTCCTCCGAACCACCGGCGCCCAGGTTGGACGTCAGGATCAGGATGGTGTTGCGGAAGTCGACCGTGCGGCCCTGGCCGTCGGTCAGCCTGCCCTCGTCGAGCACCTGCAGCAGCACGTCGAACACATCCGGGTGGGCCTTCTCGATCTCGTCGAACAGGATCACCGTGTACGGGCGACGTCGCACCGCCTCGGTCAGCTGGCCGCCCTGGTCGTAACCGACGTAGCCGGGAGGCGCACCGACGAGGCGGGCCACCGAGTGCTTCTCGCCGTACTCGCTCATGTCGATGCGGACCATCGCGCGTTCGTCGTCGAACAGGAACTCGGCCAGTGCCTTCGCCAGCTCGGTCTTACCGACACCGGTGGGTCCGAGGAACATGAACGAGCCGGTGGGCCGGTTCGGGTCGGCGACCCCGGCGCGGCTGCGGCGGACGGCGTCGGAGACGGCCTGCACGGCCTTCTTCTGGCCGACGACGCGCCTGCCCAGCTCGTCCTCCATGCGCAGCAGCTTGGCGGTCTCGCCCTCGAGCATCCGGCCGGCGGGGATGCCGGTCCACGCCGACACCACCTCGGCGATGTCGTCGGGGCCGACCTCCTCCTTGAGCATGACGTCCTCACGCGCCTCGGCTTGGGGCACCGCCGCGTCGAGCTTCTTCTCGACCTCGGGGATGCGGCCGTAGCGCAGCTCGGCGGCCTTGGCCAGGTCGCCGTCGCGCTCGGCGCGCTCGGATTCCTGACGCAGTGCGTCGAGCTGTTCCTTGAGCTCGCGGACCGCGTCGATGGCGTGCTTCTCGTTCTGCCAGCGGGTGGTCAGCTCGGTCAGCTGTTCCTTCTTGTCGGCCAGTTCTGACCGCAGCTTCACCAGCCGGTCCGCCGACGCGGCGTCTTCCTCCTTGGCCAGCGCCATTTCCTCGATTTCGAGGCGACGGACCAGCCGCTCGACCTCGTCGACCTCGACGGGCCGGGAGTCGATCTCCATCCGCAGCCGCGACGCGGCCTCGTCGACCAGGTCGATGGCCTTGTCCGGCAGGAAGCGGGCGGTGATGTAGCGATCAGACAGAGTGGCAGCGGAGACGAGAGCCGAGTCGGTGATGCGCACGCCGTGGTGCACCTCGTAGCGCTCCTTGAGGCCACGCAGGATGCCGACGGTGTCCTCGACCGACGGCTCGCCGACGTAGACCTGCTGGAAGCGGCGCTCCAGCGCGGCGTCCTTCTCGATGTACTTGCGGTACTCGTCGAGCGTGGTGGCGCCGACCAGCCGCAGCTCGCCGCGGGCGAGCATCGGCTTGATCATGTTGCCCGCGTCCATCGACGAATCGCCGGTGGAGCCGGCGCCGACGATGGTGTGCAGCTCGTCGATGAACGTGATGATCTGACCGGCCGAGTTCTTGATGTCGTCGAGGACGGCCTTGAGCCGCTCCTCGAATTCACCGCGGTACTTCGAGCCGGCCACCATCGAGCCGAGGTCGAGCGAGACGACGGTCTTGTCGCGCAGGCTCTCCGGCACGTCGCCGGCGATGATGCGCTGGGCCAGGCCCTCGACGATCGCGGTCTTACCGACACCGGGCTCGCCGATCAGCACCGGATTGTTCTTGGTGCGACGCGAAAGCACCTGCACGACGCGACGGATCTCGGTGTCGCGACCGATGACGGGGTCGAGCTTGCCTTCCCGCGCGCGGGCGGTGAGGTCGGTGGAGTACTTCTCCAGGGCCTGGTAGGTGCCTTCGGGATCGGGGCTGGTGACGCGGGCGCTGCCGCGGACCTTGGTGAACGCCTCGCGCAGGGCCTCTGGCGACGCGCCCGCGCCGGTGAGCAGCTTGGCGACGTCCGAGTCGCCGGTGGCCAGGCCGACCAGCAGGTGCTCGGTGGAGACGTATTCGTCGTCCATCTCAGTGGCCAGCTGCTGGGCGGCGGTGATCGCGGCCAGCGACTCCCGGCTCAGCTGGGGCTGGCTGTTGGCGCCGCTGGCGCGGGGCAGCCGGTCGACGAGCCGTTGCGCCTCGGCGCGGATCGTCGCCGGTTCGACGCCGACGGCCTCGAGCAGCGGGGCGGCGATGCCGTCGTTCTGCGTGAGCAGCGACATCAGCAGATGCGCGGGGGCGATCTGCGGGTTTCCTGCGACGGTGGCCGCCTGCAGGGCCGACGTGAGCGCGGCCTGCGTCTTGGTCGTCGGGTTGAACGAATCCACCACAACCTCCGATTCACTCTCTACGGGGTGGTCAAAATGCTTCTCGGCATGTTCAACGTCGTCAAGGTTGAGTGTGTTCCGCTCAAGTCCAGAAACTTTTGGGCTGGGAATCAGCAGGTGGGCCGATCGCGATCCGGTCGTAGAAATGATGCGCGAACCCCGTCGCCGCGAGTAGGTCGGGCAGCGGCGGGGCGACCGGAACCGGACAGTCCAGCTCGTAGTCGAAAAAGTGACCGTCCTCGCGGCAACGTCGCTCGACAACGGCGAGCACGTGACCGGATTCGGTGCGCACCGGAACAGTCACGATCGCGGCCGTGTCCGACGGCAGTACGCACACTTCGGTGAGTCCGAGCAGCTCCGATCCGTACTCGAGTGCCATCGACAGGCGCGGCGTGCGCCACAGCCGCCCGGGGGCGCTGATCTGCCGCAACCGGCCGAGGTGCGCGCCGCCGCCGTCCTGGACGACGAGGTTGTGATGCCGAGTCCCACCGCCGATGCGGGTAAAGGTGAGAGCTGCGGCGCCGCTCGGCCGCAGAAGTGCGAATTCGAGCGTCCGTGTCTCACGGCCGAAGTACTCGGGGATTTTGGACCGTGCCCGGATCAGGCCGATCAGCTCTCCGTTTCCGCCGACCACCTCGCAGGCGATGTCACCCAGTCTGGGTTTCGCCTGGAACCGCAGGACCGGTTGCCCGAGCGGGAAGCCCTGCGATGCAACAACATCGATGACCGGCCCCCTTCGTCGCAGCATTGTCGACGCACGTCCGATCGTACTGTCGGCACCCGATCGAAATCGACGATCAGCGACTTGAATGTCGACACGCTCTACGAAAATCGGCGCGACGATGGGCCGCGGCTCAGTAATCGGGCCGGAAGCCCCCGATGACGCCGATGACGTTGCCGTCCGGGTCGGCGATCTGCGATAACCGCACGCCCTTGTTGGCCTCGACGATCTCGCCGGGCTCGATGCCGCGGCCGCGCAATTCACCGAGGTGAGCCTCGAGGTCGTCGACGGCGACGTTGAGCTGCCCCTTGCCCGCCCGCTCGGGATCCACGAACACCTGCACCCACGCGCCCGGCAGCACCTGCCACTCGGTGAGGCTGGGCATCGGGTCGTTGTCCGCCGGGCGCCCGAACAGCGCGGTGTACCACTGCCGGCTCTTCTCCAGGTCGGACACCGGAACCACGGCCAGCACGTGCTCGATCGACATGAGCACTCCCTTCTCTCGCAATCGTCGTATGTAGGTAGACCCCTCGACACTGCCGGACTCATCACATCCATTACAGAGCAAGTGCTCTGTTATGGTGGCAGCCATGCCCCGGCCCCGCGTCCACGACCTCGACCGCGTGCTCGACGCCGCCGAGGAGCTCGCGGTCACCGCCGGGCCCGCCGCGGTGACGATCCGCGCCCTGTCGGAGGCGACGTCGGTGTCCAACGGCGCGCTTTACCACGCATTCGAATCACGGGCCGGGCTGCTCGGCCGGGCGTGGGTACGGGCCGCGGAGAGCTTCCTGCAGCTCCAGCGCGATGTCGTCGATCAGGCGCTCACGGGCGGGGGCGACGTCGCCGGCGACGCGAGCGCGGTGGAAGCCGTTGTGGTGGCGGCACTCTGCCCGGCGCTGTTCTTCGACCGGAAGCCGACCTCGACGCGGTTCCTGTTGAACGTTCCCCGCGACGAACTACTCCGGTCCGGGGAGGTGCCGGACGGCGTCGCCGATCAGCTGCGCCGACTCGACAGGGCGCTCGGAGAGCTCTTCGTGCGGTTGTCGCGCAGCCTGTGGGGCCGTGCGGACAGGCAGTCCGTCGCTGTCATCCGCGACTGCGTCGTCGAACTCCCGACCGCACTGCTGCTGCACGGCGACCGCACCGCCGACCCCGCCGCGCGCGAGCGGCTGGCCGCCGCCGTGCGCGCCGTGCTGACCGTTCCGCTGCCACCCCCTGAGCCCCTATCTCCACCCCACGAAAGGACAACCCTGATGCCCTCGACACTCGAGTACCGCGACACGATCGCCGTGCTGACCCTCGGCGACGACGAGAACCGCTTCTCCGTCGACTGGCTGGACACCGTGAACACTCAGCTCGACGAGGTCACGACCAACGCGCAGGCGCTGATCACCACCGGAATCGGCAAGTTCTACTCCAACGGCCTCGACCTCGACTGGCTCGGCGCGAACGGCGATCGGCTGGGCTGGTACGTCGGGCGGGTGCAGGAACTCCTCGCCCGCCTGCTGACGTTCCCGCTACCGACCGTCGCCGCGGTGAACGGCCACGCATTCGGCGCAGGCTCCATGCTCGCGGTCGCCCACGACTACCGCGTCATGCGCGACGACCGCGGCTACTTCTGCTTCCCCGAGGTGGACATCCGCATCCCCTTCACCCCCGGCATGGCGGCGCTCATCCAGGCAAAGCTCCCCCCGCAGACCGCCGTCACCGCCATGACCACCGGGCACCGCTACGGCGGCCCGGAAGCGCAGGCCGCCGCCCTCGTCGATGACACCGCCCCCGAAGACGGCATCGTCGACGCCGCCGTGCAACGGCTGCAACCGATACTCGGCAAGGATCCCGGCACCCTCGGGGCGATCAAGACCACCATGTACGCCGCGGTCTCCGAAGCACTGCGGATTCCAGGCTGACGACGCGCCCCGTCGAACCACGATCCGGCGCCTGCGCTTGCTAGGTTCAACACCATGACCGGGCGTTGGGTGTCGGAACTGGTCGAACTGATTCCCCTGGCGCTCGTGATCGCACTGTCACCGCTGTCGATCATCCCGGCGGTGCTGGTGCTCCGCTCACCGCGGCCACGGCCCGCCGGCCTGTCCTTCCTGGCCGGCTGGCTGCTCGGACTCTTCGCACTCGCTGCCGTCTTCCTGCTGGTGTCGGGCCTGATCGGCGACTTCGACAAGCCACCGGCGTGGGCGTCGTGGCTGCGGATCGCCGTGGGCGTCATCCTGATCGGGCTCGGGGTGTTCCGCTGGACGCGGCGCGGCGACACGCATTCGCCGAAGTGGATGACCTCGTTGACCACGCTGTCGCCCGCCCGCGCGTTCCTCACCGCGCTGACGCTGGTGGTCGTCAACCCGAAGGTGTTCTTCATCAGCGCCGCTTCGGGTATGGCGATCGGCAGCAGCGGCCTTGGCGTCTTGGGCGCGTGGTCGGCCGTCGTCTACTTCGTCCTCGTCGCCGGCTCGACGGTGCTGCTGCCCATTGTGGCGTACTCACTGTTCACCCAACGCCTCGACCCGACGCTGCGCCGGGTCGGCGACTGGCTGGAGCGCAGGCATGCCGTACTCGTGGCCGGAATCCTCGTGGTCATCGGTCTTCTGTTGCTGTACAAGGGCATTCACGGCGTGATGTAGTCGGAACACCGACACCGCCGTCACCTGGTCCATCGGTTCTCGAGATTCAGGCGACCACGCGCCGGCCCCGCACGTACACCTCGGCGATCGACGACTCCCGCAGACCCATCAGCAGCGCGAAGAGCGTCTGGTCCCGGGCCAGGCCGGCGTCGCCGGCGCGGACGGCGTTGCGCAGCAATCCTTTCAGGGCGCCTGCGGGCTGCACCACCACGAAGTCGGCCTCCTTGCCCTCGTCGAAGTTGCCGAACCTGTCCTCCATGTCGAGGGCGCGTGCGCCGCCGAGGGTTCCGAGGAACAGCAGTTCGGCGGGATGCAGCGAGACGCCGGCCGCGCCGTCCTCACTGATGTGCTGCTTGAATGCGTCACCGAGCACCCGCGGCACCAGCCACTCGTCTCCCCCACCGAAATCCGTTCCTGCGGCGACGTTCACGCCACTGGCGATGGTCCGCTTCCACGGCATGGTTCCCGAGCCGAGGAACAGCTGCGACACCGGGCAGTGCGCGATCGAGGCGCCGGTCTCCGCCATCCGCGCCAGTTCGGCGTCCTGGCAGTGCACGCAGTGCGCGAGGATGGTCCGCGGGCCCAGCAGGCTCTTGCCACCGACCTGCGAGCCCGGAAGGAACTTCCCGTCGTAGGTGTCGAGGTAGGTGTCCACCTGGTACTCGCGCTTGGTGGAGTCGACCTCGCCGGTGCCCGGGCGGTTGTTCTCGTTGAGGTGGGTGTGCACGTAGACGCCGCGGTCGCGGAACTCGTCGTACAGCTCACCGAGGTTCCTCAGGGTCTCGGTGGTCACCGCGAGTGAGAATCTGGGCACGATCGCCACGTGCAGCAGTGCGGTGTTCACGTCGCCGGTGTCGGCGGCGTGCCACTTCTCGATCTCCTCGCGGGTCAGGCGGATCGCGTCCTCCTCGGAGGTGATCAGCGGTTCGGCGCTGGCGGGGCCGCGGGTCTGGATACCCCGGCCCGACACGATCCGCAGACCCGCCTTCTGCGTCTGGCTGAACAACGCGTCCTGCGCGTGCGGGAACGCCGAGCCGAACACCATCGCGGCGGTGGTGCCCGCCGCGATCCGACGCCGGGTGAACTCCACTGCCGCCTCTTGCGCGAATTCGGGTTCTGCATAACTGGATTCGGACGGGAAGATGCAGTTGGTGAGCCACTCCAGCAGCTGACCGCCGCCGTAGGAGTCCCCCGCATACGTCTGGGGGAAGTGGATGTGAGTGTCGACGAACCCCGGCAGCAGGTACCCGCCGCGCTGATCGTGCACCGTCGCCGACGCGTATTCGGCCGGTACTGCGGCTCTTTCGCCGGCGAACAGGACCCTGCCGTCGGAACCCACCACCAACGCCCCGTCCGGGACGGACACCAGCGCGGCGGCCGCCTCCGTGACGGTCGGGCTGCCCTTCAGGTGGAAGATGTGCCCGTAGTGGACGTCAGTGGTCATGGTCATCCCTCGTCGGTCGTCCTCGTGGCACGTGACGCACAACAGGACCGCGAGGAGGTGCCGGGGCGCCCGTCGCAGAACGGTATCCCGATGGCGCGTCGCATGCGCGTCGAAGCACTGCGCATGGCGGACCTGGGGACTTGGCTAAGGCATCACGCCGATGCGCCGGGTAGACCCAGCTCTTCGGCGTCGGCGGTGAGGTAGCGCGTCACGGTGGGTGCGAGCAGGCCGACGAGCTCGTCGCCGGTCAGCGTGGCCAGCGGCGGGATCTTCATGACGTAGCGCAGCATTGCGGTGCCGACCAGTGTGGTCGCCGCGAGCATCGCGCGCAGCCGGGCCGATTCGTCGCCGCCGAGCACCCCGGCGACGGCGGTCAGCACGTAGTTCTGCATGAAGCTGCGGAACGCCTCGTGTGCGTCGGTGTTGGACGTCGCCGACTGCAGCATCGTCACCATGCTCGGCCCGGTCTCCGGCGACTCCCAGATCCGCAGATAGACCCGCACCATCCGGGTGCCGACGTCGCCGTCGCCCTCCGACAGCGCGTCGACGAGTATCTGCGGCTCCAGGATCAGCCGCAGCGATTCGCGGAACAGGTCGAGTTTCGAGCCGAACAGGTAGAGCACCATCGACGGATCGACGTGGGCGTCGTCGGCGATCGCACGCAGGGTGGTGCGCTCATACCCCTCACTGGCGAACCGCTTCTTGGCCGCGGCCAGCACGGCGTCCCGCGACACCGGCTCACCCTGCCGCCGGCCGCGGCGCCGCGTCGTCTTCGCTGGTGGGGCCATGCGACGAGATTATCATTTCAATATGTGTTGAAAATGTGCAGCCACGGCGTTACGCTCGCCGCACCGAATTCAACACTCAATGAAAAGGAGCGGTCATGGCGACGACATCCGCACCGCACGCCCAGCACGCGGTGCCCGCCCACGAACCGCCGGCGGCGCTGCGGGCCACCGGGATCCTCGCCGTCCTCACGGTCGTGCTCGCCACCATCGCGATCGCCTTCGCACTACCCGCCACCAAGTCGGCGCCCCACGACGTCCCGATCGGCATCGCCGGGCCGCAGGCCGCCAACGGGCAGTTCGCCGAACGGCTCGACCGCCAGGCTCCCGGCGCCTTCGCGGTGACCTACTTCCCCGGTGAGACCGCCCTGCGGGACGCGATCCTCCACCGCGACGTCTACGGCGGCATCGCCATCGGACCCGACGGCCCGCGCCTGCTCATCGCCACCGGCGCGGGCCCGGCCGTCGCCCAGATGCTCACCCAGCTCGGCAACGGTCTCGCCCAAGAGAGGGGTGCCCCCATCCCCACCGAGGACCTCGCCCCGCCCACCGCGGGCGATCCCCGTGGCGTCGGGCTTCCCGCCTCGGCGCTGCCCATCACCCTGGCCGGCCTGCTGCCGGCAGTCGCGCTGGTGCTCGTGCTGCGCCGCGAGGTGTGGACGCGCCTGGCGGCCGTCGTCCTGTATGCACCGGTAGCCGGCCTCACCGTCGCCGCCCTGCTGCGCTATGCCTTCGGCTCCATCGACCAGAACCTCTGGGGTGTGGCCGCCGGACTGACGCTCGGCGTGCTGGCATCCGGGCTGCTGCTGCTCGGCCTCGGATCGCTGTTCGGCCGGCCAGGCCTGATCGCCGGCGCCGTACTGGCCGTGCTGCTCGGCAACCCGCTCTCGGGCCTGGCCTCCGCGCCGGAACTGCTGCCCAGTGGCTGGGGTCAGCTGGGCCAGCTCCTGCCGCAGGGCGCGACCGCGACACTGCTGCGGTCGACGGCGTTCTTCTCCGGCAACGGAGCAGGCACCGCGATCGCCGTCCTGACCTGCTGGGCGGCCTTCGGGGCGACGCTCGTGGTCATCGCCGCGATGCGCCGCAACCGGGTCACTTAGACTCGAACGGCGTGGGACTCGACGACCGTGACGCGCTGATGCTGCTGCGTGACGCCGTCGACCCCGCCCTCGGCTCCGACGAGACGATCCGCCGGTTCTACACCCACTGGTTCGCCATCGACCTCTCGGCACGCGACCTGTTCCCCCCGGACATGGAGCAGCAGCGCAGAGTCTTCGCCCAGGCGATGACCTGGCTGTTCGGGGAACTGATCGCCCAGCGCGCCGAGGAGCCGGTGGCGTTCCTGGCTCAGCTCGGTCGCGACCACCGCAAATACGGTGTCACCCAGGCACATTACGACTCCATGGCCCACGCGCTGTCCACCGCGCTTCGCGACCGGCTGAGCGACCGATGGGACGACCGGCTCGCCGAGGCCACCCACGACGCGGTCACCCTGGTCACCGGCGTGATGCGCGGCGCCGCGGACGCCGAGGCGGCGCCGGCCTACTGCGACGGCACCGTGATCGAACACATCCGGGCCTGCCGGGACGTGTCGGTGGTGCGGCTGCAGCTCGACCAGCCGCTCTTCTACCACCCCGGCCAGTACGTGACCGTGCAAGTGCCGCAATGGCCCCGGCGCTGGCGCTACCTGAGCCCGTCCATTCCCGCGGACCGCGGCGGGGCGATCGAGTTCCACATCCGGTCGGTACCCGGCGGCATGGTGAGCACCGCCATCGTCGGCGAGACGCAGCCGGGAGACCGGTGGCGGCTGTCCAGCCCGCACGGCGGCCTGCACGTCGACCGGGCCGGCGGTGACGTGCTGATGGTCGCGGGCGGCACTGGGCTGGCGCCGCTGCGCACCCTGATCATGGACATGACCCGGTTCGGCGACAACCCGCGGGTTCACCTGTTCTTCGGCGCCCGATTCCCCTGCGAGCTCTACGATCTGAAGACATTGTGGCAGGTCGCGTCGACCAACCCGTGGCTCTCGGTGACGCCGGTGTCGGAGTTCAGCACCGATCCGCCGTGGGCGGCCGACTTCCCCGACGTCCGACCTCCGCGTGGCCTGCACGTCCGGCAGACCGGCCTGCTGCCGGACGTGGTGACCCGCTACGGCAACTGGGGCGACCGGCAGATCCTGGTCTGCGGGGGTCCCCAGATGGTCGAGGCGACCAGGGCCGCATTGATCACCAAAGGCGCACCGGCCGAACGGATCCAACACGACCCGCTCGCCGGCTGACCGTCCGTGAAAGACTCGGACGATGCCTGACCACACCCCTGTCACCCTGCGCGATCCATCGTCCTCGCTGACCACCACATACGTCCCGTCGGCGGGCATGATCTGCACGTCGCTGGCCGACGACGGCGTCGAGTTCCTCGGCCAGCGCCGCGGCGTGGAGGCCTACATCGCCGCGGGCAAGACGATGGGCATCCCGATCCTGTACCCGTGGGCCAACCGGTTGGGCGCCAACACCTACGACGTCGACGGCACGCAGGTCACCCTGACCCCGGGCGAGGCGGGGGTGCGAGCCGACGAACACGGCGCACCCATCCACGGTGTGCTCGCCGCCGATCCCGGCTGGGACGTCGTCGAACAGGACGGCCACCGGCTGGTCGCGAGCCTCGACTGGGGCGCGACACCGCGGCTGATGGAGTCGTTCCCGTTCCCGCACGTCCTGACCATGTCGGTGACACTGGCCGACCGCAGGCTGACCGTGGCCACCACCGTGGCGCCGTCCACCGACACCCCGGTGCCGCTGTGCTACGGCTATCACCCGTACCTCACGGTGCCCGGGGTCCCGCGCGAGGAGTGGGTGCTGCAGACGCCGGCCATGCGGCGGCTGCCCACCGACGACCGCGGCATCCCGACCGGGGAACAGGCCGAATGGGCCGCCGAATCCGAGCCGCTCGGACGCCGCGAACTCGACGACGGATTCGACGAGGTGCCAGAAGGCGCGGTGTTCGCGCTGTCCGGCGGCGACCGGCGTATCGAGGTCACCTATGTCCGCGGCTATCCCGCCGCGCAACTCTTCGCGCCGGGCAGCGACGCCGTCGTCGGCATCGAGCCGATGGCCGCGCCGACCGATGCACTGCGGCGTGGCGGGTACCGGACAGCGGAGCCCGGCACCGGGCCGCACTCCGGGGACACCGCCACGTTCTCCATCACCATCGACTAGCGCTTGTGCCGCGGCTGCCAGACCACCAGGGCCTTGGTGGACGACACCGCGACATCGCGCCGCTGACCGGCGCGCAACTCGTCGATCTCGGCGGCCATCTCCTTGAGTCGTGACTGCAGCGCCTCGACCTGATTGGTCAGCTCGATGATGCGCTTGATCCCGGCCAGGTTGACGCCCTCGTCCTGGGATAGCCGCTGCACTTCCCGCAGCAGGTCGACGTCGCGCTCCGAATACCGCCGTCCGCCACCAGAACTGCGCTGCGGGCTGACCAGACCGAGCCGGTCGTACGTGCGCAGCGTCTGCGCGTGCATGCCTGCGAGTTCAGCGGCCACCGAGATCAGGAACGTGCGGGCGTCGTCGGCACGCTTGGGCATCACGCACCCGCCCATCCCGCCCGCGGGTCGAATCCGCTGGCGCGTTCAGCTTTCGCGTACGCCTCCAGTGCCTCGGCAGCCTCGCCCTCGAGATTCGGTGGCACCGCCACCTTCACCGTGACCAGCAGATCGCCATGGCCACCCGACCGCTTCGGCACACCGCGACCGCGCACCCGCAGGATGCGGCCGTCGGAGGTGCCACGTGGCACCCGCACACCGACCTTGCCCTCCAGGGTCGGCACCGAAAGCGTTGTGCCAAGCGCGAGCTCGTGGAAGCTCACCGGCACCGTCACGGTCAGGTCGTCACCGTCGCGGCCGAACACCTTGTCCGGGCGGACGTGCACGGTCACGTACAGGTCACCCGACGGCGCCCCGCGCAGCCCTGCCTCACCCTGGCCGGCCAGCCGGATGCGCTGACCGTCCTCGACACCCGGTGGGATCCGGACGTTGATGGTCCGGGTCCGGGTGGTGACGCCGGAACCGCTGCACTCGCCGCAGGGGTGCTCGATGATCGAGCCGCTGCCCTTGCACTCGGTGCAGGGTTCGGAGAAGCCGAACGCGCCCTGGTTGCGGTTCACCACGCCCGAGCCGTTGCAGTTCGGGCACACCTTCGGGCTGGTGCCCGGGCGTGCGCCGCTGCCATGGCAATTCGTGCAGGGCGCCTGGCTGGTCAGCCGAAGCGGCATCGCCACGCCCTTGGTGGCCTCCAGGAACGACAGTTCGGCCTCGGTCTCGAGGTCGTTGCCGCGCCGCGGCCGGGTCGGCCGTGGCTGGGCGGCGCCCCGGCCGAACAGCCCGCCGAACAGGTCGCCGATGTTCGCGCCGCCGGTCTGGCCTGCCGCGTCGAAGAGGTCGTTCAGGTTGAACTCGGCACCGTCGCCACCGGTGCCGAACGTGCTGCCGCTGTACCGGCCGCCGCGACCGAAACCGCCTCCGGCGAAAAGCCTTCGGGTCTCGTCGTACTCCTTGCGCTTGGCCGTATCCGACAGGACGCTGTGGGCCTCCGACACCGCCTTGAACCGCTCGGAGGCGGCCGGATCGGGATTGGTGTCGGGGTGCAGGTCGCGGGCCAGCTTGCGGTAGGCACGCTTGATGTCGTCGGCGCTGGCGTCAGAGGAGACG
Source organism: [Mycobacterium] manitobense (assembly GCF_025821665.1). GTDB lineage: Bacteria > Actinomycetota > Actinomycetes > Mycobacteriales > Mycobacteriaceae > Mycobacterium > Mycobacterium arseniciresistens. The sequence goes on from NZ_JACKSJ010000142.1 coordinate 13,736, forward strand.
CCGAGCTCCTTGTAGAAGTCCTTCTCGACCCATTCTCGTTGGGCCATCAGCGCGTCACCCCCTCACCTTTCTGAAGTCGGGTGTTGTTCGATTGTGCTGCCTCGCGGGCCCGCCGGCCGGGTTTCCGGGTCGACGTGCCGCAGGTGTCGTCCCGGAAGAGCGGCGGTCGGGAGCCTTCGACTCCCGACCGCCGGTGCTCATTCCGCGTCCTGGGCGGGGCCGGCCTGCGCACCGGCACCGTCGGCGGGTGCCTCGGGAACCGTGTCCACCACGCCGACGAGCGCGTGGCGCACCACCTGCTCGCCGACCCGGTATCCCCGTCGCATCACGGTGCCGACGATCGGGTGGGTGCCTTCGCCCTCGTGCTGCACGGCTTCGTGCAGCGCCGGGTCGAAGGGGTCACCCTCTTCGCCGAATCCGGAGAGTCCGAGCCCTTCCAGCGCGGTCGCCAGCTTGTCGGCGACCGACTTCAGGGGGCCGGACTCCAGATCACCGTGGCTACGCGCCCGGTCGAGGTCGTCGAGCACGGGCAGCAACTGGGTGACGGCCGCGACCTTGGCCCGCTCGGCGATGAGCTGCTGATCGCGCAGCGTCCGCTTGCGGTAGTTGTCGTACTCGGCCTTCACCCGTTGCAGGGTGCCCTTGAGTTCGGCGACCTCGTCGGTGTCCGACTCGCGGCCGGGGGCGGCGGGCGCCGGCTCACTGGAGCCAGACCCCGGGACGCTGCGCTCCTGCCCGCCGGGAGCCGGAGCCTCGCGGACCTCACCGGTGTCGGGATCGATGCGCCGTTTGTCGGTGATGGTCACCGGCTCGTGCGGATCGTTCTCACTCACTTGTTCTCCCGGTCATCCTCGACGACCTCGGCATCGACGACGTCGTCATCGCTGTTGGTGGAGCCGCCGGCAGCACCGCCCGAGGCCTGCTCGGCCTGGGTGGCCTCGTAGATCGCCTGGCCAAGCGCCTGACTCTCCTCGCCCAGCTTCTCCATCGCGGCCTTGATCGCCGAGATGTCGGTGCCGGCAAGAGCCGACTTGGCGTCGGCCACGGCGGAGTCCACCTTGGTCAGCGTGTCCTCGGGGACCTTCGAGCCGCCTTCGGCCTCGCGCTGCTCCTTGACGAACTTCTCCGTCTGGTAGACCAGCGACTCGGCCTGGTTGCGGACGTCGGCCTCCTCGCGACGCTGGCGGTCCTCCTCGGCGTGCGCCTCGGCGTCCTTGATCATCCGGTCGATCTCCTCCTTGGACAGGCCAGAGCCCTCCTGGATGCGGATCGTGTTCTCCTTACCGGTGCCCTTGTCCTTCGCGGTGACGTGCACGATGCCGTTGGCGTCGATGTCGAACGTCACCTCGATCTGGGGCACGCCGCGCGGAGCCGGCGGGATACCGGTCAGCTCGAAGGAGCCGAGCAGCTTGTTGTGCGAGGCGATCTCGCGCTCACCCTGGAACACCTGGATCTGCACCGACGGCTGGTTGTCGTCGGCCGTGGTGAACGTCTCCGACCGCTTGGTCGGGATCGTGGTGTTGCGCTCGATGAGCTTGGTCATCACGCCGCCCTTGGTCTCGATGCCGAGGCTCAGCGGGGTGACATCGAGCAGCAGGACGTCCTTCACCTCACCCTTCAGCACGCCGGCCTGCAGGGCCGCGCCGACCGCGACGACCTCGTCGGGGTTGACGCCCTTGTTGGGCTCCTGCCCACCGGTCATCTCCTTGACGAGCTCGGAGACCGCGGGCATCCGGGTGGAGCCGCCCACCAGCACCACGTGATCGATGTCGGACACCGAGATGCCGGCGTCCTTGATCACCTGCTGGAACGGCTTGCGGGTGCGGTCCAGCAGATCCTGGGTGATGCGCTGGAACTCCGAGCGGGTCAGCTGCTCGTCGAGGAACAGCGGGTTCTTGTCCGCGTCGACGGTGATGTAGGGCAGGTTGATCGAGGTGCTCTGCGAGCTCGAGAGCTCGATCTTCGCCTTCTCGGCGGCCTCACGCAGCCGCTGCATCGCCATCTTGTCCTTGGTCAGGTCGATGCCGCTGGTGCCCTTGAACTTCTCGACGAGCCACTCGACGATCCGGTCGTCCCAGTCGTCGCCACCGAGGTGGTTGTCACCCGAGGTGGCGCGCACCTCGACGACGCCCTCGCCGATCTCCAGCAGGGACACGTCGAACGTGCCGCCGCCGAGGTCGAAGACCAGGATGGTCTGTTCCTTCTCGCCCTTGTCCAGGCCGTAGGCCAGGGCAGCCGCGGTGGGCTCGTTGACGATGCGCAGCACGTTCAGTCCGGCGATCTGGCCGGCTTCCTTGGTGGCCTGCCGCTGGGCGTCGTTGAAGTACGCAGGCACGGTGATGACCGCGTCGGTGATGTCCTCACCCAGGTAGCTCTCGGCGTCGCGCTTCAGCTTCTGCAGGATGCGCGCACTGATCTCCTGGGGGGTGTAGTTCTTGCCGTCGATCTCCACGGACCATTCCGTGCCGATCTCACGCTTGACCGAACGGATGGTCCGGTCGACGTTGGTGACCGCCTGGTTCTTGGCGGGCTGGCCGACGAGCACCTCGCCGTTGCGGGCGAATGCGACGACCGACGGTGTGGTGCGCGAGCCCTCCGAGTTCGCGACGACGACGGGATCGCCGCCCTCGAGCACCGCGACCACGGAGTTGGTGGTCCCGAGGTCGATTCCGACCGCACGAGCCATGGTGTTGCCTCCTGATTAGATACGTAGGGTCTGAGCGGACCGCACTCAAGACTGCAACCGCTGACCGCTTCCTGTCAACCCAGACTTGAGCCTGATTCACTCAACTTGTTCGAATGGCTCAACCGGGCGGCCCGCCGATTTGTTCCCGGCGGCGTATCCGGTCCGAAACGGTCGAGGTCGGCGGACCATCGATTCATGGACACCGTTGTGGACGAGATCGCGCCCGGCTTCTTCCGGCTCTCGACCTGGATACCTGACATCACCGAGCACGGCTTCACGATGAACCAGTTCCTGCTGACCGGCGACGAACCGTTCCTCTTCCACTGTGGACAACGCCTGCTGTTCCCGCTGGTGTCCGCGGCCGTGAGCCGGGTCATGCCCGTCGAGCAGCTGCGGTGGATCTCCTTCGGCCACGTGGAGGCCGACGAGTGCGGAGCGATGAATTACTGGCTGGCGGCCGCACCGCACGCCGAGGTGATCCACGGCCCGCTGGCGTGCATGCTGTCGCTCACCGACATGTGCGACCGCCCGCCGGTGGCCGCCACCGACGAGCCGCTCGACATCGGAGGTCACGTCCTGCGATTCCTCCCGACGCCCCATGTCCCGCACAACTGGGAGGCGGGCCTCTGGTTCGACGAGAGCACCGGCACGCTGCTGGCCGGCGATCTGTTCACCCACGCAGGCAGATGCCCCGCGCTCACGGAGTCCGACCTTGTGGGACCGGCCCTGCAGGCCGAGGAGTTCTTCCGCGCGACGGGTCTGACCGCCACGCTCGGACCGACACTGACCACGTTGGCCGATCTGCGCCCGACGACGCTGGCGACGATGCACGGGGCCTCGTTCGCCGGCGACGGCGCGGCGCAACTGCACGCACTCGCCGACGGGTACGCCCAGATGGCGCGGGCCTGACGGGCGCCGGTGGTCAGGGCCGCATCTCGTAGGCGCCGTCGTAGGACACCACCTGCGTCCACACCCGGTCGAATCGCTCGGCGTCGGCCACCGGCTTGCGCAGCGTCGACACCGCCCAGCCCTGCTGTGCGTCAGTCGAGCTCGGCTTGCCGTGCAACGCGACGGCGTAGCCGGAGAAATCGCGGATCGCCACATCGAAGATCTGGTCGAGCAGGTCGCCGTCGAGGCCGGTGATCTCGGCCTGCTCGAGGATCAGCTGGCCGTACACCACCAGCGAGAACAGGTGGCCCACGACGAGCACGAAGTCCAGGTCGCGCTGCTGGTCCGCGTCGGGCGGTGACGTCGTCAGCAGGTCTTTCAGCGCCTGCACCTGCTCGTAGAACACCGCCACGTTGGGGAGGCCGAGGTGCCGTTCGTATACGGGCGCCCAGTCGGCGAACTGGACCCTCGATGCGCCCCGGGCCGGACCCTGCGACCAGAAGAAGACGTCGTCGGCCGGGTCACGGCGGGTGCCGACCTCCGGATAGCTCGCCGGGTTGAACATGTAATTCGGCATGAACTTGAGGATCTGCGCGACGTTGACGTGCACGGTGCCCTCGAGTCTCGGCAGGGCGCCGATGAGGCGCGCGACCTCACAGAAGTAGGTGTTCCGCTCGAAACCCTTGGCGGCGAGGATGTCCCACAGCAGCGTCACCACCTTCTCGCCCTCAGAGGTCACCTTCGACTTCGTGACGGGGTTGAACAGCAGGTAGCGGCGGTCGTTGAGACTCGCGCTGCGGAAGTAGTCGACGGCGCGGTCGCTGAAGAGTTTCATCGCGATCAGGCGGGCGAACGCCTCGACGAAACCCGCTCGCACATGCGGGAAGTCGGTGACGGGGTTGCCGTACAGGATGCGGTTGTTGGCGTGGGTGATCGCCTCGTAGAACGCGTGCTCGCACATCCCGATCGAGCCGCTGCAGAGGTTGAACTTGCCGACGTTGACGGTGTTGAGGGCCGCGGAGAACGCGTCCGGTCCGGTGCACAGGATGTCCTCCTCGTGCACCGGATACTCGTTGAGCCGGAAGTTGCTCACGAACATCTGGCCGTGCACCACGTTGCCGATCAGCTCGTAGTCGTCGTGCCCGGAGTCCGCGACGAACCACACGTACCCGTCGGCGCCCTCGACGTCGGTGCGGCGTGAGAACACCGAGACCATGCCCGCCACGTTGCCGTTGCCGATGTAGTACTTCTCGCCCGACGCGCGGAACACCACGCCCTCGTCGTCGTCGGCGCCCACCGGCGTCAACAGCAGGTCGGTGTTGTAGATGTCGGCGCCGTGTTCGCGTTCGGAGAGCGCGAACGCCATCACCCCGCCGTCCTCGAGCTGCGCGGCGGCCTTCTCCTTAGCCTTGATGTTGTCGCTCTGCCAGATCGGCCCGAGCCCGAGGATGGTGACCTGCTCGGCGTACCAGTAGGCCAGCCCGTAGAAGCCGAGGATCTCGCTCAGCGCGGCGTTGCGGGAGGTGTCCCAGCGCTTGTCCGGGTCGCCGCCGCCGTACTCCGACGGGGTCAGGAACGTCGCGAACAGCCGTTCCCGCTTGACGAAGTCGAGGAAGTCCGACACCCAGGCCGCCTGCAGGTCGTCGTCGAGCAGCCTGGTCTTGCCCCGCGCCTCGAACCAGTCGATCAGGGCGCGGAGCAGCCTGCGAGTCTCGGCGTCGAAGTGTTGCGGGTCATAGGCGTTGGGATCGAGCAGCAGTCCGCTCTCCGGCATGGTGGCCCCTTCCGTCGGGCGGTCGGCGTCGAATCTACGGCCCCGCGGGCAGGCGTCGACCGGAACCGCCACGATGGCTCGTGACCGCCGGTGTTCTCAGCGGTTTAGCCGCCACCCTCTTCGCCGTCTTCCTCAGTGTCCACGGCTTCACCTTCGAGGTACGGGAGGCCGAGTTCCTCGTCGGTCTCATCGGGCACTCCTTGCGAGGCGCCTTCCGGACCGCCGCCACCCTCGCCGCCTGCCGAATCACTGCCGTCGGCGCTGGGCAACGGCTGGCCGGCCTGCACCCAGGTCAGCACATCCCCGGCCCCGTTGTTGTAGACCACGCTGTTCGGCGCCTCACCGGCGACGGCAAAGTAGATTTGGCCCTTTCTCGTATCGCCCTGCAGGAGTGGGAATGTGCTGAGATTGAAGGCTCCGGGCAGGACGGGATAGGTGGCACCGCTCGCCGAGCGGGCGGTGAAGGACGGCACCGCCGGAATGACCGTGCCCTGCAGTGCCTTGGCCATCACCGTGGCCTCGTACAGCTGACCGCCGGCCGGGGGCGCGACGGGGGCCGAGCTCGGCACGATCCTGCTCACCGTGTACGCGACCTCAGTGCCGTTCTGACTCGCGGTCGCCTCGCTTCCTGCGACCTGGATGCTGCTCTCTGCTGCCGCCGGTGACGCGGTACCGATGCCGACCATGACTGCGCCGGCAGTGACGACTCCCGCCAATTTCGTGGTGTCCACGGTGCACTCCCTTGCCGTTGTGTTTGGTAGACGGCGTTGCCCGTCGAAGAGGCATTCAAACTCCGACGGGTAGCCGACTACGGGTAGCCGACTACCCCACCGGTCAAGATCACCCCCACCGCGGCGGCCGAGGCGACAGACTGAGCCGATGACAGTCGTGTTCACGGAGTTCCTGGGCGGCCGGGTGTTCGAGGTCGACGGGGACACCCTCGATCCGGGGACGCTGACGGAGTTCGGCGGCGCCGCACTGTCCGGTCCGTCGGGGGCCGCGCGGGACGGCACAGGGACCGTCGCGGTCGCCGAGTTGACCGGGGACAGCGTCGCCGCAGCGAACTTCGGCGGCGGGTGGACCCGCTTCGGCTCGTCCGGCAGCGGAACCGGTGAGTTCCGACGACCGGTGGCGACCGCGTTCAGCGGCGGGCGGCTCGTGGTCCTCGACGGCGGCAACTCCCGGCTGGTGTTCATCGACGACATCGGCGGCGGAGGCTGGACCACCTACGGGCAACTCGGTGCGCCCACCGCCGCGGATCCGGCGGAAGGGGCGTACGCCGATCCCCGCGGCCTGGCGGTCGACACGAGTGACCGCATCTGGGTCACCGACCCCGGCGCCCGCCGGCTCACCCGCATCGGCGGCGATCTCGGCGGGTGGACGCAGATCCCGCTGCCGGGCGGCGCGAAACCCACTGTGCCGTACGGCATCTGTGCCCATCTGGACGGCGTCGCTCTCATCGACGTCGGCAACCGCAGGCTGCTGATCGTCGACGACTCCGGGACGCGGGCGGTGACACTCGACAGTGCAGCGTGGCCGGCCCCCACCTTCGTCGCGTCGGCCGGTGACAACCTGGTGGTCGCCGACCTGCGGGCCAACGAGCTGCGGCTGCTGCAACCGGCAGGCGACGACTTCGACGAGGTGGCCCGGCTCCGGGGCAGTCCACCCGATGTCGTTGTGCCGCTGTTCGACTCGATAGGAGGACTCGGATCGTGAGCGACTCCATGCGCATCCTCACCTACAACGTCCAGATGCGGTCGGCGCTGATGGAGATGGGATTCCCACCGTCGATCCCGCCGGTCTACACCGCGCCGCAGCGCGCCGCGCTCATCGCGAAGGCGATCGTGAACAGCCCGGAGGAGATCGACGTCGTCTGCCTCAACGAGGTCTTCGACGAACCGGCCCGCGACGTACTCAGCGCAAGATTGCGCGCGAAGTTCCCGTATCAGGTGGCCAAGGCCGACACGTTCCACACCCGCATCGTCAGACCCGGATTCGTCGGCGACCTGCAGGAGGCGGTGTGGGAGATCACCATGGGCCCGCTGGCGGATCTCGCCGGTCTGGCTGCGCTGAAGTTCGAGGACAGCGGCCTCTTCCTGGCGAGCCGCTACCCGTTCGCGACGGTGCCCGCGCCGCCCGATGCCGCCGATCTGCTCGACCCCGCGTTCGCCGGCAAGGTGCCCGTGGTGCGGTTCCTGATGTACGCCGCGGCATCCGACAACGACAAGTTCGCCGCCAAGGGGGTGCTCTACGCGCGGCTGAAACCGCCCGGCTCCGACGAGCGGCACGTGTTCATCAGCCACACGCAGGCCGACACCGACATGGTCGGCGAGAACACCGGCGACCGTCGCAAGCAGATGCAGGACGTGGCCGCGTTCGTCGAGCGCTGTGTCGGCGAATCGCCGCCGTTCAGCCAGGAGATCTTCTTCCTCGGCGACCTCAACGTCGTGGGGTACGCCGACCTCGACAGTGCGGCCCATCCCCCGGGACCCGACCCCGAGTGGACCACCCTGTTCGGCAAGCCCGGGGCGCCGCTGTACAAACAGCTCGTCGACCGGTGGGGCCGCGACCAGTGCCCCGGGCCGGCCAGCGGGCGCGGCGACCCAGGCTTCACCGCCGACGCGGTGTACCCGCCGTACCGGCAACGGCTGGACTACGTGTTCAGCTCCGCGACAAGCCGATTGGCCGTGCAGCACCTGCGCATCGACCGGGAGTTGGCCGATCCCCACGGGCTGGTTCCGTACCTCAGCGACCACCATCCGCTGCGTGCGGACTTCCACGAGGCCGAGCCGTTCCGGACACCGGCGACCGCGGTCGATGTGCCCAGCCAGGTCGACTACATCGGCAGCGGGACCCTGCAGGAGGGTTCCGTGCAGTGGTTCCGGGTGGACGTAGCGGGCACCTACGACATCAGGCTGGAGGTGACCGGCGCCGCGATGGGGTTCGAGATCTACCTCGGCGACGACTTCTCCACGCCGCAGCCGCCGTACCGCAACCCCAGTGACCCGGAACTCGGTGACCGGTTCGTGCTGATGGCGCCGTTCTTCATCAAGGTGTTCCTACGGAAGCGGCGCAGCGAGGGCAATTTCGGACTGCACCTGCACCGCCACGAGGGGCGGACTTGGCGCGACGCGATCGTGCTGGTGCCCGAGAAGAAGCGCACGGAGTGGTTCCCGGAGCAGCCTTTCAACATCGACACCGGCGACGCCGACTGGGACGACAGCGAGAGCAAGTGGTTCCTGGTGGAGACGCCGCGCATCGCGCTGCCCCGACCCATCCCGCTGTCGGTCGACGTCGAGTACGCGGTCGTGGACGGTGCATACCCCACTGACGTCCTGTTGACCGTGGGCCGCTGGGACGGCATCAATCCGCCCGCCGAGTGGCTCTTCGACGCCGGGCCCGACAGCGGGCCGACGGTCGGGTGGGAAGCCAAGGAGAACGAGCACTTCTTCGTCCTGGTGCAGCGCACGACGGACCCGTCCCGCAAGGTCGAGTTCACCATCGTGCTGAGCACTCCGATCAACCTCCTCCTCACACAGCCCGCGGTCGAGACCACCCTGACCTGCCAGCAGGAGACCTCGGGCTGGGGTGCCGACGACATCGCCCTGCAGGTGCGCGCCGACGGTCAGGTGCTCGCCGACATCCCCAACTCGGTCATCGGCGATTTCGAGGACGACGCGGTGCGCACCGTCGGCGACAAGTTCCCCGCGCCGATCACCCCCTATCTCGACGGGATCGAGGTGTCGGTGATCGAAGAGGACGACATCGACGACAACGACGTCGGCACGGGATTCATCCCGCCGGTGACCGAAGCGACGTCGACCCCTGGCTTCACGGTGCTCGCCGAAGGCCTCGACGGCCGCATCTCGGGTGTGTGCAGGATCAGGGTCGACGACGGGTGGTACGCCTTCGCCTGCCGGATCGCGCGCTGGCATCCGGAGGCCTGACGGCGCACGACGACTGCCGCATCGCGTCCCGCGCGAACCACGTCGTGACATGGTGGCTGACATGACGCCCGGTCCCGATCGCGAACCACTCGATCCGTACGTGCGCGTCCGGGGCTCGCGGGTGCACAACCTGCGCTCCGTCGACGTGGCCGCACCACGCGACGCCTTCGTGGCCTTCACCGGCGTATCGGGTTCCGGCAAATCCTCGCTGGCGTTCGGCACGATCTACGCCGAGGCGCAGCGCAGGTATTTCGAGTCCGTCGCTCCGTACGCCCGGCGGCTGCTGCTGCCCGCGGGCGCTCCGAAGGTCGACGACATCACCGGGCTTCCTCCTGCGGTGGCGCTTGCGCAGCGACGGGGTTCATCGTCCTCGCGTTCGACGGTCGGTACCGTGACGACGCTGTCGAACCTGTTGCGCATGTTGTTCTCGCGGGCCGGCACCTATCCGCCGGGGAGCACCGAACGACTCGACTCCGACGCCTTCTCCCCCAACACCGCCGTCGGCGCGTGCCCGGAATGCCACGGGCTCGGCCGCGTCCACCGGGTCACCGAAAGCACCCTGGTCCCCGATCCGTCGCTGAGCATCCGCGAGGGCGCGGTAGCCGCGTGGCCGGGCGCGTGGCAGGGGCAGAACCTGCGCGACATCCTCATCACGCTCGGCTACGACATCGACAGACCTTGGCGCAAACTGCCCAAGCGGCAACGGGATTGGATCCTCTTCACCGATGACCAGCCGACCGTCGAAATCGATCCGGGCGTACACCCGGTGACGGCCGACTACTACTACAACGGCACCTTCTCCAGCGCTGAACGCCACGTCCGGCACACGCTGGCCAACTCACAGAGCGCCGCCATGCGCCGCCGGGTGCTGCAGTACGTCGACAGCGCCGAGTGCCCGGTCTGCCACGGCGCCGGGCTGCGCCCCGAGTCCCTGGCCGTGACCTTCGCGGGCCGCTCCATCGCCGACTACGTCGCCATGCCGCTGGCAGAGCTCGCCGAGGCTTTGCGGCCCACCGCCGTTCGCACGGACTTCGCACCCGCCTACGAGTCGACGAAGTCCGGCGAGCTCACCGAGGTGGCCACGATGATCGCCGCCGATCTGGTGGCCCGGATCGCGATCCTGGTGGACCTCGGGCTGGGCTACCTGAGCATGGACCGCCGCACACCGACGGTGTCGCCGGGTGAACTGCAGCGTCTCAAGCTCGCCACGGAGTTGCGGTCCGGACTGTTCGGCGTGCTCTACGTTCTCGACGAACCGTCGGCGGGGCTGCACCCGGCCGACGCCGAACCGCTGCTCGAGGTGCTGGACAGGCTTCGCCGCGCCGGCAATTCGCTCTTCGTCGTCGAGCACGACATGGATGTGGTGCGCCGCGCCGATTGGATCGTCGACGTCGGACCGGGTGCGGGTGAGCACGGCGGCGAGGTGCTCTACAGCGGACCGGTGGCGGGGTTGGCCGATGTCGCGGCGTCGACCACGCGCCGCTACCTGTTCGACGACGCGGCACGCGAGGCCGGGAAGCGACGGACGCCGCAGGGCATCCTGGAACTGCGCGGCATCGACTTCCACAATCTGCACGGCCTCGACGTCGACCTGCCGCTCGGCGTGTTCACCGCGGTGACGGGCGTCTCCGGGTCGGGAAAGTCCACTCTGGTGTGCAAGGTGCTGGGCGACGTGGTCGCGCGCCACCTCGGATCCGGCGGCACGGCAATGCAATCCGCCGAGGAGGTCGACGACGCCGACCAGATGCTCGACATCGACCTCGACGCGAGCGTCGGGGTGAGCGCCGACGGTGTCGAGCTCATCGACCGGTTGATCAGCGTCGACCAGCGTCCGATCGGTCGCACGCCGCGGTCCAACCTCGCCACCTACACCGGCATGTTCGACGCCGTCCGGCGCGCGTTCGCCGAGACCGAGGAGGCCAGGCGGCGGGGGTGGTCGGCGGGCCGGTTCTCGTTCAACGTCGCCGAGGGACGCTGCCCCACCTGTCAGGGGGAGGGGTTCGTCGCCGTCGAACTGCTCTTCCTGCCCGGCACCTACGCCACGTGTCCCACCTGCCACGGCGCCCGCTACTCCGACGAGACGCTCGAGGTCACCTACCGCGACCGCACCATCGCCGACGTCCTCCAGATGACCGTCGACGAGGCAGGCGACTTCCTGGCCGACCTGCCCGGCGCGGCCCGCAGCCTCGCGACGCTGCGCGACGTCGGGCTGAGCTACCTGCGGCTCGGGCAGCCTGCCACCGAACTGTCCGGCGGCGAGGCCCAGCGCATCAAGCTGGCGTCGGAACTGCAGCGGAGTCGGCGCGGCCACACGCTCTACGTGCTCGACGAACCCACCACGGGTCTGCACCCCGCCGACGTCGAGCGGCTGGAAGAACAGCTGCACCAGCTGGTCGACGCGGGGAACACGGTCGTCGTCGCCGAACACGACATGAACGTCGTGGCGGGCGCCGACTGGGTGATCGACCTGGGACCCGGCGCCGGGGACGACGGTGGCCGCGTGGTCGCCGCGGGCACCCCGGACGCGGTGGCCGCATCGCGACGAAGCAGGACGGCGCCGTACCTGGCCACCCGACTCTGACGCCATTCCACGCGCGTCACTTCCGTCACTGCCGCCCCACACTCGGTAGCCTGGGCGGATGAGGCTCGTCCCGGCGATCGCAGCCGTCCTGGCCATCGGTGCGCTCGTCACGGGCTGTCAGAGCGCCCCCGAGGCGCCACCGCGGATCAAGCCGATCTCGCCGACGGAGCCGACGTTCCCGACGCCGCGGCCCAGCCGGACCCCGGCCGCCAAACCGCCGACATCCACGCCGCCTGCGCCGCCGCCGGCCCAGGAGCTGCCCGCCGAGAACGGCTACGTCTTCATCCAGACGAAGTCCGGCAAGACCCGCTGCCAGCTCGACACCGACGAGGTCGGCTGCGAAGCGCCGTTCACCGACGCCCCCGAGGTCGACGGCGCGCCCGCCAACGGGGTGCGCGTGAGCGCAGGCGGCGGCATCGATTGGGTGGTCGGCAACCTCGGCGACATCCCCGCCGTCACCCTCGACTACCGCAGCTACCGCGCGGTGGGCTGGACCATCGAGGCCACCCCTGACGGCACCCGGTTCACCAACGACGGCACCCGGCACGGCATGTTCGTCGCCGTCGAACGGGTCGACACTTTCTGACGTTCTTCATCACACCTGTTTTGCCGTGACGCCTGCCGGGCAACTCACCAGCGTGCACCCACACGAAGCCAGCATCGGCCCAGCCGCATGACCGCCGACGACCGGCCGCCGCCGCAGGTGTTCGTACTCTTCGGCGCGACCGGCGACCTCGCCGAGCGCAAGCTCTTCCCCGGCCTCTACAAGCTGGCCGCCGCGTCGCGCCTGCCCGATGATTACGCGGTGATCGGGTCCGGGCGCCATTCTCCCGGCAGCGACGACGAATTCCGGAACACCGTCCGCGACGGCCTGCGCGACACCGTGGACGACATCGACGACGACGTATTGTCGGACTTGGTGCAGCGCATCACCTTTCAGACATCGGACGCCGACGACGGCAGCGACCTCGCCGACGCCGTCCGGCAGGCTCGCGACAAGCTGGGCGCGGACGCCCGCATCCTGATCTACCTGTCGGTGCCGCCGACGGCGATGCGGCCGATGATCGGCATGCTCGGTCGCGAGCACCTCACCGACGACGCCCGCATCGTCGTGGAGAAGCCGTTCGGCACCGACCTGGAGTCTTCGCGCGAACTCGACGCGGCGCTCAAGGAGGTCGTCGACGAGGAGCAGGTGTACCGCATCGACCACTTCCTTGGGAAGGAAGCGGTGCAGAACATCCTGGCGCTGCGCTTCGCCAACGGCCTCATCGAGCCGGCATGGAACCGCGACCATTTGGAGTCGGTGCAGATCGACGTGCCCGAGGAACTCACCGTCGAGGGCCGCGGCAGCTTCTACGAGTCGACCGGCTGCTTTCGGGACATGATCTCCACACATCTGTGCCAAGTGCTCGGGTTCGTCGCGATGGAGCCGCCGGTGCACCTCGACGCGACGTCGCTGCGCAACGAGAAGGCCAAGGTGTTCCAGGCGATGCGGCCGCTGGACCCGGAGCGGGTGGTGTTCGGCCAGTACGAGGGATACCGCGACGAGGACGGCGTCGCCGACGACTCCGACGTCGAGACCTACGTCGCCCTCGAGGCCTACGTCGACACCGAACGCTGGCAGGGGATGCCCTTCTACCTGCGCACCGGCAAGGCGATGGGCGGCACCCGCCGCACCGTCACGCTGACCTTCCGCAGCCCACCGATGGGACGCTTCGGCGACCGGACCTACGGGTCGAACCAGCTGGTGCTCGAACTCAGCGACGACGCCGCTGTCGGCGCGCACCTGATGGCCAAGCGACCGGGCCCCGACCTTTCGCTGATGCCGGTGAGCCTGCACATCGACCTCGCCGAGGCCGATCCCGACGGCGACATCCCGCTCGAGGCCTACGAACGCCTGCTGCTGGACGTGATGCGCGGTGACCAGACGCTGTTCACCCGCGCCGACGAGGTGGACCGGCTGTGGCAGGTGTGCCAACCGGTGCTCGACGCGCGGCCGCCGGTCCGCCCCTACGTCGAGGGAAGCTGGGGACCCGACGAGGCGCTCGCCCTGCCGGGAGTCTCCGGCTGGCGGCTGCCGGATGAGTCAGGAGAATGACACCATGACCGCTGCCCAGCGCGAACGCGCCGCACTCGTCGAGACCATGCGGGCCACCGACCCCGGGGACGCCACCCTGTGCGAGGGGTGGGACACCCGCGACCTCGCCGCACACCTGGTGATCCGGGAGTACCGGCTCGACGCCGCGCCCGGCATCGCGATCCCCTTCTTCGCCGACCGGACCGACCGGATCCAGGAGCAGGTCGCGCAGTCCACCGACTGGAATCGGATGCTGGACAAGATCGCCGCGGGTCCGCCGGTCTGGTCACCGTTCAAACTGCTCGACCCGGTGGCCAACCTGGCCGAGATGTTCATCCACCACGAGGACGTCCGGCGGGCGCACCCCGGCTGGGAGCCGCGCGACCTGGACGCCGATGCCGTCAAGGGACTCACCCGCACGCTGTCGCTGTTCGCGCGTCTGACGCTGGCCAAGGCGCCCACCCGGACCGCACTGCGGACACCCGCAGGAAAGACGCTGGTGACCGCCGGAAAGGGTGCGCCGGTCACGGTGACGGGCCGGCCCGAGGAGTTGCTGCTGTTCGCTGCGGGCCGGGAGGCGCGGGTGGATCTCGACGGCGATCCGCAGGCGGTGCAGACACTGCGCGACGCGCCGAAGGGTCTGTAGGTTCGACGAACGTGGACCTCGCCGACTTCCGTGTCTTCGTCGAGCCCCAGCAGGGGGCGACCTATGCCGATCAACTCGCGGTCGCCCGCACCGCCGAACAGCTGGGCTACTCGGCCTTCTTCCGGTCCGACCACTACGTGGCGATGAGCGGCGACGGCCTGCCCGGGCCGACCGACTCGTGGGTGACGCTCGCCGGGATCGCGCGGGAGACGACCTCGATCCGGCTGGGCACGATGGTCACCTCCGCCACCTTCCGCCATCCCGGCCCGCTCGCGATCTCCGTCGCCCAGGTCGACGAGATGAGTGACGGCCGAGTCGAATTGGGCCTTGGCGCCGGCTGGTACGAGGCGGAGCATCGCGCCTATGCCATCCCGTTCCCGCCGCTGGGCGAGCGGTTTGATCGGCTCACCGAGCAGCTCGACGTGATCACCGGACTCTGGGCGACACCTTCGGGTGAGACGTTCGACTACGCGGGCGAGCACTACTCGGTCGCGGAGTCGCCCGCTCTGCCGAAACCGGTGCAGTCGCCGCGGCCGCCGATCATCATCGGTGGCGCCGGTCCGAAGCGGACGCCCGCACTCACCGCACGGTTCGCCGACGAGTTCAACATCCCGTTCGTGCCGCTGGACACGCTGAGGACCCAGTACGGCCGGGTGGCCGCGGCACTCGCCGACGCGGGCCGGCCGGAGGACTCGCTGATCTACTCGGCGGCCTTCGTGCTGTGCGCCGGCCGCGACGACGCCGAGGTGGCGCGGCGAGCGGCCGCGATCGGGCGGGAGGTCGATGAGCTGCGCGGCAATTCGCCGGTGACCGGAACCCCCGCGGAGATCGTCGACAAACTCGGCCCGTTCGTCGAGGCCGGGGTGCAGCGGGTGTACCTGCAGATGCTCGACATGTCCGACCTCGACCACCTGGCGCAGTTCGCTTCGGAGGTCATCCCACAGCTGAACTGACCGGATGGCCGGGCATGGATAGGATCGGTGCCCGTGACCGGCGACGACGATGACCGCGACGGGCGGGACCCCGCGGAGCCGCCGTGGCACGAGTCGACCTCCAAGTTGCTGGGGGCGAGTGTCGCCGGGCTGGCCGCGATCGCCCTCGTCGTCTGGGGCGTGACGGCCGTGTCCCGGGACGAACCCGACAACACGCCCGCCGAGTTCGTGGATTCGACGTTCTCGAGTGCCTCGCCCTCGGATTCGGCGACCTCGACCACCTCGACGATCACCACCACCAGGCCGATTCAGACCACCGAGATCAATCCCGTTGACCCGGCGCTGACGCCGCCGCCTCCGACTTCGGCCCCGGAGTCTTCGAACACCCGGTCCCGCGCACCCCGCACGAGGGAGAGCGAGGACGACGAACCGACGTCGACGCGCCGCCGGCCGCGCCTCAACGAGACCCGCTCCCTGTACCCCGGCGCCAACTGAGGGCCTACTATCGATGCCCGTGGCGCGTGATCCGAACAACTACAGCGACGACGATCCGACGCAGTACGGCAGCCAGGCCTACGGCGGTGAGGCCTACGGCAACGAGCCGACGCAGTACAGCGATTACGGCGGTGGTTATGGCGAACCGCCCGGCGGTGGTGCGCCCCCGCCGGAGGAGCCGCAGCCCTGGTATCGCAAGCCTGCCGCGCTGGTCGCACTCGGTGCGCTGGTCGCGCTGCTGATCGCGGTGATCATCTGGCTGGTGATCCAGTTGACGTCCGACGACTCCTCATCGGGCGAGACCACCACGACGACCACCACGACGACGTCGTCGTCGACCGACGACACGTCGGCGCCCGTGGGCCCGCCACCGACCGAGACGGTGACCGAGTCGTCGTCGGCACCGGAGACCACGACGACGGCGCCGACCACCACGACCACGACCACCCCGCCGACCACCACCACCACGACGACGACACCGCCGACCACCACCACGGTCGAGACCAGCACGAGCACCAGCACGGTGACGATCACCGTGCCGACGCTGGTCCCGCCCGGCGGCTGATCCGCGCGGGCTTCGCGACGGCGCGGAGGTAGCACCGGTCCGGAGGAAGCGGCTCCTTCGCGTCCCTACTGGCCGGGTAGGCGCCGCGTCAGCAGGTCGCCTCGGCTGACGGCACGCACTCGGCCGGCGCCTCGGCCGCGGGCTCCGGCTCCGGTGCGGGCTCAGGAGCAGGTTCCGGCGCGGGCTCCGGCTCAGGCGCGGGCTCCGGCTCGGGCTCCGGGGCGGGTGCGGGTTCCGGCTCGGGCTGAGGTTCCGGCGCGGGCTCC
>NZ_JACKSJ010000143.1:0-8154 GCF_025821665.1 [Mycobacterium] manitobense
CGGTGGACCCGGTGACCGCCACGCTGCCCGTCGCCCCGGGCAGCGTCCACTCCGGCGCGGCGCCCTGCTCGGGCGGTGCCGACGGGCACGCCGCGGCGGCGGCAGGCGCCTCGCGGTGCCGACGGGCACGCCGCGGCGGCGGCAGGCGCCTCGGGGGTCGCCGGCGCCGCCGGCGACGGCGGGAAGAATTCGACCGGTGTGCGCGACGACGACGAGCTCGTCGACGCGGTGCTCGTGTCGGACCCGCACGCGGTGAGGCCGATCATGAGCGATGCGGCGCACGCTGCGAGCGCGACGGACGAGGACAGGCGAGGAGAGTTCACGATCCGCCACGCTACCGCCGACGCAGCGGTCGTCGGCCGAAGGCCCGGTCCGGGCCGCGCACCGCGATCCGGACCGGGCTTTGCTTCAGCCGGACATGCGCGCGAGCATGCCTGCCTCGTAGGTCCCACCGGGATTGCGCACGATGACGTTCATCCGGTTGGCGGCGTTGGTGAGGGCGACCAGGCAGATGAGGGCCGCCACCTGGTCGTCGTCGTAGTGCTTGCTGACCTGGCCCCACGTGTCGTCGGACACGCCGGTGTGCGCGTCGGCGAGCCGGGTGCCCTCCTCGGCCAGCGCCAGCGCTGCTCTCTCGGCTTCGGTGAAGACGGTGGCCTCCCGCCACGCGGCCACCATGTGCAGCCGATGCGCGTTCTCACCGGCGGCCGTCGCCTCCTTGGTGTGCATGTCGGTGCAGAAGGCGCAGCCGTTGATCTGGCTCGCGCGCAGGCTCACCAACTCCTTCGTGGTGGCCGGCAGCGTCGATTCCTCGATGACCCTCGCAGCGGTGGTGAATCGTTTGGCGAATTTCGTGGCGAACGCGTTGCCGAACAGATCGAACCGTGCATCCATGTCGTCCTCCTGGGTGTGGTGCTGGACGACCTCTAGATGCCGGCGGCGGGCGTTTTGTGACATATCCGCAGAAGCCGGGCGGCGGTCCTCAGTTCAGCACAGCGAGGTCGTGCACGGAATCGCGCGGCAGGTCTCCGTCGACCACGGCACGAATCTCCATGTACCGCAGATTGATCGACCCCTTGTGATTGTCCAGGAACGCGGTGTCGGCGGCGTCACGCCCGGTGGCGATGCGCACCATGGACTGACGCGGCGCCAGGCAGGTGGGATCCACCACGCGCCAGACACCGTCGACGAATGCCTCCGCGACCGCGTGGAAATCCATCGGGTCACAACCCGGCGCGTAGACGGCGACCATCCTCGCCGGAACGTTGACCGCGCGCAGCAGCGCGATCACCAGATGGGCGTAGTCGCGGCACACCCCGGAACCGGCGAGCAAGGTGTCCGCGGCTCCGTCGATGGGGTCGCTGGACCCCGGCACGTACATGAGCCGGGTTCCCACCCACGACGAGACCTTTTCCAGCAGGGTCGCCGAGTCGGCGTACTCCCCGAACTCGGTGGCGGCGAACCCGAAGAACTTGTCGGCCTCGGCGTAGCGGCTGGGCCGCAGATAGGTCGACATGTCGATGTCCCGGACCTCCGCCGGATCGGTGCGACCGAGGATCGTGGCCCGATAGGACGCGGTGACGGTTCCTTCGGGAGCGTCGAAGCGATGGATGCGTGTGCCGTGCTCGCCGATGAGCTCCTCGGCCTCCACCGCCCGGCCCTTGCAGCGGAACTCGAGCGATTCGGTGACCTGCGCTCCGGGTTGCGGTGCGAGCGTGATCTGGAACTCGAGGGTGGTCGCGGCGGTGACGTCGATCTCGAGGTCGGCACCGACGTCACGCTTGAAGGCCGGCGGGGCATCGGGTTGCCCTGTTGACTTCTTGCCGGGCCACAGGGACATCACGCACCGCTTTCGTCGACGGATTCGTCATCGCAATGGGTAACGGCACACCTTCTTGACCGTGGCGACGATTCGCACACCCTAGCGGCGGTCGGCGGCGGTCGCTCGGCGAGGCGGTCGCCTCGGTCAGTCGTCGGTGTCGGGGCTCATCTTGCGGTCGGGTTCTTGGCCGCGACGATCGCCGACTCGATCGCCGTGAAGCATTCCGCCGCAGCGGGTTCGGTACCCAGTCCGACGTAGAAGCTACCGGGCCGCTCGCCGCCGGCGAATCCCGTGATCGTGAAACCGGCGGTCTCACCGGCAAGCCGGCCCAGTTCGGCGCCCAGGCCGGTGCCGGCCGCGATCGATGCCTGGGTCAGGGGCAGCGAGAGGACCGAGGTCCCGCGTCTGGCGCCGTCGATCGCGACAAGGACGTGTGTCGGGTGCAGTATGGCGACGGTGTCGTGCTCGGCGTCGGGATCAGCGGAGTTCGCCCGGCGGCGCATCAGCTTTCCGAAGCCCTTGTCAGCCGGTGGGTTCTCGCTGTGGGTGAGCCACATTCGCACATCGGTCACGTCGAGTTGGTTCGCCTCGGCGTGGGCGGTGAGCTTGTCGCGGACTTGGGGAGCCAGGTCGCCCATCTGCACCGCACGGGTGTGTCGCACGTACATCGGCATGCGAGGAGTATCCACGATGAGTTACTGCCGTCGAGCGGGTCTGCACCGAGAAGAACCGATGAAGGAAGCTGAGATCTGATGGGAAACGAGCACCCGCGCGGCGGTCACCTGGCGATCAACGGGCTGAACCTGTACCACGAGGTGTACGGCGACCTCGGCGCGTCGACGCCGCCGTTGTTGCTGATTCCCGGTGCGTTCATGGCTACCGAATCCATGAGGGTGTGGGCAGAGGCATTCGCAGCCGACCGCGCGGTGATCGTGTTCGACCAACAGGGGCACGGCCGCACCCCGGACACCCCGCGGGCGATGTCCTACGAGCAGTTCGCCGACGACGCCGCCGCGCTGTTGCGCGCCCTGGGTGTGGCCCGGGCGGATGTGATGGGTTACTCGCAGGGCGGTGGGGTCGCACTGCAGCTGGCGATCCGGCACGGCACCCTGGTCGGCAAGTTGGTGTCGATGTCGGCGACGTTCCGGAAGGACGGTTGGTACCCGTCGGTGTTCGAGGCCCTCGGTGGTCTCACAGCAGATGTGTTCGCCGGCACGCCGGTCGAGGCGGCGTTCAACGAACACACCCCGGACGCCGGGGCGTTCAACGTCTATGTCGAGAAGATGAAGACCCTGAACATCGACGACCAGGACATCAGCGACGATGCGATGCGGTCGATCTCGGCCAACACGATGGTCATCGTCGGCGACGCGGACGGGGTGACGCTCGAACACGCGCTGGCGATGTTCGCGCTGCGCGGGGGAGGCGACGCGCAGGCGGCGGCAACGGGGGTGCTGACGGACGTTCCGGCCGCTCGACTGGTGGTGCTGCCGGCGATGTCGCACATCGGGATCTCGGGGGCCTCAGAGCTTCTGGTGCCGATGATCACGGCTTTTCTCGATGACGTGCCACCAGAGACCCCGGACCTCTTCTGAAAGTGGCGCAAACGCCCTCGCACCGATGGTTCGGCACCGAAACCGGTTGAGCGCGAACCACATCAGCCGCCGGCCATGCCCGGCGGTGTTCGCCGGCTCCGGTGTGCGCGACGGAGCCGGTCGGTCAGGGTGGTCGCCATCTCTGCACCCGTTGCGGCGGGGCGACGGCGAAGCGCCCGGGTGGCGGCGCCGCTGAGCCGTCTCGGGGTCATCAGCCGTTGCGGGCTGACTTCGTGGTTGAGCACGCGCAGCAGCGTCTGCGTCGCGACGGGATCCCCGGCGATGTCGCGCAGCATCTCGGTGACGAGTGGAGTCGGCGGACCGGGCGCTCCCATGTCCGTGGCGAACCAGTACATCGGGTGGGCGTCGCGGTCGCGCCAGCGCCACCATCGCCGGGTCGCCTCGTCGACGGCGCGGCCGTCGGCGAGGTCGGCGGGCAGCACATCGGCGAGACGCTCTGCCTGTCGCAGCGCGTCGGCGATGCCCTGCGCCGGCGTGAAGTCCTTGAAGTGCCCGGCGTCGCCGACCAGGACCCAGCCGGGCCCCGCAGTCTGACGAAAGTACCCGTGCCACTTCGTCATCACCCGGATCGGGCCGACTCGCTGTGCGCCAGTAAGCAACTCGGCGAGTTCGGGCCAGCCGGTGATACCGTCGTCGAACGCCGCATCGCGGTTCGCGCGCCCCGCGGCGCCCGTGGCGATGGTGACCATGTACAGGCCGGCATCGGTGGGGCAGGCCAGGTATCCGCGTTCGCCGAGGCGTGCGAGTCGCAGGCGGCCCTCCCGCCTGGCGACTCCCTCGAAGTAGGCCCACGCCGGCATCCGGCCCGGCGGGGTGGTCAGGTACTCCTGAGCGCCGACGTTCGCGGCCACGCCGGACTGCCGGCCGTCGGCGCCGACCACCAGGTGCGCCCTGATGTGCCCGCGGTCGGTCTCGACACCGACCGTCCGCTCACCTTCGGTGAGCACCCCGGTCATCTTCACCCCGGTGCGCACGTCTGCACCCGCTGCGACTGCCGAATCGACCAGAAGCGCGTCGAGTGTCAACCTGCGCACGCACAGTCCCGGCCGGGGAAACACCGCGGGATCGAGTCGCCCGTCGACGCGCACGTCCTCGTTGACGAGGGTGAAGCGGTCGATCGGCACGGCACCGGCCGCCAGCACCGCGTCAAGGGCACCGATGCGCTCGAGCACAGCCGTCCCGCAGGGCTGGATGACGTGAGTGGACGGCGTCTCGGAGGGAAACCGCGCCTTGTCCACCACGCACACGGTGAATCCCCGGCGCGCGAGCGTCACCGCCAGCGGGGAGCCGGCACACCGCGCACCCACGATCACCACGTCGAAGATCCGCATCGGACGTCCCGCCTTCGAAGAAACTTACCAATGGATAGTCTGCCCCGGATGACCGAACTTATCAATGGTCAGATCGTGCGCTAGGCTCGCGCCATGTCCGGCAGTGCCCGGTCGTATCACCACGGCCACCTCCGCGAAGCAGCGATCGAGGCTGCGGTCGCGGAGGTAAAACGGGTCGGAGCCGCCGGAGTGAGCATGCGTGAGATCGCACGCCGCGCCGGCGTGACGCACGCGGCCCTGGCGTACCAGTTCGGCGACAAGGCCGGCCTGTTCACCGCGATCGCCACAGAGGGGTTCCGCCAGGCGGCCGCCGCGATCGGGCCGGCCGCGACGGGGCCGGACGCATTCCTCAAGGGCGGCATGGCCTACGTCATGTTTGCCCTGACGCATCCCGGGCATTACGAGGTGATGTTCCGCCCGGACCTGTACGGCGAGGACGATCCACAGCTCGTCGAGGCCCGCGACGCGGCCTTCGCCCTTCTCTACGACAGCGCCAGGACAAGCGTGGCGGCGCCGCCCACCCGCGACGTGACAGGTGTCGTCGTCGCGGGATGGTCGATGTCGCACGGACTGTCCACGCTCTGGCGCACCGGCAATCTGCGTGGCCGGATCGGCGACGACCCGACCCGACTCGCCCGGCAGATCGCCGAGGGCATCGTCGAACTCGGCGATCTGGCCGGCCGCTACCTCGACACCCTCGACGAGCCGGACACGGACCCGAAGTAATCGGTCAGCAATCCCGGCTCGTCAGTAATCCCACACAGCGGGCACCATCCGGAAGCCGTCGCCGGCGACCGCCACGTGGCAGACCGACGGGAACGGCAGGTGGGTGGCCACCAGCGCCTCGCCGCTCGCCGCCAGCTCGCGCAGCAGTTTGATCCGGACCCGTGTCGACTCCTCGGGGTCGTGTTCGAAGCCGTTCTGCCAGTCGGGTTTGTCGAACCCTGGCTGGAACACCGCGTCGCCGGCGAAAGTGAGTGCCTCGCCGCCAGATTCGAGGCGGACGATGCTGTGTCCCGGGGTGTGACCGCCGGTGCGGCGGAGCAGCACGCCGGGTGCCACCTCGTACTCCGTCTCGAACGGCCGCAACTGGCCGCGGTAGACGTCGAGGAACTGCGCGGCAGTCCGCCGAAGCACGTCCGGAATGGGGGCAGGCATGACGGTACGGGAGAAGTCGGGCGCCTCCCAGAATTCGGCCTCTGCCGCCGCCAGGTGGACCCGAAGATCTGGCCGCAGTTGATTCCTGAGCCCGTCGACGAGCAGTCCGCCGATGTGATCCATGTGCAGGTGGGTGAGCACCACGTCGGTCACGGAGGCGGGATCGATCCCGGCGGCGACGAGTCGCAAGGCCAATTGCCCGGCCCGCGGGAAGTCAGGGAACTCCGTCCCGAGTCCCGAGTCGATGAGGATGGTCTTGCCTCCGCTGCGCACCACGGCCACGTTCAGCGGCCAGTCGAGCACCTCCGGCGGCAGGTACATGTCCTCGAGCCAGGCCGACAGGTCGGCAGGGGCGGCGTTGGTGGCCATCGTCACGGCGGTGATCGGCAGCACCCCGTCGCTGATCACCAGCACGTTGATGTCGCCGACCTTCAGCGCGTAGCGCGAGGGAACCAATTCGTCATACCCCGTCGCGGCAGGGCGTGATGTGTCGACCAAGCTCATGATTTTCTCCTCTTGGGAACCCGAAGACATGGTGGAAGTGACCTGTCCTCCTGGTTGATCGTCTGGCGACGTCCGGATTCATCCCCTCAGGGCGGTGAGCACCGTTGCGGCCCTTGGCCGGCTGCGTATTGACGTAGCGCACTACTCGTGTCATCGCCTCCCCGCGGCCACAGAGTTCTCGCCAAGAGCGGCGTCTACGTCACCAACCGACGTCTCCGACCGCGAAGGCTGAACAACCAAGGGGAACACGATGACCGTCGAGGACATCAAGCAGACCGAACTTCACGACGACGAGGCCACGGGTGAGTACCGGACCGGTCCTGAAGCCGGGACAGCGATCGTCGGAACGTTCGACGGGGGCGAGCGCGAAGTGCGCTACGCCGACGTTGACGGGGTGGCGGTCTTCGAGGGCGACATCGTCCTCGGCACTGTGGAGGAGGTCCGGAGCCGAGCAGGACTCGAGGGAATCGGCCGGACCGGCAGTGAGTTCCGCTGGCCTAACGGCGTCGTCCCCTTCGAGGTGGACCCGACGCTGCCGAATCAGCAACGCGTGACCGACGCCGTCGCACACTGGGCCGACCGCACGAGGATCCGGTTCGTGCCGCGCAACGGCCAGGCCGACTTCGTCCGCTTCGTACCGAGCACCGCGAGCCGGTCACCCGTCGGACGGCAACGGACCGGCCGTCAGGACATCGAGTTGACCGCCACCGCGCCGACCGGCACGGTCATCCACGAGATGGGTCACGCGGTGGGACTCTGGCATGAGCAGAGCCGCGAGGATCGCAACAGGTTCGTCGAGATCCGGCTCGACACCGTACCGGTCGGCAACCGGCACAACTTCGATCAACAGATCGAGCTCGGAGACGACCTCGGCACCTACGACTTCGGGTCGATCATGCATTACTCGCGGACCGCGTTCAGCACCAGCGGCCAGGACACGATCGTTCCGAGAGTCGCGCTGCCTGCGGGCGTCACGATGGGGCAGCGAACGGCATTGTCGCAGGGCGACATCAACGCAGTGCATGCGATGTACCCGGACTGGTCAGGTATCGGCGACCGCTGGCGTTCCATCGGCGGGTTCTTCCCCGCCGGTGCGCCGATCTCGGTCACCTCACGTAGCGCCGGGAATCTCGATCTGTTCGTCGTCGGCAACGACGGCCGGGTCTACACCTCATGGTGGTACCAGGGCGCCGACTGGTCAGGACTGAACAACACCTGGCGCAACATCGGCGGAGTCTTCCCCAAGGGCGCCCCGGTCACCGCGATCACAAAGTCGCCCAACAGCATCGACCTGTTCATCACCGGCAACGACGGCCGCGTCTACACCTCCTGGTGGTACCAAGGCGCCGACTGGTCAGGACTGGGGGACCGCTGGCGCTCCATCGGCGGGTTCTTCCCCGCCGGCCGGAAAGTGTCCGCGATATCCCGTTCGGCGAGGAACCTCGATGCCTTCATCACAGGCAACGACGGCCGGGCCTACACCTCCTGGTGGCAGGGATAGCACCGACGTCGCCGATCCGGCTCTAGAGCACTTCCTGCCAGCAGTCGATCAATTACTGCCAGCGGAATTAAACCCCTGACCTGCGGGTTCAACCAGTCAGAAGACAACGAGAAACACCAAGAAAGAAGCACGACCATGAACAAGTTCGGATTCGCCACCATCGCCGCCAGCGCCTTCGCCGCCGCCTTCATCGGCCTCGCCGGCCCCGCCGCCGCCGCACCC
>NZ_JACKSJ010000143.1:8169-46277 GCF_025821665.1 [Mycobacterium] manitobense
GCCTCAACGACGTCCCGCTCGACGAAGCCCGCGTCGTCTCGCCTCAACGACGTCCCGCTCGACGAAGCCCGCGTCGTCTCGGTCAGCCCCAACGCCAGCATCCGCCCCGACGCGATCCGCTCCAACGACAAGAACAACAACACCTTCAGCCCGACGGTCACCGTCAGCGTCAAATAACACCACGCACCACCGACGACGCGATCGGTATCGCACTGCGCGATGACGGCGCCGGCGACGACCTGGAGGTCACGGACGGTCTCGTCGCCCGGGCACGGCGGCGCGCTGCTGAATGGCTCCTGCGTCGGACGGGCCGCGTCGACGAGAAACAGCGGCGCATCGCGCTTCTCCGCCGCGATCAGGAGTCTGTCGTCGAGCCAGGCCGTGTTCGGCCGCTCGTAATTCGTGGGGACGGGAACGGAACCCAGCGGCACCGGCGTCGACCGGTGACTGCGGTAATCGCGCATCATCCAGGTGCCGCCACTGTAGACGAGCAGGAAGCCGTTGTGGGCGGTGGAAACCGCTGTTGCACCCGACATCTCGTCGACGACCCGCCCGTCCGGGTCCATCACGAGGGTCTTGTCCGTCGCCGATCCGCGATCGTCCCACTCGGTGAACGACGCCACATAGACGTCGGTGCCTGCCCTCGGCGCGTATTCACCGGGCACATCGGTGAATACACCGGTGTGCGCGTCGATGAGCGACGGCTTCGAACAGTCGTAGGCGAATTGGCCCGGGGTGCCGGGGTGAAGAGTCGAATTGCTGCACGAGATGGGCTGGCTCCAGCGCTCACGTCCGGTGGCGGGATCGAGGGAGTAGAAGCGGGTGCGGCTGTTGGACCCGCTCACGGCTGCGTCGGCGGTGAAGACCGCCATGCCGAGTGCGTCGACCGATCCGGTTGCCGCGGTCACCTCGCCGCCGCTGCTGTACTCGCGACGCCACAGCACCTCGCCGGTGCCGCCGTCGAACGCGATCACCGCCTGGTAGAGGAAGACCACGACGATCCCCGACCTGTCATCCCGGTCGCGGCGCACCACCAGTAGTCGCCCACTGGTTCCGTAGTCGGTGGCGTGCCAGCGTTTCTCGCCGGTCCGTCCGTCGTAGGCGGTGATCTCCCTACGGGTGTCGACGACGAAGCCGTTGCCGGCGCCGTAGGCCTCGGGCAGGTTCTCGCCGTCGTCGAGCGGAATCTCGTAGCGGACGGGGCCGACCGCATCGGGCGTCGCCGCCGGCGCAGCAGCCTTCGCGATGAGATCGGGAGCCCAGACGCCGCCGCGGTGGTCCGCAACGGTGCGGTAGCTCACGATGGGAACGGCGACCAGCACGACGAGGGCGACGCAGCACGCCGTCCTGCCACTGACCGGGCCGGCGACGGCGGCCGTGGCGAGGGCGCAGACCGTCGCCACGACGGCACACAGCACTGCGGTCACCGCGAGGATGCTCGCGCCGGTGCTGTCAACGAAAGGCAGCCCGTCCCGGGCCCGGAAGACCCCGAACGCCATCCAGAGTGCCCAGGTGCAGAGTGCCGCGGCAACGAAGCCCGCGACCTTCATCAGGCCGGTCGCGCGGGAGTCCCTGCCGAGCAGCCGTGGCACTGCGGCGATGAACACCCATACCCCGGCGACCGCGGCGATGACGCCCATGGTGGTGAGCGAATGCGACGTCACGTCGGCCGGTGACCGGATGATCCACATGACCACCGACGCGACGACCGCCGGCACCGCCGCCGAGACCGCAAGGCCGACAGCGATGCCGAGCCCGAAGCGGCGCCGTCGACCGGCCGTCGCGGAATCCTTGCTCACGCATCGATCGTAGGGGCGGTTCGCGACCGCAAATGACGGCAGATCCGGTGTCGACCGATCACTTCCTGCCACCGGTCGGCCAATCACTGCCAACGGAAATCAATCTCCTGACCTGGCGGTTTGAACAGTCAGACCACAACGAGAAACACCAAGAAAGAAGCAAGGCCATGAACAAGTTCGGATTCGCCACCATCGCCGCCAGCGCCTTCGCCGCCGCCTTCATCGGCCTCGCCGAACAAGTTCGGATTCGCCACCATCGCCGCCAGCGCCTTCGCCGCCGCCTTCATCGGCCTCGCCGGCCCCGCCGCCGCCGCACCCAGCGGCCCCGGCAATGCCGAACAAGCCATCGAGGAGCTCCGCTCGCAGGGCTACCGCGTACAGGTCAACCGCCTCAACGACGTCCCGCTCGACGAAGCCCGCGTCGTCTCGGTCAGCCCCAACGCCAGCACCCGGCCCAACGCCGTGCGGTCCAACGACGCCTCAACGACGTCCCGCTCGACGAAGCCCGCGTCGTCTCGGTCAGCCCCAACGCCAGCACCCGGCCCAACGCCGTGCGGTCCAACGACAAGAACAACAACACCTTCAGCCCGACGGTCACCATCGACGTCAAGTAACACCCCCCGACGACGGCCCCCGGAGCAATCCGGGGGCCGTCGTCGTGGGCGGCTCGGGTGAGTCGAGGTTTCGCGGCGACGTCTCGCGGCTAATCCGTCGATCGATGACCTTCGACCTGACGCCCACCATCGCGCAGCACGACCTCGCGCGGCGCGCCCACGAGTTCGCCGAGCAGTGCATCCGTCCCGTGGCGCAGGAGTACGACAAGCGCCAGGAATTCCCGTGGCCGGTGCTGGAGGAGGCCGCGCAGCGCGGCTTCTACAGCCCGCTGTTCTATCGCGACCTGATCGGCGACCCCACCGGCCTGTCGCTGCCGATGTTCATGGAGGAGCTGTTCTGGGGCTGCGCAGGCATCGGGCTGGCCGTCGTGATGCCCGCGCTGGCGCTCTCGGCGATCGGGCAGGCCGCGTCGCCGGAGCAGATGTTGCAGTGGGCGCCCGAATGTTTCGGCACTCCAGGCGATCTCAAGCTCGCCGCGCTGGCCATCTCGGAACCCGAGGGCGGCAGCGATGTCCGCAACCTGCGCACCACGGCGCGTCGCGACGGTGGCGACTGGATCATCGACGGCCACAAGATGTGGATCGGCAACGGTGGCATCGCCAACGTGCACGTGGTCAACGCCGTGGTCGACCAGGAACTCGGCCACCGCGGGCAGGCGATGTTCATCGTCCCGGGCGGCACACCCGGCCTGCAGCTGGTGCGCAAGCTCGACAAGCTGGGCTGCCGGGCGTCGCACACCGCCGAGCTGAAGTTCGACGGCGTGCGCGTGCCGGGCGAGAACCTTCTCGGCGGCAACGAGAAGCTCGAGCACAAATTGGAGAAGGCCCGCGAAGCCGTCGAGGGCGCGCGCCGTTCCGGTTCGGCGTCGCTGGGCACCTTCGAGCAGACCCGGCCGATGGTCGCCGCACAGGCCCTCGGAATCGCCCGTGCCGCACTGGAGTACATGACCGAATACGCCAACCGGCGGGAGGCGTTCGGCGCACCCATCATCGACAATCAGGGCATCTCCTTCCCGATCGCCGACATCGCGACGCAGATCGACGCGGCGCGGCTGCTCACCTGGCGGGCGTCGTGGATGGCCGCCACCGGTGTGCCGTTCGACCGGGGCGAGGGATCGATGTCCAAGCTCGCCGCGAGCGAGGTGGCGGTCAAGGCCACCGAACGCGCCATCCAGACCATGGGCGGCTGGGGCTACATCACCGACCACCCGGTGGAGAAGTGGTACCGCGACGCCAAGCTGTACACCATCTTCGAGGGCACCAGCGAGATCCAGCGGATGGTGATCGGGCGTGCGCTCGGCGCCGCCGACGGTGCGCCGCCACTGCACGTCGACCTCGAACCGAGCGGCGGGCCGCTGAACCGGTGGTTCGGCCGCGGCACGCCGTTGCGGGGCCGCGCCGCCGACGCGGCCCTCGGCGCCAAGGACCGCGTCCCCGACCCGGTGATGCGGCTGGCGATGAAGGTGCTCCAGCCGCCGCGGAAGTAGCACCGGATGGCAATTCGCATGCTGGACGCGCTCGGCGGGAACATCGGGGCGCTGCGCTTCGAGCCGACAGAGAAGCGGGTGCGGGTGTCCCTCGGCGGTGAGCCCGTCGCCGACACCTACCGGGCCCGGCTGGTGTGGGAACCGCGCCGCATCGTGCCGGCCTACGCCGTGCCCATCGCCGACCTCACCGCCCAGCTCGTCCCGGCAGGCGCCGAATCGGGAATCGACGACGACGACACCGGGCGCCCCGTCCTCGATCCGTCCGTGCCGTTCGACTCACACAGCTGTGCCGGCACGCCGTACGACGTGATCGCCGGCGACCAAACCGGCGCGGCCGCGGCCTTCGCACCCGAGGATTCCGACCTCGACGGCTACGCGATCCTGAAGTTCGACCCGTTCGACTGGCGCGAGGAGGACGAGCCGATCGTCGGGCACCCGCACGACCCGTTCAGCCGCATCGACGTGCTGCGCAGCGACCGCCATGTCGTCGTCGAGCTGGACGGCACCCGGCTGGCGGAGTCGTCCCGGCCGATGCTGCTGTTCGAGACGCAACTGCCGGTGCGCTTCTACCTGCCGCGCGAGGACGTCACCGCCGACCTGGAACCCAGCGACACCGCGAGCTACTGCGCCTACAAGGGCCGCGCCCACTACTTCTCCCTTACCGGTGGACCGCGCGACCTCGCCTGGACCTACCCGGACCCGCTGCACGACGCCGAGCCGGTGCGGGACCGGGTGTGCTTCTTCGACGAGAAGGTCGACGTCGTGGTCGACGGTCACCGCCGGGACCGGCCGACCACCCCCTGGAGCTGACCCCCCGCCCGTTTGGGGCACCACATTGCGGGCATGCCCCTTCGAAAGCGATCAGTACGAGATCTCAGAGGAGGACGTATGCGTGCCGTCACCTGGCAGGGCCGGCGGAAGGTGTCCGTGGACACGGTGCCCGACCCCGTCATCAAGGAACCGACCGACGCGATCATCAAGGTCACCAGCACCAACATCTGCGGCTCCGACCTGCATCTCTACGAGGTGCTCGGTGCGTTCATGAGCCCCGGCGACATCCTCGGGCACGAGGCGATGGGAGTTGTCGAAGAAGTCGGCACCGAGGCCGGCTCGGCCCTCAAGGTGGGCGACCGGGTGGTCATCCCGTTCAACATCTCCTGCGGGACCTGCTTCATGTGCGACCACGGCCTGCAGAGTCAGTGCGAGACGACGCAGAACCGCGACCAAGGCACTGGCGCCGCGCTGTTCGGCTACTCCAAGCTGTACGGCGAGGTCGCCGGCGGACAGGCCGAGTACCTGCGGGTGCCGCAGGCGCAGTACACCCACATCAAGGTGCCCGACGACGGGCCCGACGACCGCTACGTCTACCTGTCCGACGTGCTGCCCACGGCGTGGCAGGCCGTCGAGTACGCCGAGGTGCCGGCCGGCGGCACGCTCGTCGTCCTCGGCCTCGGGCCGATCGGCGCGATGTCATGCCGCATCGCCGCCCACCGCAAGGACTGCCGGGTGATCGGCGTCGACCGGGTCACCGAACGGCTGGACCGCGCGCGGCCGTACTGCGCCGAGGTGGTCGACATGCGCACCGAGGACGTGGACGCCGTCGTCGCCGACCTCACCGAGGGCCGCGGCGCCGACGCGGTGATCGACGCGGTGGGGATGGAGGCGCACGGATCGCCGATCGCCGAGGCGGCGCAGACCGCCAGCGGTTTCCTGCCCGCGCCGGTGGGCCGGCTGGTGATGAAGAACGCCGGGGTGGACCGGCTGGCCGCGCTGAACTCCGCCGTCTCGCTGGTCCGCCGCGGCGGCACCATATCGCTGAGCGGGGTGTACGGCGGCGTCGCCGACCCGATCGACATGAAGACGCTGTTCGACAAGCAGATCCAGCTGCGGATGGGCCAGGCCAACGTCAAGCGGTGGGTGCCGGAGATCCTGCCGCTGCTGACCGCCGAGGATCCGCTCGGCGTGGAGTCGTTCGCGACGCACCGGCTGCCGCTCGACGCCGCGCCGGGCGCCTACGAGACGTTCCAGAAGAAGGAAGACGGGATGGTGAAGGTCGTCCTGCAGCCGTGATGCTGGATGAATTACCCGGTACCCCTGGTTTCGGGTCGGCCGTCTCTGGCAATATTACCCAGCGGTAGGTTCGGTCCGCGCGACTTGGGGAGATGACAGTGGGGTTGTTCGACCAGGTTTCCAGCGTCTCGGTGCTGGCCGAGGGTTCTGAGGGCGGCGGCGCCGCCATCAACGAGATCATCGGCCTGACGGCCGCGGGCGGCGTCGTGACTGCGGTGCTGCTCTGGATCGGCTGGATGCACCGTCAGCACAAGATCACCTGGCTCAGGAAGCTGGCCGACTGGAGCGGGCACCGCTTCAAACGCCCGTCGTGGGTGGCGCTGCCCATCGCGATGTTCATCTCCTCGATCATCTGCGCGCTGTTCGGCTTCATCTGGGACGTCAGCCTGCACATCGGCAACGGCCGCGACGACGGCGCGCTGGCAAACCCGGCCCACTACTTCATCCTGATCGGCCTGTTCGGCATCTTCGTCGCCGGCTGCACGGCGATGGTGCTGCCCCTGGACGGGGAGCGCCCCGGCCCGGCGGCGGTCCGCATCACCGACGACTGGTACGCACCGGTCGGCGGCATCGTGATGGCCGGCTGCGGCCTCTACGCGCTGATGGGCTTCCCGCTCGACGACATCTGGCACCGCATCTTCGGTCAGGACGTCACGCTGTGGGGACCCACCCACCTCATGATGATCGGCGGCGCGGGCTTCTCCACCCTGTCGGCGCTCTACCTCGAGCACGAGGGCCGCAAGGCACGTCCGGCCGACGCTGGGCCCGACGGCATCGGGCTGAAGTTCGTGCAGTACCTCGCCTTCGCCGGTGTCCTGATCGGCGCATCGGTCTACCAGATCGAGTTCGACTTCGGCGTGCCGCAGTTCCGCGAGGTGTTCCAGCCGATGCTGATCGCCGCCGCCGCGGCGCTCGCGCTGATCGGCGCCCGCATCTTCATGGGCCGCGGCGCCGCCCTGATCGCCGCGCTGGTCGCCATCGGACTTCGCGGCATCGTCGCGTTCATCGTGGCCCCGGTGCTCGACGCGCCGGTCAACTGGTTCCCGCTCTACCTCGGCGGCGCCATCATCGTCGAACTCCTCGCACTGACACCACTGCTCAAGCGGCCCGTCGTGTTCGGCCTCGTCGCCGGCTTCGGCATCGGCACCGTGGGCATCTGGCTCGAGTCGCTGTGGATCAACTCGGTCTACGCCTACCCGTGGCCCACCAGCATCTGGACCGAGGCCCTGGCGATGACGGTGCCGGTGGCGACCCTCGTCGGAGGCTGCGGCGCGATGGTCGGCATGGTGCTCACCGCGCAGAAGCTGCCGCGCCGGGCGATCGGCGCCGGCCTCGTCGCGCTGACCGTGCTCGCCATCGGCGGTGCGACCGCGAACGGCCTGCGCTACGACGTGCCGCAGAACGCGACCGCCACGTTCACGCTCGCCGAGGCGCCACCCGTCAACGGCGAGCGCTACGTCACCGCCGACGTGCGGTTCAACCCGCCCGACGTCATCAGCGACGACCCGAACTGGGTGTCGGTGCTGGGGTGGCAGGGCGGCCTGCCGAACGAGCGCGGCCAGTTCATCGACCATCTCGAGAAGGTCGGCCCCGGCCACTACGTGTCCACGAAGCCGATGCCGGTCGCGGGTTCCTGGAAGACCCTGCTGCGCGTGCATGACGGCAAGACCTTCACCGCCGTGCCGATCTTCCTGGCAGGCGACCCGGGGATCGGCGCCGAGGAAGTGCCCGCGCAGCCGCAGTTCACTCGGCCGTTCGTCTCGGAGATCACCATCCTGCAGCGTGAGCGCAGCCCGGACATCCCGCAGTCGCTGTGGCTGATTGGCTGCCTGGTCGTCCTGCTCTGCACGCTTGCGATGATCTCCGGCATCACCTGGGGTGGCGGCCGGATCAACAACAGCGAACCGTCCGAGAGCGACGCGGAACTGCAGCCCTCAGCGCAGGCATGACGGGTCGGCCCGACGTCCAACTGCTCGCCGATCACCCGATCTGGCTTGCGGTCCCGGCGTTCGCTCCGGCGATCGTCGTCGCCGGCGTCGTGGTCTACATCGCGGTGAAGAACCGTCGCAGAGGAGACGGGCCTCACAGTGAAGGGATCGGCGCGACAGACCAAGATGGGTGACCGTGACAGCGCTTAGCAGATTCCTCGTACTGGCAGCCACGACAACCCTTCTCGCCGGTTGCGGCGGCGGTGGCGACGGAGCGGACGGCGGCGGAAGCACGGCCGCCGCGTCGAGCACCCCGTCGGTCACCACCGTCGCACCCTCGGACATGACCGACCAGCAGAAGGCGCCCGACCGGCTGACGGTCGAGGTGAAGATCCAGGGTGGCGAGGTCACCCCGACCAACGCCGCGCTTCAAGCCAAGGTGGGCCAGCCGATCGTGATCCGGGTGGACAGTGACGCCGCCGACGAACTGCACGTGCACTCGGTGCCCGAGCACAGCTTCCCGGTCGAGGCCAAGCCCGGTCAGCAGTTCCAGTTCACCGTCGACGTGCCCGGCAACGTCGACATCGAACTGCACGACGCGGGCAAGGTCGTCGCGACCATCCAAGTCCAGCAGTGACGGCGGGCGCCTCCACCGCGATCCTCGCGCACGGCCTCGGCGGCTCGTCCGACCTCCCGATCCCGTTCACCTACGCGTTGATCGGCGCGGCGTGGGCGCTGACGTTCACCTTCGCCGTCGTCGCGCTGGCGTGG
Source organism: [Mycobacterium] manitobense (assembly GCF_025821665.1). Classification (GTDB taxonomy): domain Bacteria; phylum Actinomycetota; class Actinomycetes; order Mycobacteriales; family Mycobacteriaceae; genus Mycobacterium; species Mycobacterium arseniciresistens. The sequence continues at coordinate 16,839 of NZ_JACKSJ010000143.1, forward strand.
CGCACGCCGAGATTCGACCCCGGCAAGCCGGGCCGGGCGCTGCCGGAGTGGGTGACCACCGCGGTGGACGCGCCCGCCACCCGGTGGGTGGTCGCGACGATCGCGCTGGTGTTCACCGGCTGGGTGGCGATGGCCGCGTTCTTCGGACCCGACGGCGCCGACAACCCGCTGGCCGGCGTGTTCTACGTGCTGATCTGGGTGGGTGTGCCCGCGCTGTCGCTGTTCGTCGGCCCCTTGTGGCGGGCGGTGTCGCCGGTGCGCAGCGCCTACCGGGTCGCCACCCTCGGGCGCGCCCGCGACGGCAGGCCCTATTCCGAGCGGCTCGGGTACTGGCCCGCGGCGGCCGGGCTGTTCGCGTTCGTCTGGCTGGAGCTGGCCAGCGCTGATCCCGGTTCGCTGCACGCGATCCGCACCTGGCTGCTGATCTACCTCGCCGTCATCGCCGCAGGGACGCTGTGGTGGGGGCTGCGCTGGCCGGCCCGCGCCGATCCGTTCGAGGTCTACAGCGTGGTGGCGTCGCGGCTCTCGCCGCTGCGCCGCGACCGGGAGTCCGGCCGCATCGCGATCGGCAACCCGTTCGACCACCTGCTGACGCTGCCGGTGCGCGGCGGCACCCTCGCGGTGCTCGCGGTGCTGCTGGGCTCGACGGCCTTCGACAGCTTCTCGGCGACGCCGGCGTTCCGCACCTTCGTCGACGAGCACACGTCCTCGGCGGCGGCGGCGACGCTGGTCCGGACCGCCGGCCTGCTGGTGTTCGTCGGGGTAGTGGCCGGCACCTTCTGGCTCGCGGCCCGCGCCACCGGCGGGGTCGACACCGCGCTGCGCCGGAAGCTGCCCGGGCTGATGGCGCACTCGCTCATCCCGATCGTCATCGGGTACATCTTCGCCCACTACCTGACCTACCTGATCGAGCGCGGACAGCAGACCGTGATCCGGCTGGCCGACCCGCTGGGCCGGGGCTGGAACCTGTTCGGGCTCGCGGATGCCGAGGTCAGCTACGTGCTGTCGATGCATCCGGCCGTGCTGGCGACGCTGAAGGTGGGCTTCGTGGTGGCCGGTCACATCGCGGGCGTCATCGCCGCGCACGACCGTGCGCTGCGGCTGCTGCCTCGCGACCACCAGCTGACCGGCCAGCTGGCGATGATGCTGGTGATGGTCGGCTACACGTTCATGGGCCTGTACCTGCTGTTCGGCGGGTAATTCGCCGTACCACAGGTACGGATTTCTTGATAACGTCATGGCCGGGGCCGCCCGAGCACACCACGATCTCGGAGTTGTTGCGGGATGTGGGCGCCGACTGGGAGGCCATATGACGAGCGCGATGCGCGACTGGTGGCGGCAACCCGACCACTACTACTGGCTCACCGCGATGCTGGCCGCCCGCGGCGTGCAGGGCAGCACGTGCCGGCTGTTCGCCAGTGCGCTCGCCGGCTTCGCCGGCGTCGTCCTGGTGTCGCTGGCCAGCCCGGCCGGTCCGCACGGCCGTATCGGCTTCGCCGTCGCGCTGGTCGTCGCCACCTGTCTCCTCGCGCTGGCCGCCACCTTCCTGCTGCACGGCTGGCTGAGCCGTGCGCAGTCGTCGTTCTTCGTGGTCGTCGTGGCCACCTGCATCTCCGCGGTGTGTCTGGTCCAGGCCGACCCCTTCAACGGGATGTTCGGCGCGACCGCGTTCGCCGTCCTCGCCGGCTACATCGCCTTCTTCCACACACCGCGCTACATGGCGCTGAACTTCGTCATCTCCACCGCAACCGGGGCGGCGCTGGCGGTCCGCCTCGGCGAGGCCGGCGACACGGCGCTCGCCACCTCCACACTGCTGTTCCTGGTGCTGGTGAACTTCGGCGTGCCGTTCGCCTGCCAGTCACTGGTTCACCTGCTCGGGATCAACATCCACAACGCCGAGATCGACCCGCTCACCGGCCTGCTCAACGAGGAGGCGTTCTACCGCACCGCGTCGGCGTTCATCGCCGCCCGCAACCGCGACGACGACCGCTACCTCGTGATCGTGGTCGTCGACCTGGACAGCTACGCGCTGCTGACGCAGACGGAGGGCCGGGTGTCCGGCGAGCGGGCCCGCGTCGCCGTGGGGCAGACCCTGCGGGAGACCACCCGGCAGAACGCCGTCATCGCCCACGTGCCGCAGTCGGAGTTCCTGATCGTCGACAGCTTCCCCACCACCGACAGCTCGCCGCTGGTGGAGCGCGTCCGCAGCGCGATCAAGGTGACCCCGCCGCGCACCAGCGCGAGCATCGGCGTGGTCAGCACCCCGATGCGCGGCCTCGCCCAGCATCCGCCCTACGAGGTGCTCACCGAGCTGATCGGCATCGCCCGCTCGGCCGTCGGCGAGGCCCGGCGCGACGGTGGAAACCAGGCGCACTACATCGTCTGCCCCACCCTCACCGCCTGCGAGGGCGACGAACCGCCGCGCTTCTGAGCGCCGCCCCGCGGTCCGGGGATACCGTTGTGACATGCGGGCATTGATCATCGTCGACGTCCAGAACGATTTCTGCGAGGGCGGGTCGCTGGCCGTCGAGGGCGGCACCGGCGTCGCGCGGGGCGTCACCGAACTGCTCGGCTCCCACGGATACGACCACGTCGTCGCGACGAAGGACTACCACATCGATCCGGGGTCGCACTTCTCCGACGACCCGGACTTCCGCGATTCATGGCCGCCGCACTGCGTCGTCGGCACCGCCGGCGTCGAGTTCCATCCCGCGTTCGAGCACGACGCCGTCGAAGCGGTGTTCCACAAGGGCCACTACTCGGCCGCCTACAGCGGCTTCGAGGGCGTGCACGGCGACGAGGACCCGGCGCAGGCCACCACCCTGGCCGACTGGCTGCGCGCCCGCGACGTCGACACGGTGGACGTCGTCGGCATCGCCACCGACTACTGCGTGAAGGCCACCGCCGCCGACGCGGCCGCCGCCGGATTCACCACCCGGGTGCTGCTCGACCTCACCGCGGGAGTGTCGCCGACGACCACCGCCGAGGCCGTCGACGCGCTGCGGGCGGCGGGCGTCGAGGTGGCCTGACGCGCTCAGCCCGACCAGCGCGGCGGCCGCCGCTGCAGGTACGCGCGCATCGCCTCGCGGGCGTCGCCGTGGGCCATCAGCCGCAGGTGGATCTCCGTCTCGCGGACGCCGACCGCGTCGCGGTCGAGGTCGAAGGAGTCCCAGAGCAGCCGCTTGCTGGCCGCCACCGACAGCGGTGCAGTGTTCTCGGCGATGTCGCGCGCGACCGCCAGCGCCGCGGGCAGCACCTCGGCGGCGTCGAGGACCCGGCTGCCCAGGCCGAGCTCGACCGCGCGACGGCCGTCGAACGTCGCTCCGGTCAGCAGGATCTCCGCGGCGTTGGACATCCCGACCAGCCGGGGCAGCACCCAGTGCACGTAGGCGTCGCCGACCACGCCGCGGCGCACCTGCACGACGCCGTACGTCGCGTCGGCGGCGAAGAACCGGATGTCGCACTGCAACGCCAGCGTCAGGCCCAGACCCAGCGCATGGCCGTTGACCGCCGCGATCACGGGTTTGCTCAGCGCCCACGCAGGCACCTTGACCCCGGCGGCGCTGAACCCCGGACCCGGGGCGGTGAACGTGTCCTCCCCCGCACCCAGATCGGCGCCCGCGCAGAACGCCGGTGGTGTCCCGGTCAGCACGATCGCGCGCACGTTTTCGTCGCCGTCGCACCGGGTATAGGCCTGCACCAGTTCGTCCCGCATCCCGTCACCGACGGCGTTGCGCCGGTCCGGCCGGTTCAGGGTGATGGTGGCCACACCGGCGTGGACGTCGACCAGCAACGTGCGGTAACGGGGCTGGTCGGGGCGGCTCGACACCATGGACTCCTCTCCGGAGCGGGACGCTGGAAGAACGCTCGTGATGCTTCCGCATCGCGGGGACCCGTATCGTCGCCTTGGTCAATCCAGGGAAGTAGGAGAGTGCACTTTGGTCCGAGCCAGCTCGAGCAAGCCCGCCCCATCGGCCGACGCGCCCGCCGCGCTGGCCGACATCTGGCCGGGCAAGGCCTATCCGCTCGGCGCGACGTACGACGGCTTCGGCACCAACTTCGCCGTGTTCAGTGAGGTCGCCGAGCGGGTCGAGCTGTGCCTGTTCGACGCCGACGGTCAGCAGACCGGCTGCGTGACGTTGCCCGAGGTGGACGGCTTCGTGTGGCACGGCTTCATCCCGAACATCGAGCCGGGCCAGCGCTACGGCTACCGGGTGCACGGCCCGCACGATCCCGCCAACGGGTTGCGCTGCAATCCCAACAAGCTGCTGCTCGACCCGTACTCCAAAGCGATCGACGGCACGTTCGACTGGGGTCAGCCCCTGTTCGGCTACAACTTCGGCGAACCCGACAGCCGCAACGACGACGACTCGGCGGACTTCATGCCGAAGTCGGTGGTGATCAACCCGTTCTTCGACTGGGGCGTGGACCGCCCGCCGAAACACGAATACGCCGACACGGTGATCTATGAGGCCCACGTCAAGGGACTCACCCAGACCCATCCCGAGATCCCGGAGCAGATCCGGGGGACGTACTCCGCGGTGGCCCATCCGGTGATCATCGAGCATCTCAAGGCGCTCGGCGTCAACGCCATCGAACTGATGCCGGTGCACCATTTCGCCAACGACTCCACCCTGATCGACAAGGGCCTGTCGAACTACTGGGGCTACAACACGATCGGCTTCCTGGCGCCCGACCCCAAGTACAGCTCGAGCAACACTCCCGGCGGTCAGGTGCAGGAGTTCAAGGCGATGGTGCGCACGCTGCACGAAGCCGGAATCGAAGTGATCCTCGACGTGGTCTACAACCACACCGCCGAGGGCAACCACATGGGTCCGACGGTCTCGTTCCGCGGCATCGACAACGCGGCGTACTACCGCCTCGTCGACGACGACAAGCGTTACTACATGGACTACACCGGCACCGGCAACAGCCTCAACGCCGGCAGCCCGCACGCGCTGCAGCTGATCATGGACTCGCTGCGGTACTGGGTCACCGAGATGCACGTCGACGGATTCCGCTTCGACCTGGCCTCCACGTTGGCCCGCGAGTTCTACGACGTCGACCGATTGTCGACGTTCTTCGAACTCGTGCAACAGGATCCGACGGTCAGCCAGGTGAAGCTGATCGCCGAGCCGTGGGACGTCGGGCCCGGCGGCTACCAGGTCGGCAACTTCCCGCCGCAGTGGACCGAGTGGAACGGCAAGTACCGCGACACGGTCCGCGACTACTGGCGCGGTGAGTCGGCCACGCTCGACGAGTTCGCCTCCCGGCTGACCGGTTCGTCGGACCTCTACGAGCACACCGCTCGCCGACCCGTCGCGTCGATCAACTTCGTCATCGCCCACGACGGCTTCACGCTGCGGGACCTGGTGTCCTACAACGAGAAACACAACGACGCCAACGGCGAGGACAACAACGACGGCGAGAGCCACAACCGGTCCTGGAACTGCGGTGTCGAGGGCCCGACCGACGATCCCGAGATCAACGCGCTGCGGTCCAAGCAGCAGCGCAACTTCCTGACCACCCTGCTGCTGTCGCAGGGCGTACCGATGATCGCGCACGGCGACGAGCTGGGCCGCACCCAGCACGGGAACAACAACGTCTACTGCCAGGACAACGAACTGTCCTGGATCGACTGGTCCACCGCGGACACCGATCTGATGGAGTTCACCCAGGCCGTGTCCGCGCTGCGGGCCGCGCACCCGGTGTTCCGCCGCCGCCGGTTCTTCAGCGGCAGGCCGGTCCGGCAGAAGGGCGGACCCGGTCTGCCCGACATCGCGTGGTTCTCCCCCGACGGCTCGGAGATGACCGACGAGGACTGGGAGAGCGGGTTCGCCAAGTCGGTGGCGGTGTACCTCAACGGCGACGGCATCCCGGACCTCGACGACCGGGGCCAGCGCGTGGTCGACGACTCGTTCTTCCTGTGCTTCAACGCCCACCACGAGCCGATCGACTTCACCATGCCCGGCGAGGAGTTCGGGGCGTTGTGGAAGCCGGTCATCTACACCGGGGGCAACGGCGCCGGGCACAGCGAGCCGGTGCCGGCCGGGACGACGTTCAGCGTCGACTCGCGCGCGGTGATGGTGCTGCAGGCGGGCGACTGAGCCGGCGTCACTCGGCGGGGCTCATTCAACGACGTCGAAGAACGACTCGCCGTCCTCCGGTGTCCCGCTGACCTGACCCTCGTCGGTGCCGTGCCGCTGCGTGTCGAGGCGGTCGAGTTCGTCGTCGCTCACCGAGACGACGTCACCGCCGTCTGTGGTGTCGCCCGCGACCGGTTCGCCGTCCGCGGCGACGTCGGGCACCTCGTCGGACAGCCGCTCGTCGAGGGTCTCGTCCTCCTTGGGCTCGATCCACCGCTCCGGCGGGTCGACGACGTCGTCGCCGTCGTTGTTGCGCACCTCGTCGGAGTCCAGCGCCTCTGACGGGCGCAGCGACTCACCGTCATCGCCGATGTCGTTGGCGGTGTCGGCGGATGTGTCATCGGTGCTCATGGGAGACCTCCTGGATCGGTCCGGTGCGGCCTGCTGTCGCCTGCCCGGTTGCCCCTCCGGCCGCGGCGCTAAACGCGGCTGCCCGCGGGGGCAAATTTTCGTCAGTGTCAATGGCGGCCGGCGGTGGTGACCGTATGCTGCGCGTCATGGCGTCGCAGCGCGACCAACCCCTGTCGTTCGACGACTGGGTGGAAGCCGGGTTCACCCTGCTCGCCGAGGGCGGCTTCGACGCGTTGCGCATCGGCCGGCTCTGCGAGCGGCTCAGCGTGACGAAGGGCAGCTTCTACTGGCACTTCGCCGACATCCAGGCCTACCGTGCCGCACTGGTCGATTCGTGGACGGAGCTGCGCGCCGCGGACCGCCGCCGGCTGACATCCATGGGCGACGTGGACCCGCGGGAGCGGCTGGCCCGGATGATGGGCATGCTGGCGCGCCCGGACCACTGGTCGGTGGAGCGGGTGATGCGGGCCTGGGCGCTCACCGACGACCGGGTCGGCGAGAGTGTCCGCCGCGGCGACCAGCGGGTGTTCGCGGCGGTCCTGCAGGCGTTCACCGACTACGGCTTCGAACCCGCCGACGCGGCGCTGCGGTCGGGCCTGCTGTTCGGAGCCGGCCTCGGACTGCTGCACGGATCGGACCCCGACGTCGACGCGTCGCCGGAGGTGCGCGAACGGCTGCTGGAGTTCCTGCTGCGCGACTAGGTGATGCCGCAGGCGCGGTCGAGGCGTTGCAGCAGGTCGTGGGCGGCCAGTTCGACCTGCTTGTGCCGCCACTCGGCGGCCCGGTACACGCAGGCGATCAGGCCCGTGCGGTGCAGCCGCCGGAAATCGCCGAACCCGAAGGCGTAGCGCGCCTTGGTGCCGTCGGTCGCGCCGTCGGTGAGCGCGAGATGCCAGGCGGCGTAGTCGTCCCAGGAGTGCTTGTCGAGGTAGGCGTTCTGCGCGTCGGCGCGGGGCTGGACCTCACCCCAGTCGCTGTCGAGCACGTATTGACGGGCCTCGATGAGGCCTCGGGCCTTCTCCACCGCGGCGTCGTTGAGCAGGTATTTGGCCATGGCCGCATTGTCCGCCATCGCAGCACGGGAGTGCGCCAGCGACCCGACCAACCGGGTGGTTTACGGTACATACAGGCCTGATTACCGACGAGTAGGGAGGCAGCCATGCAACTGGCGCTGACACCGGAGGAAGCCGCCTTCCGGGACGAGCTACGCACCTTCTACACCACCAAGATCCCCGCCGACGTCCGTGAGCGCTCACGCCGCGGCGGCGAGGTGTCCAAAGAGGACATCATCACCAGCCACAAGATCCTGCACGAGCACGGACTGGCGGTGCCGAACTGGCCGGTCGAGTGGGGCGGCAAGGACTGGACGCCCACCCAGCACCAGATCTGGCTCGACGAGATGCAGCTTGCCAGCGTCCCCGAGCCCCTGACCTTCAACGCGAAGATGATCGGCCCGGTGATCGCGGAGTTCGGCTCGCAGGAGATGAAGGAACGGTTCCTGCCGCCGACCGCGTCGCTGGACATCTGGTGGTGCCAGGGCTTCTCCGAGCCCGAGGCCGGCTCGGACCTCGCCTCGCTGCGCACCACCGCGACCCGCGACGGCGACTCCTACGTGGTCAACGGCCAGAAGACCTGGACCACGCTCGGCCAGCACGCCGACTGGATCTTCAACCTGGTGCGCACCGACCCGCAGGCGCCCAAGCGCCAGGCCGGCATCTCGCTGCTGCTCATCGACATGAACACCCCGGGCATCACGCTGCGGCCGATCAAGCTCGTCGACGGCAGCTACGAGGTCAACGAGGTGTTCTTCGAGGACGTCCGGGTGCCCGCCGACCAGCTCGTCGGCGAGGAGAACCAGGGCTGGAGCTACGCCAAGTTCCTGCTCGGCAACGAGCGCACCGGCATCACCCAGGTGGCCCGCACCAAGCTGAAGCTCTCGGACGTCAAGGCCCGCGCCAAGGAATCCGGCCTGCTCGACGACCCGCTGTTCGCCGCCCGTCTCGCCGAGGCCGAAAATGACGCGCTAGCACTGGAACTCACGCAGATGCGGGTGGCGTCCGGATCGGTCGACGGCAAGCCCAACCCGGCGTCGTCGGTGCTCAAGCTGCGCGGCAGCCAGCTGCAGCAGATCGCGACCGAACTGCTGGTCGAGGTGGCAGGCGCCGACGCGCTGCCGTTCGACGCCGGCGACGACATCGCCTCGCCGTACTGGGCTCAGCACGCGGCGCCCACGTACCTGAACTACCGCAAGACCTCGATCTACGGCGGCAGCAACGAGGTGCAGCGCACCATCATCGCCTCCACCATCCTCGGACTGTGAGATAGGAAGCAACTCATGGACTTTCAGCTCAGCGAAGAGCAGGTGCTGCTGCGCGACACCACCCGTGACGTGCTGGCCCGCAGTTACGACCCGGAGAGCCGCCTCAAGGTGATCGACACCGAGCTGGGGTGGAGCCGCGACGTGTGGAACCAGCTCGCCGAAATCGGGATCCTTGGACTGGGATTCGAGGAGGACGCCGGCGGAGCGCTGGAGATCATGGCGGTGGCCACCGAGATCGGCCGCAGGCTGGCGCCCGAGCCTGTGCTGCACGCCGCGCTCGGTCCCGGCGCCCTGATCGCCGAGGCGGGCACCGACGAGCAGCGCGGTCTGCTCGACGAGGTGGCCGCGGGCCGGCGACTGCTGGCCTTCGCCCACGTCGAGCCCGGTATGCGCGGCGCGGCCGGGACGATCACGACCAAGGCTGTGCAGCAAGGGGATTCGTGGTCGCTCAGCGGACGCAAGAACCCGGTGCTCGCCGGTGACTCCGCGGACACGCTGGTGGTCAGCGCGGCGCTGCCCGACGGCGGCACCGGACTGTTTCTGGTGGAGGCCGACGCGGTCACCCGCACCGGCTACCGCACCTTCGACGGCCAGCACGGCGCGCAGATCGACCTGGCCGACGCACCGGCGCAACCGCTGGGATCGGCGTCGGATGCTTCCGAGGCGATCTCCCGCACCGTCATCCGCCTCCAGTCCGCGCTGTGCGCCGAGGCACTCGGGGCGATGGAGGAGGCACTGCGGCTGACCACCGAATACCTCACCAGCCGTAAGCAGTTCGGCGTCACACTGAACAAGTTCCAGACGCTCACCCAGCGCGCCGCGGACATGTACGTCTCGCTCGAACTGGCGCGCTCCATGAGCATGTACGCCGCCATGTCGATCGCGGACGGCAACTTCGACCCGGCGGTCTCGGCACGGGCGAAGCTGCAGATCTGCCGCTCCGGGCGCCACATCAGCCAGGAGGCGATCCAGCTGCACGGCGGCATCGGCGTCACCGCCGAATACCCGGTGGGGCACTACGCGGCGCGCCTGACGGCCATCGAGCACACGCTCGGCTCGGCGGGTGACCAGCTGAACGTGCTGACCGGCCGGCTCACCGACTACGAGGTCGCCACGCTGTAGGGGGTGCTACCCGACGAGGCGGGCGATCGAGTCCAGCGGGATGGGCAGCCACGCCGGCCGGTGACGGCTCTCGTAGCCCGCCTCGTACACGGCCTTGTCGAGCTCGTAGGCCGCCAGCAGCTCGGCCGAGTCGCGGGGGTCGGCACCACATGCGGCGTCGTATCCGTCGCAGAACGCACTCACGTTGCGCTGCGCCCATTCCCGGGCACGGCCGGCCTGCTGCGGATCGGACTCCGTCGCACCCTCGATCAGCTGCTGGTGGGCGGCGTACTCGTAGGACCGCAGCACACCGGCGACGTCGCGAAGCGCCGAGTCCGGACGCCTGCGCTCGTCGAGCGGCTGGCCGGGTTCACCCTCGAAGTCGATGAGCAGCCAGGCGGCCCCGGTGCGCAGCACCTGGCCCAGGTGCAGGTCGCCGTGCACCCGCTGCACGGTGATCGACTGCTCGGCCAGCTTTCGGTAGCGCTCCTCGATCAGCGGGACGTAGCGGCCGATCTCGGGCACCGCGCCGGCCACCGAGCGGAGCCGCTCGAGCATCGTGTCGATGGGGAACGGCACGTCCGACGTGCCCAGTTCGTCGGCGAGCGTGGCGTGCACCGACGCGACGGCCTCGCCGAGCAGACGCGACTCGGCAACGAATTCGTCTGCGGCGCCGCTGATCTGACCGTCGCCGAACAGATTCCGGGTACTGGCCAGCGCCATGTCCCAGCCCTCGGTGGAGCCGCCGGCGAACTCGGTGACCATGCCCATCGCGTAGGGCTGCCCGGCCATCGTCGTCTCGATCGACCCCAGCAGCCGCGCGACGTGCAGGTTGCCCGCCCGTGCGAGCACCCGGTTGAGCTCGATGTCGGGGTTGACGCCGGGGGTGATGCGGCGGAAGGCCTTGAAGATGGCCTCGCGGCCGAAGATGACGCTGGTGTTGCTCTGCTCGGCGCCCGACACCCGGGCCGCCGCGTCCGTCGGCAGCGCGACGCCTGGTTCCTTGACGAAGCGGACGCCGTCGACATCGGCATCGTCGTCGATCAGCGACAGCAGGTAATGCGTGGCGGCCGGGTCGAACAGCGCGTCGTAGGCGGCGCGGCCGTCGTCGGCGCCGATCACCGCACCGGCAGGGACGTCGGCGGGAGTGGTGTCGGCACGACCGACCAGCAACTGGTAGCGCTCGGCGGCGCCGTCGGCGTAGGAGACGTCGAGCAGCACCAGGTCGAGGTCGGGCCGTAGCGAGATCACCCGGCCCGGGCGGGCCTCGGCGAGGCGTCGGTTGCGCCCGGCGTACCACCGCTGCTGCGGTAACCAGGTGTCGAACGGCAGGTTCATCGCTGGGCTCCAGATCGTCGGACGAGGTCACTGTTCCGTCGCCCCCTGAAACCTACCCATGACGGCCCGAACCGAATCGTGGCCCGCCGGGCCGGTTTCCGGGGCGCCGGCGACGGCTCGAGGTAACGGTTGAAACCCCGGTGGTAACGCGTTACGGTTTCGGCGTCTGTGATCGGCCCGTCGGGGTGACCGCCCGGGCGATCAGCAAAACTCTGAGTAGGAATTCGGGTGGGCCTGTGGCTGAGTCGACGCCAAACGATGGTGAAGCTCCGGTAATCGTCAGTCTTTCCGATGCGGCGATGCACATGTATTCGGCCGCCATCGACGCCCTGCCCGACGCGGGCGATCCCGAATTCCCGGAGCGGGCGGCCGTGGTGCTGACGGGTATGCGCAAGCTGCTCGGTGCGATGTCGGAGGCGGCGAGCCACAGCCGGATCAACCCGTCAGTGATCGTCGCGCTCAGCGGCGTGCGCAACCGCTACGACGCTCTGATGGAGGACGCGGCCGGTGGGCCTGGCGCCACGCTGGGCCAGCGCCTCTACGTCGCCCGCAACCGCGCGAAGCTGAGCACCAAGGAAGCCGCCAACGGCGTCGGACTGCGCCGCGACCTGATCGAGGCCGTCGAGGCCGAGGAGCAGGCGAGCGAATCGGAGAGCGCCAAGATCAAGGACCTCATCGCCGCGCTCGGCGGCTGAGCTCTCAACCGAGGAACCGTTCGGCGGCCCCGGCGCGCACATACCGAACCGCGTTGGCCTGCCGGTAGCCGATGAAGCCGCCGCAGACCGTCACCAGGAACAGTCCGAACAACCCCGGCATCGCGCCGAGCCACCGGACGCCCGGGCCGCCGGGATGCCTCGCCGACGGCAGACCCGACCGCGTCGCGGCACCGCTGGCGAGACTCGATCCTGGCAGTGCGGGCGCGTTGAAGCCCGGCGAGACGATCATCGGGCCGCCCGACGCGGACGAGGGCAGCGCGGCCTGGATCCCGAACAACTCCGGCGACGGCGCAGTGCCCGCGGGCGCCCCCGGCACCACGGCGGGCAGCGGCGACATCCCCACCACGGACACCGGGACCGGCGGCGGCGCGACGATCATCGGCACCTCGAGCACACCGGGTGACCCGGCGATGAACAGCCCGGGATCATCGGCGCCACCGGCATCGACCACGGGGTCCACGTCTTCGGGCCCGCCCCGGAACGCCGGGCCGGGCGGCTCCGGCTCGGGTTCGGGTTCGGAGAACATGGACACCGATGCGGAGACCCCCGGGCCCGCGACCCGCAGGGCCACGCAGTTCGACCCGGAACACGCATCGGGCTCGCGTTCGGTGTCGCCGCCGACCGAGACGCGCACCTGCGGGATGAGCGGGTGGCGCCGGCCGCCGGGCACCGTGATGTCCAACCGCTTGTCGCGTTCGTCCTCGCGTTCGGAGCTGTCGTCCCGGCTCCCGGTGCCGCCGTCGCGGCCGAGGCTGATGCCGAACGGCCGCCGCTTGCGCTGGCTGCCGGAGCCGTCGTCGTTGCGGGACCCGAGCCTCAGTCCGGGCTTACGGTCGGCATCGCGTTTGCCGGAGTCGCTGCTGTCGCGATTGCCCGCGTCGTCGGACAGACCGGGGTCGGCAATCGCGACGCCGGCTGCGGGACCAGCCACCACCAGTCCACCCACCACGACACCGGCACACATCAGCGGGCGCAACGACGACATTGCCATGCGACCCTCGCTCCCCCGGTGAGCGATTGCTATACCACAGACCCACCGCGCTCATTTTCACATATTTACGGCCTTCGGCGGTAGCTGTCGGACATCGCCGGTCGCCGACGTCCGCCTTCGGCGTCGCTTCCGGCAGCCACGCCCAGGTCAGGTAGGGTGCCGGAGTGGCCAACCGCGACCATGGCGACCCCGGTGACGCCCCCTCCATCCCCCCGCCTCTGGCCGAGGTGCCGCACGCCGTTCGCCCGTCGGCCGCCGAAGAGGCCCGCACCATCGCCGCCTCCACCAACACCGCGACGCTGGCCACGCTCACCGCGGACGGCGACCCCTGGGCGTCGTTCGTCACCTACGGACTGCACGGTGGCGCGCCCGTGCTGTGCGTCTCCAACCTGGCCGAACACGGCCGCAACCTCGACGGCGACCCACGGGCCAGCCTGGCGATCGTGGCGCCGGCCACCGACACCGACCCGCTGGCCAGCGGCCGGGTGACACTCGCAGGCGTGGCCGAACGGCCGGCCGGCGCGGAGCGTGACGCCGCCCGCGAGGCGCACCTCGCGGCCGTCGCAGCCGCCAAGTACTACATCGACTACAGCGACTTCACGCTGTGGGTGCTGCGGGTACAGCGGGTCCGGTGGGTCGGCGGGTACGGCCGGATGGAGTCCACCTCCGGCGCCGAGTACGCGGCCGCCGAGCCCGATCCGGTGCAGCCGCGGGCCGCAGGCGCCGTCGCCCATCTCAACGCCGACCACGCCGAAGCGCTGCTGGCGATGGCCGCCTCCCTCGGCGGCTACCCCGACGCGACGGCCGCCACCTGCACGGGCGCCGACCGTTACGGCCTCGACCTGCGGGTGACCACGCCGCGCGGCGTGGCGTATCCCCGCATCGGTTACGCGGCGCCCATCGATTCGTTCGACGAACTGCGCTCGGCGGCGGTCGAACTGACCCGCCGCGCCCGCGGGACCCGCTGACCCTGCAATACGATCGCCGGTATGTCTGCTGCGACCGGGCGTCCGGACACCTGGCAAGCCGCCTTCGACCTGATCCGCACCCGCGGTTACGAGCACCGCGCCGAGCCGTTCCGGCTGGCGAGCGGACAGCTCAGTCACGATTACATCGACGGAAAGTACGCCGTCGACAACGGTGAGCGGCTGACGGTGGTGAGCCGTGCGGTCGCGGACCTGGCGGCGATGAACGGCATCGAGTTCGACGCCGTCGGCGGGCTCACCATGGGCGCGGACCCGCTGGCCCACGGCGTGGCGATGGTGACCGGGGCCGCATGGTTCTCGGTGCGCAAGGAGCAGAAGCAGCGCGGCCGCGAGCAGTGGATCGAGGGCACCCGCATCGAACCCGGCATGCGCGTGCTGTTGGTCGACGACGTGATCAGCACCGGCGGATCGACGGCGCTCGCGCTGGACCGGGTGACCGCGGCGGGGGCCGTTGCCACCGGCGTCATCCCGATGGTCGACCGCGGCGACGTGGCGGCGGGTCTGTTCGCCGAACGCAATGTGCCCTTCGTCGCGCTGGTCACCTACCGCGATCTGGGAATCGAACCGATCAAGGCGGTGTGAGTCCCGATGGCCGATGACGACGCCAAGGCCCGCTTCGCGGACGCGCCGTCGGCGGTGCTGGCCACGATAAGCCCCGACGGCGCACCACATCTGGTGCCGGTGGTGTTCGCCGTGTCGGGCGACACGATCTACACCGCGGTGGACGCCAAGCGCAAGACCACCCAGCGGCTGCGGCGACTGGCCAACATCGAGGCCGATTCGAGGGTGACCCTGCTCGTGGACCACTACAGCGACGATTGGACGCAGCTGTGGTGGGTGCGTGCCGACGGCGAGGCGACGGTGCATCACAGCGGTGTGGAGATGGCGGCCGGATATTCGCTGTTGCGCCACAAGTACGTTCAGTACCAGCGCCTCGCCCTCGACGGTCCGGTGGTGACCGTCGCGGTGCGGCGGTGGTCGTCGTGGCAGGCCTGATCCGGCTGCGCAACGGTGCGCACGGATACGGCGCCGTGTCGAAGCTGCTGCACTGGCTGACCGTCGCGGTGATCGTCGCGCAGTTCGCGGTGGGCGCGACGATGGGACCCGACGAGGCCGCGCTCGACCGCGAGAAGGACCGCATCGACGAACTCGAGGAGCGTGGCGAGGAACAGGCCGAACGGCAGGGCGAAGCGGCCGAGGAACGGTTCGAGAACGAGATCGACCGCCTCGAGGACGAACTCGACGTCCGCGAGGACGACTACGTGGGCGACGCATTCGGCGAGGTGGTGTCGGGCACCTTCGCCGGCGACGGGGTGTCGTTATCGGAACTGCATGTGTCGCTGGGGCTCTCGCTGATCGCACTGGGTGTGCTGCGGATCGTCTGGCGCGCCGTCGCCGGGTTGCCCCCGTGGGCCGAGCACCTCACCGCAGGCGAGCGCGCCCTCGAGGGCGCACTGGAGAAGGCGCTGCTGGCACTGCTGTTCGTGGTGCCCGCAACGGGCCTCGCGGTGCTCGCCCTCGGACACGACTGGGTGCCGCTGCACGTGGCCGCCCAGGTCGCGCTGCTGCTGGCGATCGCCCTGCACGTCGGGCTGGTGCTCAAGCACACCGTCGTCCGGCGCAACCGGCACCTGTCCCGCATGCTCTGACGGTCGTATCGTGAGCCGATGAGCGAGAGGCCGCGCAGGCGCCCCCGGCAGTCGCGGTCCCGCGCGACGGTGGACGTGGTGCTCGAAGCCGCCGCGCAGATGTTCGACCGCGAAGGCCTGGCCACCACCACCAACCGGATCGCCGAGCGGGCGGGTGTCTCGATCGGCTCGCTGTATCAGTACTTCCCGGACAAGCATGCGCTGCTCGACGCGCTGGCCGAGCGGCACGTCCGGGAGGCAGGCGCGCGGCTGGACCGGGTGTTCGACCGGCTGCGCGTGCAGCGGCCTCCGTTCGACGAGACGATGCGCGCGGTGCTCGACGAACTCGTCGCACTGCACAGCGACCGGCCCGCGCTGCACGGCCTGATGCACCGGCTTTCGCCGCGGCCGGCCGACCTCGCGGCGATGCAGGCCTTCGAGGACCGGGTCGCCGCGGAGATCGCCCACCACCTCGACCGCTGCGGGCGCGGCGGTGCGGACACCGCGGTCACGGCTCAGACGCTGGTGCACGCGATCGACGCCCATCTGCACCGGGTGCAGACCCGGCAGAAACCGGACGCCGCCGAGCTGATGACTCTGGTGGACCGGCTCACGCCGGCGTGAGCTGGTCGCGGACGGCGAGCAACACCTCCTGCAGCCGGCCCAGTCCCGGCTCCTCGACGGGATAGTGGCCGCACTCCTGCAGCAGTGTCAGCGATTTCGGGCCAGGCAGCCGGTCGAAGAAGTCGATGCTGAGCCGCGGCGGAGTCCAGCGGTCGGCGTCCGGGTGCACCAGGGTGACGGGTGCGGCGTCGAACGTCTCCGGTGCGGTGTGGCGGAAGTCGAGCCAGCTCGACAGGAAACCCAGCGGTACCCGCACTCCGCCACCACGGGGGTCGCGGGCACACAGCCGCGACAGCGCGGGGTCGCGGCTCATCGACCCCATGTCGACCAGCCAGCGGATCGGCACGCGAACCCGCCCGCAGAGCGGGTCGATGGTGCGCAGCACGACCGGCGCGGCGGGGCCGGTCCAGGCGTGCCGCGGCACCGCCCGGCGCACCGCCGGGTCGGTGGGATCGATCAGGCAGGTCGCCACCACGTGCGCGACGTCGCGGGTGCGGGCGGCGACCTCGTAGCCCAGCAGGCCGCCCATGCTGGCGCCGAACACCACCAGCGGCCGGTCGTCGCGCGCGCGTTCGGCGCGCACCAGATCACACAGCAGGTCGACCCAGTCGGGGTAGCGCACGTCGCCGGGCCGGGGTTCGACGGTGTCGCCGTAGAGCGGGAGGTCCGGGGCGAGCACCTCGACGCCGTGGCGGGCGGCCAGCGCCGCCAGCGGCCACAGCGCCCCCGACCAGCCCCCGCCGCCGTGGATCACCAGCACCCGGACCGCGGCGCCGGGGGCGGCGGCCCGCGCGATGTGCACGGTGCGGCCCCGCCACGGCCACCACGTGGGGGTCGGCGCGGTCATCGGTTCGGGACGGAATCCGGCGGGCAGGAAGCGGGCGTAGTCGCGGTGATCCATGCGTCAAGCCTCAATCGCGTTTGCTAACAGCACAACTCGCGTTCGGTGTCGGTCATCGCCGTCGCCGTACGGCAGCTGGGCTGCCCTTTTACCGGAGACCGCGGGTGGTGTCCTGGACTGCTCACATTCGAGCCCGTGCACCGGCCACCCTTGTGCTGTCGTGCCCATCGGAGAATTCTTGACGGTGCACCGGGCGACGCGGCCCGGGCGAAGGGATCGTCATGACCGACAGGACGACAACCTCCCACGGCGGCGCCTCCGCCGTCGTCACCGCGGACCGGCCCGCGGCCATCCGCAACGTCGCCCTCGTCGGCCCCTCCGGTGCGGGCAAGACGACGCTCGTCGAGGCACTGTTGTTGGCCGGCGGTGTGCTCAACCGCGCCGGCTCGGTGACCGAGGGCACCACCGTGTGCGACAGCGACGAGGCGGAGATCGCCCAGCAGCGGTCGGTCGGCCTGGCACTGGCGTCGCTGCGGCACCGCGACGTCAAGATCAACCTGATCGACACCCCGGGGTACGCCGACTTCGTCGGTGAACTGCGCGCCGGCCTGCGGGCCGCGGACTGCGCGCTGTTCGTGATCGCCGCGAACGAGGGTGTCGACGAGCCGACGCGGTCGCTGTGGCTGGAGTGCAGCGCGGTGGGCATGCCGAGGGCGGTGGTGATCACCAAGCTCGACCACGCCAGGGCCAGCTATTCCGGCGCGCTGGCCGCCGCGCAGGATGCGTTCGGCGACAGGGTTCTCCCGCTGTACCTGCCTGCCGGCGACGGGCTGGTCGGGCTCCTCGCCCGCACTCCCGCCGACGACGACCGGGTCGGGGAGCTGCGCGGCGGCCTGATCGAGGGCATCATCGAGGAGTCCGAGGACGAAACGCTGATGGAGCGCTACCTCGGCGGCGAGGACATCGACGAGTCGGTGTTGATCGAGGATCTCGAGAAAGCCGTCGCCAGTGCGTCGTTCTTCCCGGTGATCCCGGTGTGCAGCACCACCGGCACGGGCACCCTGGAACTGCTCGACGTCGTCGCGCGCGGCTTTCCGTCGCCGCCGGAACACCTGATGCCGGAGGTGTTCACGCCGCAGGGCGCCGACCGCGCCGGGCTGTGCTGCGACCCGGACGGCCCGCTGCTCGCCGAGGTGGTGAAGACGACGTCAGATCCCTACGTCGGCAGGGTCAGCCTGGCCCGGGTGTTCTCCGGGACGATCAGGCCCGACATGACGGTGCACGTGTCGGGCCATTTCTCGTCCTTCTTCGGCGCCGGACCCGCCGACCACGACGACGACGATCGTGTCTGCGCGCTGTCCTTTCCACTCGGCCGCCAACAGCGCCCCGCCCCGTCGGTGATCGCGGGCGACATCTGCGCGATCGGCCGTCTCAGCCACGCCGAGACCGGAGACACGTTGTCCGGCAAAGACACTCCGCTGGTGCTCAAACCGTGGACGATGCCCGAGCCGCTGCTGCCGATCGCGGTGGCGCCCCGCGCCAGGACCGACGAGGACAAGCTGGCGGTCGGCCTGGCCCGGTTGTCCGCCGAGGACCCCACCCTGCGCGTCGAGCAGAACTCCGAGACGCACCAGCTGGTGCTGTGGTGCATGGGCGAAGCGCACTCCCACGTCGTGCTCGATGCGCTGGCCCGCCGCTACGGCGTCACCGTCGACGTCGTGGAACTGCGGGTGCCGCTGCGCGAGACGTTCGGCGCCGCGGCGAAAGGCCACGGCAGGCACGTCAAACAGTCCGGCGGCCACGGTCAGTACGCGGTGTGCGACATCGAGGTCGAGCCGCTGCCCGCCGGTTCGGGGTTCGAGTTCGTCGACCGGGTCGTCGGCGGCGCGGTGCCGCGTCAGTTCATTCCCAGCGTGGAGAAGGGCGTCCGGGCGCAGATGGCCAAGGGCCTCACCGGCAACGGCGCAGCCGGATACCCGGTCGTCGACATCAGGGTGACGCTGGTCGACGGCAAGGCCCACAGCGTCGACTCGTCGGACTTCGCGTTCCAGACGGCCGGCGCGCTGGCGTTGCGCGACGCGGCATCGGCGACGAGCATCGCCGCGCTCGAACCGGTCGACGAGGTGTCGGTGCTGATCCCCGACGATCTGGTGGGCGCGGTGATGAGTGACCTGTCGGCACGTCGCGGCCGGGTGCTGGGCACCGAGACCGTGGGCGGGGACCGCACGCTGGTGAAGGCGGACGTGCCCCAGATCGAGCTGACCCGCTACGCGATCGACCTGCGGTCGCTGTCCCACGGCGCCGGTTCGTTCACCCGTCGTTTCACGAGGTACGAGCCGATGCCGGAGTCGGCGGCCGCCAAGGCGCGCGCGGCGTCCTGATCGGGCCCTGGGTCAGGTGCCGGCCTGGTAGTGCTCCGGCTTGCCCGCCCACTCCTCCGGTTCGACGCCGAAGGTGTTCAGCGCGGTCGCCAGCACCCCGTATCCACCCGCGGTGAACAGTAGGTCCATCCGCTGCCGGTCGTCGATGTGCTCCCCCAGCGCGTGCCAGGTGCCCGGGGTGATCCGCGATTTGTCGTGGAGTTCGTCGACGGCCGCCAGCACGGCGCGGTCGAACGCGCCGGAGGCCTCTCCGGTGCGGGCGGCCTCCACGTCGGCGTCGGTCAGGCCGGCCTGCTTGCCGATCGCGACGTGGTGCACCCACTCGTAGCGGCACCCGTGGCGGTGGGCGACCCGCAGGATCGCCAGTTCCCGCTCGCGCGCCGGCAGCGACGAACCCTCCATCAGATAGGTGTTGAACGGCAGGAACTTGCCCGCGAGTTCCGGGTGGCGCACGAGCGTCGCCAGTGCGTTCCCGGCGTCGGTGGGGTTGCGCCGCTCCGGCGACACGGTGCCCTCCAGGGCGCGGTCGGTGTCGTCGTCCCACTCGTCGGCCGGTAGTGGCGTCAGCATCGGGTGTCCTCTCGGCGTGGCTCTCGTTAGCCAGTCTATGCATTGAGCCGCCGCCACGGACGAGTGACCTGTGTCGCAGTGCTGCCGCTGCGTGATGTGTGCCGCACTGGCTTGCGGCGGACGCACGTGAGTTGAAAAAGTTAGATCACTTTAACTGTCGGAATCGTCATTAACTTATATGCTGGCGGCCGAGGTGACGACCATCCGGGGAGGAAGCACCTGTGGATACCGGCCTGCAAAAACGGTTCCGGCACTGGCGCTGGGATCCGCCCGTGAAGACGGCGAGCGTCATCACCATCCTGATCATGGTGGTGGTCCTGGTCTTGGTCTGGCTGCAGTTCCGCGGGTCGTTCACCCCGGTGACGCGCCTCACCGTGATGGCCGACCGCGCCGGCCTCAACACCGACCCGGGTTCCAAGGTCACCTACAACGGCGTGCAGATCGGGCGGGTGGCCGAGGTCGAGCCGGAGAGCGTCGGCAACGAACCGCGGGCCAGGCTGCTGCTCGACATCGATCCGGAGTACATGTCGCTCATCCCGGCCAACGTGGACGTCGACATCAAGGCCTCCACGGTTTTCGGCAACAAGTTCGTGTCGTTCTCGACGCCGGAGAACCCCGTGCCGCAGCGGCTGAACCCGGCCGAGGTGGTCGACGTGACCGGCGTGACCACCGAGTTCAACACGCTGTTCGAGACCGTGGTCGAGGTCGCCCAGCAGGTCGACCCGATCAAGCTGAACCAGACGCTGACCGCGGCGGCCGAGGCGCTCGACGGCCTCGGTGACCGGTTCGGCCAGTCGGTGGTCAACGGCAACGAGATCCTCGCCGACGTGAACCCGCAGATGCCCCAGCTCCGCCGCGACGTCCAGGGGTTGGCCGACCTCGGTGAGGTGTACGCCGACGCGGCGCCCGACCTGTTCGACGGGCTGGAGAACGCGGTGACCACCGCGCGCACCCTGAACCAGGAGCGCGGCAACCTCGATGCGGCGCTGATGGCCGCGGTCGGGTTCGGCAACACCGGCGGCGACGTGCTCGAGCGTGGCGGCCCGTACCTGGTCCGCGGGTCCGAGGACCTGATCCGCACCTCGGCGACGCTCGACGAGTACAGCCCCGCGCTGTACTGCACCATCCGCAACTGGCACGACAACGAGCCCAAGTTCACCGAGTTCAACGGCGGCAACGGCTATTCGGTGAACCTGCACAACACGCTCGTCGGCGCGGCCAACCCGTGGGTGTACCCCGACAACCTGCCGCGGGTGAACGCCAAGGGCGGCCCCGAGGGCCGTCCGGGCTGCTGGCAGAAGGTCACCCGCGACCTGTTCCCCGCGCCGTACCTGGTGATGGACACCGGCGCCTCACTCGCCCCGTACAACCACATCGAACTCGGCCAGCCCATCGCCATCGAGTACGTGTGGGGACGCCAGATCGGCGAGAACACGATCAACCCGTAACGGACCCGCTACGGCTGGCGCACCACGGCCTCGAGTTCGGCTTCGTAGGCGCCTTCCTCACGGCCGAGGGCGATGGTGGCCGCCACCATCGCGGCGATCGCGACGACCAGGGCGACGGGCTCCCATCCGGTGATCGACAGGTGTTCGCCGAGCAGCACCGAGCCCAGCACGACGGCGACCGCTGGTTCGAGCACGAGCATCGTCGGCACCGAGGTCTGCAGCGAGCCCGCGTGGAAGGCCGACTGCTGCAACAGCATCGCGCCCACACCGAGCAGGACGACGAGGTACAGCGCGGGCGTGGTCAGCACCGCCTCCACCCGGCCCTCGGTGATGTTGTGCATGACGATCTTGGTCAGCACCGCCACCACACCGAAGAGCACCCCGACCGCGACGGCCAGCAGCACCGCGCGCCGCCAGTCGACGGCGCGGACCGCGATGGCGATGCAGCCCAGCACCGCCGCGCCGCACACCACCGCCACCCCCACGGTCACCGGGACCGAGATGTCGTAGTCGCCCGCCTTGGCCTTGGCCAGTGCCACGAACACCGTCAGCGCGGCGGTCAGCAGCACGGCCCACAGCCATTCGGCGCGGCTGACCCGCCGGCCTGCCAGGCGTGCGCTCAGCGGAAGCGCGAACAGCAGGGCGGACACGAGGATCGGTTGCACCAGGATCAGCGATCCGTAGCCGAGTGCCAGCGCCTGGAACACGAACCCGGCGACGGCGGATCCGGTGCCTGCCCACCACAGCGGGCGACGCACCAGCGTCATCAACATCAGGGTGCTGACGCCCTTCTCCGGTGGCACGTCCATCGTGGCGCGCTGTCGCACGACGATCCCGACCGCCATGAACACCGCTGCGAGCAGTGCGAAGAGCACCGCCAAACCATGGCCCACCAAGCCGCGCACCCCTTCCGGTCCTGCCGCCGTCGGCGGGCAGCACCCACCACCGTAGGCGGAGTGCGGCGCGGGGGCTCCGCGGGCGCGGGGTCAGTCCGCGCGGAAGGTGGCGGGCAGCGCGGCGGGTCCCCGGATGGCCGCGGTGTCACGCCAGCGGACCGGGCCGGTCAGCACCGGCTCACGTCCGAGGACCTCGCGCAGCGCGACCGTCAGCTCGAGCTGTGCCAGCGCGGCACCGAGGCAGTAGTGCGCGCCGTAACCGAACGACAGCGGCGACAGGCCGGTGCGGTCGAGCCGGAAGGCGGCCGGATCCTCGAACACGGCGGGGTCGCGGTTGGCCGCGGCGATCACCACGAGCACGCTTTCGCCGGCCCTGATGTGGGCGCCGCCCAGCCGGTGGTCGGTGGTGGCCGCCCGCACGGTCGACTGCACCGGGCCGTCGAGCCGCAACAGCTCGGTAACCAGTGCCGGGTCCGCCGGGTCGATCGCGTCGGCGGGCCGGACGCCGTCGGCGCCGGGGGTCAGCAACCGAACGAGACCGGTGCCCAGCAGGTTGGCGGTGGTCTCGTGGCCGGCCACCGCGACGAGGATCGCCGTCATCGCGACCTCTTCGAGCAGCAGCGCGTGATCCGCGGCGATGAAGCTCAGCAGGTCGTCGCCCTGATGCGCCCGCCGGTCGGCGACCAGGGGCAGGAACTCCGACATCAGCGTGGCCGAAGCCGTTGCGCCCGCGGAGATCTCGGCGGGATCGGCGAGCGTGCCCAGCGTGCGGATGATCACCGGCGACATGTCGCGGACCAGCTGCAGCGTCTCCGGGCCGAGGTCGAGCCATTCGCCGATCACCGCGAGCGGGAGCGGCAGCGCGATGTCGGACATCAGGTCGAGCTCGGCACCGGCGGGGTGGTGGCCGACCACCGCGGCCGCGATCCCCTCGACTCCCGCCGTGAGCCCCGTGACGTAGGACCGGGTGAACACGTCGCGCACCGAATCGCGCAGCCGCTGGTGGTCGGGTCCGTCGGCGAAGAGCATCGAGCTCTTGGTGAACTCAGCGGCGAAGGCGTCCATCGACGCGCGCGCGACTTGGCCGGCCATCGGGTCGCTGCTCCAGCCGGGCCCGCCGAGCACCTGCCGGCTCGCCTCGAAGCCGAGCACCAGCCAGGCCTGCGCCGTGTCGTCCCAGACGACGTCGCCCTCAGCGCGCCGGGCCTCGTAGTAGGGATAGGGATCCGAGGCATCCCAGGGCAGCTGGGCGCCGGTCAGGCCTTCCGCATCAGTGGTGGTCATGGTCGTCCGTTCCGTAGGGCAGGCCGCGGTCGCGGACCCAGGCGTCGTGCCTGCAGCCGAGTTCACTCACCGGCGGCGCCACGCCGTCCTGGTCGTCGAGCTGCGCCCTGGCGTGGAAGGACGCGCGCAGCGCGGTGAAGATCGCGTTCATCGACAGGTTGAGCCGCGAGAAGAACACGAAGTCGGGCGGCACCGACATCCGGCGCATCGGGTGGTCCGCCGCGCGCACGTCGATCATCGAGTTCACCGCCCGTGCGGACGCCTGCTCGGTGTACATGACCGGTTGGTCGGCCAGCAGTTCGTAGAGGATCTCCGCGAACCACCCGTAGGCGTCATCGGCGCTGAGCGTGGATTCCGCGGTGAAGAAACCACTTTCGACCATGAGGCCGCGCAGGTCGTCTCTGCGGCCGTCGATGGTGGCCCGCACCACGCCGACGATGAGGCGGCGCTGCCGCTCGGTGAGCACCTTGACGCAGCCGAAGTCGACGAAGCCGACGGTCCCGTCGGCGTTGAAGCGGTAGTTGCCGGGATGCGGGTCGGCGTGGAAGAGGTTGGAGTGCCGGTAGGAGCCGGTGGCGAACCGGGCGATCACCTCGGCCCAGCAGTTCTTCAGCTCCTGGTCAGCCTGTTGGGCTGCCGCCCAGTCCATTCCGTCCATGTACGTCATGGTCAGCACCCGGTCACCCGATGCGGACGGGACCACCTCGGGGATCCTGATGAACGGATGCCCGCGGTACAGGTCGCCGAACGCGGCGATGTTCGCGGCCTCGCGCCGGTAGTCGACCTCCTCACCGATCCGCGCGGCGATCTCGTCGGCGGCACTCTCGATGTCAGGCATCGCGGTGCCCATGGCGCCCGCGGCTCCCGCGGCGAAGCGGAAGACGGTGGAGAGCAGCTCGGTGTTCGACAGATCGTCCCGGATCGCCTGGGCGACACCGGGATACTGGATCTTCACGGCGACACTCCTGCCGTCGGGCAGCACCGCGCGGTGCACCTGCCCGATGGAGGCCGCCGCCATCGGGTCGGGTGAGAACTCGGCGAACACCTCCTCGACGGTCCGGCCGAGGTCGGCCTCGAGCACCGACCTGGCCAGCGCGGGGTCCATCGGCGGCGCGTCGGCCTGCAGTCGGGTGAGCGCCCGCTGATAGGGCGACAGTTCCCCACCGCCGACGGCCTGCGCGTCGACCATCGACATCAGCTGGCCCGCCTTCATCAGCACCCCCTTGGAGTGGCCGAGGAGGTCGGCGTAGCGCTCGGCGGTGCGTTCATGGAAGCGCTCGACGGCGTTCGCGTCACCGGCCCTTTCCCGCAGCGCGGCCACCATCCGGCCGCCCGCGGCCCTGGCGGTGAAGCCGGCCACCGGCATCGTCCGGCGCATCCGGCCCCGGGGAACCGGGCGGTCGGTGTCGGCCATGACATCCCCCTGACAGGCCCTGATACAGTGACCTAGTACAGAACATAATAGGTCACTTATGGAGTCGTCAATGGTGGAGCAGTCAACCAAGGAGCGTCTGGTCACCGAGGCCATGCGGTTGTTCGGCGAGCAGGGCTACCGGGCGACGAGCATCACCCAGATCGAGAAGGCCGCCGGACTCGTGCCCGGGTGCGGGGCGCTCTACAACCACTTCAAGTCCAAGGAAGCGCTGCTGCGGGCCGGGATCGACCGGCAACTCGATCGCCGGCGCGCGATGGCCGACATCAGCGCGGTGTTCGCCGGGCAGGGCGACCTGCGCACCGAACTCACGCTGCTGTGCCGGTATTTGATGAACGTGCTGGACCGTGAGAGCCAGTTCCTGCAGGTCGCCGCGCGCACTCCGGCCGAGCAGTCCGCCGGCGTCGACGAGGCGTACGCGGCGCTGATCGACGGCCTCTACAGCGAACTCGCGGGCTGGATCCGGGGCTGCGCGCCGGCCCTCGACGAGCCCGCCGCCCGGCGGATCGCCGTGGTCGCCGTCAACGCGCTGCTGGGCAAGCGGGCCACCCGGCTGGTGTTCCACGCACCCCAGGCCGACACCCCGGACGAGGAGTACGTCGCGGACTGGACGGCGATGGTCGCCGACCGGATCGAGTCCGTCCGCTGAGGTGGAACTAGCTGGCTTCGCGATCGGCGACCGGGCGCAGATGCGGCCGGGGCGCCGACGGCGCGATCCGGTCGTTGACGCCGGCCACCACCGAGTCGACGCGGGTCACCGCCTTGTCGCAGAGGCCGCGGACCCGGTCGCCCGCGGTGTCGACGTCGTCCGCGGCGCTGAGCAGGTATGCCCGCACGTTCAGCCGAAGTCGCTCGCCGCGCCGGCGGATCCCCTGGCGCAGGCGGTCGTCCACCTCGAGGTTGACGTATGGCAACAGCCGGATCTTCATGTGTGCTCCCGATCGTCGGATGCTTGGGCCAACCCTAACGCGCAGGTGGCCGACGGAGAAGATGACGTGGGGCGGACCAGCAACCGCACGGGGTGTGGCGTGGGTCACTCGGCGGTCAGGCCGGTGCGCCCTGCCATTCCGTGAGCGTCCAGCCCTGCTGCGGGCTGCCGGTGAGCACCACCCGGCCGGTGTTCTGCAGCGGCTCGCTGCGCAACAGCGACGGGTCCGGGTCGTCGACGTTCATCATCACCCACAACATGATCGCCGCCCCGTGCGAGAACGCGACGGGATGCCGGGCGCCGCTCTCGTGGATCTGGCGCACCGCGTCGTCGAAGCGTGCGTCGAACTCGTTGCCGTCCATCGATCCGGGGATGCGGGCCGACCGGTCGCCGGCCAGCCAGCGCTGCGGCGCCGAGAAGTAGTCCGCCGCATCGGCCTCGGGTAGGCCCTCGTACTTCCCCGCCTCCACCTCACGCAGGCCGGGCAGCACCGTGACGGCTTCGCCGAGCGCCGCCGACATGGGTTGGGCCGTCTGCTGCGTGCGGACCATCGTCGAGGCGAAGACGGCGTCGTAGTCGTTGCCGCTCAGATGCGCCGCCGCGGCCGCCGCCTGCTCGCGGCCGAGTGCGGTCAGGCCCGGGCCCGGCGTCGACGTGTCGATCAGGCCGGAGGCGTTGCCCTCGGACTGGGCGTGCCGGATGAACGTCAGCGTGATCGTCGCGGTGCCCGCCGTCGGGCCGCCCGCAACCGCCGACGGGGCGCCGGCGATGGTGATCGTCAGAGCGGCCAAAGCTGCGAGTATGCGGCGCATCCCGTGATGGTGGCAGAGTTCTGCTCGCCGGTGCCCGGCTACACCCGGACCGGCGCGTCCTCGCCTGTGTTGCGGGCCAGGCGGCGGTTCAGCTTGTCGCCCTCGATGTCGAGGTCGGGCAGGAAGCCGGCCAGCCCCCGAGGCAGCCACCAGGCGCGGTCGCCCAGCATCGACATCACCGCGGGCACCACGGTCATCCGCACCACAAAGGCGTCGATCAGCACACCGAACGCCAGCGCGAAGCCCATCTGCTTGATCATCGGGTCGGCGTTGAACACGAAGCCCGCGAACACCGCCATCATGATCACCGCGGCTGCCGCGACCACCCGGCTGGCCTGCGCGAACCCATGGGTGACCGCATCGTCGCCGCGGTGGCCGTGCACGTGGGCCTCCTTCATCGACGAGACCAGGAACACCTCGTAATCCATTGCCAGGCCGTACAACACGCCGATGACGATGATCGGCAGCAGGCTCAGGATCGGCCCGGTGGCGCTCAGCCCGATGAGCTGCTGGAACCAGCCCCACTGGAAGAGCGCGGTGGTGGCGCCGAACGTCGCGATCACGCTGAGCAGGAAGCCCGCCGTCGCCTTCACGGGCACCGCGATCGAGCGGAACACCACCAGCAGCACCAGCAGGGACAGGCCGACGACGACAGCGATGTAGAGCGGGATCGCCTCGGCCAGCCGGTCGGTGGTGTCGATGCCCATCGCGGTCACACCGGTGACGCCGAGGTCGACGTCGCGCAGTTCCGACAGCGGTCCGGCGTGCGCCCGGATGTCGCGCACCAGCTGGGCGGTCGCGTCGTCCGTCGGTCCCGCGGTGGGCACCACCGAGAACACGGCGGTGTCGGCGGTGTCGCTGACGGTGCCCAGGCTCACCGACTCCACGCCGGGCATCCGGCGCAGGTCGTTGTAGGTGTCGACGAGGTCGGCCGTGGTGAGCGCCCCGCTCGCGGCCGGTTCGGCGATCACCACCAGGGGCCCGTTGAAGCCCGCGCCGTAGTGCTCGCCGACCAGGTCGTAGCTCGCCCGCTGCGGGGTGCCCTCGTTGTAGCTGCCGCCGTCGGGCAGCCCGAGTGACATGTTCAATGCGGGCACCGCGAGCAGGCCGGTGACCACGACGCCGGCGATCGCGACCGGGACACGGTGCCGCAGCACCGCGCCCACCCACGCCGAGGCGAACCGGTGGCTTCCGGTGTCGCTGTCGGACGCGGCGGCCTCGTCGCGGGCCTTCGCCGAGCAGATCCGCTCGCCGACCAGGCCGAGCAGCGCTGGCAGCAGGGTGATCGCGGAGGCGACGGCGACCACCACCGTCGCCGCGGCGGCCAGCGCCATCGGCGTCAGCAGCGAGATGCCGACCACGGTCAGCGCCACCAACGCGATGACGACCGTGGTGCCCGCGAAGACCACCGCGCTGCCCGCGGTGCCGATGGCCCGCGCCGCGGCGTCGGCCGCCGACAGGCCACGGTCGAGGATGAGTCGGCGCTGCCGGTTGACGATGAACATGGCGTAGTCGATGCCGACGGCGAGGCCGAGCATCAACGCCAGCACGGCCGTCATCGACTGCATGTTCACCAGGTGCGAGAACAGGAAGGTGCCGCCCACCCCGATCGCGACGGCGGTCAGCGCGGTCACCAGCGGCAGCCCGGCGGCCACCAGCGAGCCGAGCGTGATCACCAGGACGAGTGCGGCCACCATCACGCCGATGATCTCGCCGACACCGATGATCTCGGGCATCTGCAGCATGCTCGCCGACGGCAGCACCTCGATGCCGCTCTGTCCCAGCGCGTCCCGGGCGGCGTCCACGGTGTGCTCGATGGTGCCGGTCGGCAGCTCGGCGGTCTGCTTGTCGAAGGAGAACTGGTAGAGCGCGGCGGCGCCGTCGGCCGAGACCACCACACCGGGCACCGGTCGGCCGTCGACCAGCATCGGCTTCGGGGCATTCTCCGGCGCCGGCGCGTGCACCTGCGCCTGCGCGATGGCCGCCGACGCGGCGAGCGTCGGGCTGGCCGGGCCCTTGGCCACTTCGGCCCTGGCGATCTCGTTCGGGTCGAGCACGTGGTCGCTGTGCGCGATGGCGTCGACGGCAGCCAGCACGGCGTCGCGGTGCGCCGGGTCGTCGATGCGGGCGCCTGCCGGCGCGGCGAACGCGATCAGGCCCTGCCCGCCGGACGCCTCCGGCATCCGCTCGGCGAGCTGGTCGATGACCTGCTGGGCGGGCGTGCCGTTGATGCGCATCTCGTTGGAGACCTTGGGCGGGTTGACCGCGAGAATGCCTGCCACGACGGCGATCAGCGCCAGCCACACGCCGATGACGTGCCAGGGCCGGGCGAAGGCGTAGCGGCCCAGCCGGTGCAGAAGTGTCGACATGAAAGTGAGAGTAGGCTCCCGATGTGGGAGTCGGCTATCGTTTGTCGCCAAGCCCACGTGGGGCCCGCGGACATGACCCGGGACACATGGACGGTGGTCAGCCGCGGGTGAGGTCCCTCTTGGCCTCCTTCACCACGGCGCCCGCGTCGCGGCCGGCCTGCTTGGCTGCGGCGTGGGCCTGCTCGGCCTCCTCGAGCGCCTCTTCCGCCCTGGCCAGCCGGTTGCGCGCGTCGTCGCGCCGCAGGCGCGCGGTGGCCAGGTCGCTCTGCCGCTCGGC
>NZ_JACKSJ010000144.1 GCF_025821665.1 [Mycobacterium] manitobense
GATCGTGCTGGGGGACTGGCCCGCGGCCGCCGTGCCACCGGCGGAGACGCTGCCCGCGGGGGCGGTGTGGGCGACCGATGTGGTGGATGCGCCCGACCGGCTGCGCGGGGCTGTCACGGCGATGCTCGCCCACGTCGCCGTGGTCGATGACCTGGCGGCGGCGCAGCAGCTGGTGACCGCCCGGCCCGGCCTGCGCGCGGTGACCGCCGACGGTGACCTGTTCGGGGCGGGCTGGGTCAGCGGCGGATCGGACCGCAAGCCGAGCACGCTGGAGATCGCCTCGGAGATCGACAAGGCCCGCACGGACCTGGTGGCCGCGGAGAAACTGGTCGGCGAGCTGACCGCCGCGCTGGCAGGCGCACTCGACGAACAACGCGCCCGCCAGGACTCCGCCGAGGAGGCGCTGGCCGCCCTCAACGAGTCCGACGCGGCGATCTCGGCCATCTACGAGCAGCTAGGCCGGCTCGGGCAGGACGCCCGCGCCGCCGACGACGAATGGCAGCGGCTGATCACCCAGCGCGACGAGTTGGAGACCGGCCGCGCGCGCACCGTCGAGGAGCTCGCCGAGATCGAGCAGCGCCTGCACAACGCCGAGCAGGTGCCGACCATGGAGGCCGAACCGGTCGACCGGCAGGCGTCGATGGCCGCCGCCGAGGCGGCCCGCTCCGTCGAGGTGGAGGCGCGGCTGACCGTGCGCACCGCCGAGGAACGCGCGAATGCCGTTCGCGGACGGGCCGATTCACTGCGCCGGGCGGCGGCCGCCGAGCGGGAGGCCCGGCTGCGGGCCCAGCGCGCC
>NZ_JACKSJ010000145.1 GCF_025821665.1 [Mycobacterium] manitobense
GGCTAGCCGCGGCGGGCGTCGACGTCGCGACCGGGGTGCTCGCCGACGTCGTCTCCGGTGGACCGCTGCGGGAGTGGCTGCACAAGCAGCGCACCGGCCGCCCGCACGTGACGTGGAAGTTCGCCGCCAGCGTCGACGGCCGCAGCGCCGCGGCCGACGGCACCAGCCAGTGGATCACCGGCGAGGCCGCCCGCGCCGACGTGCACCGCAGGCGGGCCCGGGCGGATGCCATCGTGGTGGGCACCGGCACCGTGTTCGCCGACGATCCCACGCTGACCGCCCGCAGGCCCGACGGCAGTCTCGCCGACCGGCAACCGCTGCGCGTCGTCGTGGGGCAGCGCGAGATCTCCTCGGAGGCGAGGGTGCTCAACGACGACTCGAGGACCATGGTGATCCGCACCCACGACCCGCACGAGGTGATACGGGCGCTGACCGACCGCACCGACGTGCTCGTCGAAGGCGGACCGACGCTGGCAGGCGCGTTCGTGCGGGCAGGCGTGGTCGACCGGATCCTGGCGTACATGGCGCCGATCCTGCTCGGCGGGCCGATCACCGCGGTCGACGACGTCGGTGTGCCGACCATCGCCGCAGCCCGACGCTGGCGGTTCGACGGCATGGACGCCATCGGATCGGACCTGCTGGTGAGCCTGATCCCGGCCTAGTCGACCGCCAAGCGGGCGGGCGGAGTCAGCGCACCGACCTGATACAGCACGTCGAGTTCGTCGCGGATGCCCCAGTGCTCGCACAACCGACCGCCCCGCGATCGGAAGAAGTGCGCCGTCTTCATGGCGAACGGCCTGCCGGTGGCCATCACGCCCTCCGGCGACACCGCGTTGACACCGTGCGCGGTGGCCCGGATCGCGACGGTGTCGCCGGATTCCACGACGTCGTGGACCTCGTAGCGGACGCCGAGCACCTCCGTGACGAATGTGAGGATCGCGATGTACCCGTCGGGGCCCGGCGGCAGCGGCACCGGAGAGCCGTGGTCGATGAAGTCGTCGGTGACCAGGTCGTGGAGGCGGTCCAGCTGCCGGGTGTTGAGGGCGTCCATCACATCAGCGGCCAGGGCCGCGGTCGAGTTCGTCACGTCTTGTCGACGGGTGGGCGCTCGAAAAGGTTCACCAGCAGGCGGCCCGCTTCCACACCGACTGTGGGCTATCTCGCCCTCGACGCGCAGCCACGGCAAACAAATGAGGTGCCACTCTCGGTACACTCGTACCAGAGCGCTGTCACCGACGACCCACGCGCTGGTGACCCCGAGCAAAGGACTTGAGCGTGACTGCACTGCAGGACTGGCTCAGTATTCCCACCGTGACCCCGCAATCTGTGAAGACCTTCGTCTTCGCGCCCCTCCGCAGCGTCCTTCCTGGCAAAAAGGAGGACCGCAGCGAGCCGACGCTGTTGCGCCCCGGCCTCGAGCGCTGCTGACGTCAGTCGGCCCGGTGTCGGCCCAGCTGCCGCTCCGCGCCGGCGGCGGCCCGGTCGCTGAGCACGGGCTCGTCGGCGGGTGGCGCTGACACCGGCTGATCGGCGGGTGGCGCGGACTCCGGTTCGGCCAGTTCGTCGGCGTGTTCGTGGCGGCCCGCGATCAGCAGACCCAGCAGCGCGCCGACGATGCAGACCACGGCCGTCGCGAGGAAGATGTCCTGGAACTGCATCACGTACGCCTCGAGCGTCGCCTGGGTGTAACGGGTGGCCTGGGCGAGCGCCTGCTCTCTTGGCGAGCTCACGACGGGCTGCGGCAGCTCCTCCAGGCGCTGAGCCAGGGCCTTATTGAACCGGTACAGGCCCCACGCCGACAGCGCGGCGATGCCGACGAGCATGCCGATCATGCGCGCCACCACCACCGCGGCCGACGCGATGCCGTGCTGGGCTGCCGGCACCACCCGCAGCGTCGCCGAGGTCAGCGGGCCGATCACCAGGCCCAGTCCGATGCCGGCGATCGCGAGATCGGTGTCGAGCACCGGCAGCGACACGAATCCGAGGTCGTGGCGCGCCGCGAACAGGTCCACCGGCCACTTCGAGATCAGGAAGAACCCGCCGGCGGCGATCACCAGGCCGGCGAACGCGACCATCCGGTCACCGACCCGGCTGGCGATCCACCCGCCCAGCAGTGCGCCGACCGGGAGCGCGATGAGGAATCGAAGCAGCAGGAACGCGGCCTCGTTCTGGGACTGGCCGAGGACGCCCTGCCCGAACAGTTCGACGTTGACCAGCGTCACCATCAGCGCTGCGCCCGCCGTGAGGGACGCCCCGAGCGCGGCGAGGAACGGCCGGAACCGCACCCCCGCGGGTTCGATCAGGCGGGTGCGGGCGAACCGCTCCCAGACGAAGAAGCCGACGGTGACCACCGCGGCGGCGATCAGCAGCGGCGCACCGTAGTCGGGGAGGATCTTCTTGCCGTCCGGCGCGGGGTTGTACAGCCCGATGACCACCAGGCCGAGCGCGACGGCGAGCAGCACGCCGCCGACCACGTCGACCCTCTGCGGCTCGTCGGTCTGTCGGCGCCCGGGCAGGCTGAAGTGGATCATCACCATCGCGATGACCGCCAGCGGCACGTTGACCCAGAACACCGCCTGCCAGTGGTGGAACGCCCAGACCATGGCGATGCCGTACACCGGGCCCAACACAGCGCCGAGTTCCTGGGCGGCGCCCACCCCGCCGAGCACGGCAGCGCGTTGGCGGCTTGCCCACAGATCGGCGGCCAGGGCGAGGGTGACCGGCAGCAGTGCGCCGCTGGCGGCGCCCTGGATGGTTCGGCCGACGACCATCAGCACGAGGTCGGTCGACATCGCGGTGATCACCGAGCCGATCGCGAACCCGGCGAGGCTGACCTGCAGCATCATTTTGCGGCCGAATCGGTCCGACGCGCGCCCGAGCAGCGGCATCGCGGCGATGTAACCCAGCAGGTACCAGGTGATGATCGGCGTGACCCGCTGGATCTGATTGATCGCGATCCCGACGTCCATCATGATGTCGCGAATGATGGTGATCACGACGTAGGTGTCGAGCGCGCCAAGCAGCACCGCGAGGCTGCCCGCGCTCAGCGCGATGCCGCGGCTGCGCACCGTTGTCTTCGGCGTGGCTTCCACTGAGGGAGAAGTCATCACACCGCGGGCTTGGTGACGGTGACCGGCTTACCCCAGTCGGTGAACGTCATGGTGATGCTCACGCCGTCCTTGGGTTGCAGCTGTGCCTGCACCAGTTCTTTCTTGTCGTTCTCGGCGATCCACGCCGTGGCGGGCACGGGGCCGGTGGCGCCGAGCTGCGGGGCGATCGAGTTGACGGCCTCCGCGCTGACCGTGCCGGTCACCCGCACGGTGTCGGCGCCCGCGATGTTCTCGCGACCATCGGCCTTGGCGTCGGTGAAGTTGGCCAGCAGGTTGGCCAGTCCGCGGTTCGGGTCGAGGATCGCCGAGACGTCGAAGATGTCGGCGGCCGGACCGAAGTCCTGCAGACCGCTGCCCGGCGTGAGCGCGGCGTACAGGGTGCCGTCGACGACGGAGAACTGCACACCTTCGAGCCGCTGACCCATGAGAGCGAGGTTGGTGGTGCCCTGCGCGGCGACCGCGGGCGTGTTGGTCAGGTCGCCTTCCAGGGTCTCGATCGGCAGCTCCGGGATCTCACCTGTCGTCGAGAGCTTCAGGTGCGCACTCTGCAGCTCCCGGGTGGTCTTCGCGGAGTCCTGCAGCAAGGTGGCCGCGTCGGGCAGCGGCTCGCTCGACTGCTCCGGCGACGACGAACAGCCGGTCACCACCAACGCGGTGGCGAAAAGGATTGCGATGAAGGCATGCAGGGAATGGCGTGGGCGCAGACGCATGACTTGCATCGTAGAGGTTCGCTTCGCGCCGACGAGTTCGCCGCCCGCACCGGCGATCCGCCGGCACGCCGGAATAGGCTGGTCGTCGTGTTCACAGGAATCGTCGAAGAGGTGGGCGAGGTCGTCGACAAACAGGACCTCGGTGACGCCGCCCGGCTGGTCATCCGCGGTCCGGTCGTCACGTCGGACGCCGGTCACGGCGACTCGATCGCCGTCAACGGCGTCTGCCTGACGGTGGTCGACGTGCTGGCCGACGGATCGTTCTCGACCGACGTGATGGGCGAGACCCTCAACCGGTCGAGCCTGCGCGACATCGCCGAAGGCAGCCGGGTCAACCTGGAGCGTGCTGCGGCGGTCAACAGCCGGCTCGGCGGGCACATCGTGCAGGGCCACGTCGACGGCACCGGCCATGTGATTGCGCGCACACCGTTCGAGCACTGGGAGGTGATGCGGATCGACCTGCCCGCGTCGCTGTCCCGCTACGTCGTCGAGAAGGGGTCCATCACCGTCAACGGTGTGTCGCTGACCGTGTCGGGCCTGGGAGACGACTGGTTCGAGGTCTCGTTGATCCCCACCACCCGGGAATTGACGACGCTGGGCTCCGCGGCCATCGGTGACCCGGTCAACCTCGAGGTCGACATCATCGCCAAGTACGTCGAGCGACTGATGGGTCCCACGGCGGGCTAGCTGGCAATAATCGCCGTCTGCGAGTGGTTCATACTGATGGTGTGGACCCGGTCACCGAATCGACCGACCGAGGTCTCGGATCCGGTGAAGGTGGCAGCAGATGACCAGGCTCGACTCTGTCGAACGGGCGATCGCCGACATAGCGGCGGGTAAGGCCGTGGTCGTCATCGACGACGAGGACCGCGAGAACGAAGGCGACCTGATCTTCGCCGCCGAGAAGGCCACCCCCGAACTCGTCGCGTTCATGGTCCGCTACACCTCGGGCTACCTGTGCGTGCCGCTGAGCGGCGAGGTGTGCGACCGGCTCGGCCTGCTGCCGATGTACGCGGTCAACCAGGACAAGCACGGCACCGCCTACACGGTCACCGTGGACGCGAAAGTTGGTGTCGGAACCGGTATCTCGGCCTCCGACCGGGCGACGACGATGCGCGCACTCGCAGACCCCGGTGCCGTGGCCGAGGACTTCACCAAGCCGGGCCACGTGGTGCCGCTGCGCGCCAAGGACGGTGGCGTGCTGCGCCGGCCCGGGCACACCGAGGCCGCGGTCGATCTGGCGAGGCTGGCGGGGCTGCAGCCCGCGGGGGCGATCTGCGAGATCGTCAGCCAGAAGGACGAGGGCGCGATGGCGCAGACCGACGAGCTGAGGGTCTTCGCCGACGAGCACGAACTCGCGCTGATCTCGATCGCCGACCTGATCGAGTGGCGGCGCAAGCACGAGAAGCACATCGTCCGCATCGCCGAGGCCCGCATCCCCACCCGGCACGGCGAGTTCCGCGCCGTCGGCTACACCAGCATCTACGAGGACGTCGAACACGTGGCGCTGGTGCGCGGCGACGTGGCCGGCCCGCATGGCGACGGCCACGACGTGCTGGTCCGTGTGCACTCGGAGTGCCTGACCGGTGACGTGTTCGGCTCCCGGCGCTGCGACTGCGGGCCGCAACTGGACGCCGCCATGGCGATGGTGGCCCGCGAGGGCCGCGGCATCGTGCTGTACATGCGGGGCCACGAGGGACGCGGCATCGGCCTGATGCACAAGCTGCAGGCCTATCAGCTGCAGGACGCCGGCGACGACACCGTCGACGCGAACCTCAAGCTGGGCCTGCCCGCCGACGCGAGGGACTACGGCATCGGGGCGCAGATCCTCGTCGATCTGGGTGTGCGGTCGATGCGGCTGCTGACCAACAATCCCGCCAAGCGCGTCGGCCTCGACGGGTACGGGCTGCACATCATCGAGCGGGTGCCGTTGCCGGTGCGGGCCAACTCCGAGAACATCCGTTACCTGATGACCAAACGCGACCGCATGGGCCACGACCTGATCGGCCTGGACGACTTCGAAGAGGCGCACACGATGGACGGCTACGACGAGGCGGTCTACCTGCTCGGCGACCGCCGCCCGGCCGGCGATCCGCGCGACTCCGGCGGCGCCCGGTGAGCCCGGCGGCCGGGGTCCCGGACCTGCCGGAGCTCGACGCGTCGGACATCAAGCTGGCGATCGTCGCCAGCACCTGGCACCAGCAGATCTGTGACGCCCTGCTCGACGGCGCCCGCAAGGTCGCGTCCGAAGCCGGCATCGACGACCCCACGGTGGTGCGTGTTCTCGGGGCCATCGAGATACCGGTGGTGGCACAGGCTTTGGCCGCAGGCCACGACGCGGTGGTGGCGCTCGGCGTGGTGATCCGCGGCCAGACACCGCATTTCGATTACGTCTGCGATGCGGTGACCCAGGGCCTGACCCGGGTGTCGCTCGACGCGTCCACCCCGGTCGCCAACGGGGTGCTGACCGTCAACACCGAGGACCAGGCCCTCGACCGCGCGGGCCTGCCGTCCTCGATCGAGGACAAGGGCGCCCAGGCCGCCGCGGCGGCGCTGTCGACCGCGCTGACCCTGCGTGAGCTGCGCGGGTCATGAGCGACGCCTCCGGCAACGACGTCGAGCTCGAGGTGCGGCCCCATCTCACGCCGTACTTCGCCTACGCGGCGGCCGTGATCATCGTCGCCGCGCACGTCACCGTGGGCCTGCTGCTCAAGGTCCGCTCGACCGGGGTGATCTTCCAGACCGCCGACCAGGTGGCGATCGCCCTGCTCGGCGTCGTGATCGGCGGCGTGGTGCTGCTCTTCGCCAGGCCCCGGCTCCGTGTCGGTGCGTCGGGCCTGGCGGTGCGGAATCTGTTGACGTACAAGCTCATTCCGTGGTCCGACGTGGTGGGTGTGTCGTTCCCGGTGGGCGCCCGGTGGGCCCGGATCGACCTGCCGGACGACGAGTACATCCCCGTCATGGCCATCCAGGCGATCGACAAGGGGCGCGCCGTCGACGCGATGGACCAGGTGCGTGCCGCGCTGGCGCGCCACCGGCCCGACATCACGTCACGCTGAGCGCCATCGCGAACTCGGGACGCGTCCCCTCCGCAGTCACCGACTTCACAGTGAATCCCAGGCTCTCGTAGACGCTGCGGGCCACCGAGTTGTCGGCGGCCACCCGCAGCGTCACCGTCCGGGCGCCCTGCCTGCTCGCCCAGTCCACGGCGGCCTCGACCAGCGGCCGGGCCAGACCGTGTCCGCGTGCCTCGGGATCGAGCCATAAGGAGTACAGGTACACGGTGTCGATGCTCTCCTTCTGCGCGCCGATCAGCCCGACCGGACGGTCGTCGACGAATGCGGCGAACTGTGCGTGGTCACGCAGCCGGCGCCGCCACTGCGCCGCGGTGAACGCGGACTCGTTGACGAACTGCGGGTCGTCGGAACCCAGTGAGTCGGTGAGCGCCCGCAACCGGATGACGGCGAACGTGCGCCAATCGGATTCGGCGAGGCGGGTGACCCTGGCGGTCGTCACCGGAGCACACCTCGAGTCGGCCCCCTACCCTCCGGGCGGGCGGTACCCCCGGCGCTCCTGCTCACCGCGCGTCGCCCATCACCAGCCCTTCGCGACGCGGATCGGCGCCGCCGGTCAGGCCGGACTGGTCCCGCACGATCGCGGACAACCCACTCGACTGGTCGGCCAGGTCGACGTCGTGGCCGAGTTTGCGCAGACCCTGCACGAGCGGGTCGTCGTCGCCGTCGTTGGCGGTGTTGATGTTTGGATGTTCGCCGCCCACATTGGTTTTCGGCGTGTTCGCGGCCCCGAAGTCGACCATTCCGACCGCCTGCTGCGGATCGAGCCCCCAGTCGGTCATGCCGACGACGGTCTTCACGACGAACTGGATGATCACCGAGCCGCCGGGGGAGCCGAGCACGGCGTACAACGGCCCCCGTGCCCCCGGCGCGCCACCGCCCTCGCCGAACACCAGTGTCGGCGCCATCGTGCTGCGCGGCCGCTTGCCGGGCTGGATCCGGTTGGCGACCGGCGCACCGTCCGGTCCGGCGGGCTCCGCCGAGAAGTCGGTGAGCTGGTTGTTGAGGATGAAGCCGTCGACCATGTGGAACGAGCCGAACGCCGACTCCACGGTGGTGGTCAGCGATGCGGCGTTGCCGAAGGAGTCGACCACGCTGATCTGGCTGGTGCCGTGTTCCGGTGTCGGCGGCACCGGCGAGGTCGGTGGGCCGAACGCGCCCGGCTTGGCGGTGCCCATCGTCCGCTGCTCGGAGATCAGCGCCGCACGCCCGGCGAGGTAGTCGCTGTTGAGCAGGGTGTCCGGGGTGCCGCCCGGCAGCGGGACGAATTCGGTGTCGGCGACGTACTTGTCGCGATCGGCGTAGGCCAGCCGTTCGGCCTCGGAGATGAGGTGGACACCCATCACCGACGGCCGGCCGCCGTTGAGGTCGAGGTCGGTGGGCTTGTGGTCGCCCATCGAGAAGCGCTCCAGCATGCCGAGGGTGGCCAGCACCGCGATGCCACCCGAGGACGGCGGCGGCATCCCGCACACCTCCCGGCCGCGGTACGACTTGCACAGCGGCTCACGCATCTTCACCGTGTAGCCGGCCAGGTCCTGCACCGTCATCAGGCTGGGGGTGCGGCCGCCCGCGGTGTCCGCGGCGGATTCCACGATCGCCTGGGCGATCGGCCCGGTGTAGAACGCCTGCGCCCCGTTGGTCGCCAGCGCGCCGAGGGTCTTGGCGTATGCCGGGTTCGTCAGCCGGGTGCCCGCGGTCTTGGGGCTGCCGTCGGCGTTGAGGAAGTAGGCGGCGGCCTCGGGGTCGACCCGCAACTCCTTGGCGACGTCCGCGATGGCCGCGGCCAGCCGGGGACTGATGTCGAAACCGCGGTCGGCCAGCCCCACCGCGGGCTGGAACAGGTCGCGCCAGGTGGACTTGCCGTGCTCCCGGTGGGCGTCCTCGAGCATCCGCACGATGCCGGGCACACCGATGGAACGACCCGACGCCCTCGCGTCCGGCTTCGGCTCGGTGCGGTCGGTGTCGGAGATCCAGCGCAGGTAGTTCTCGGTCGCGGCGGCCGGGGCCACCTCACGTCCGTCGTAGGCCTGCACCTTGCCCGACGCGGCGTCGAAGTACAGCAGGAAGCCGCCGCCGCCGATGCCGGATGCCTGAGGTTCGACCAGGCCCAGCACCGCCTGCGCGGTGACCAGCGCGTCGGCGGCGGTGCCACCGTCGCGCAGCACCCGGCATGCCTCTTGGGTGGCCAGCGGATTCGCCGTTGCGACCGCATAGCGCGCCGTGTTCACGGCCGTCATGTCCTTGCGGTAGCCCGTCGCCACCTCGGGATTGGTGCCGAGATTCCGCGAGGTGGGAGCGTCGGGTGCGGCGGTCGGCGTCTTGGGCGCCGGTGTGCCGTTGGACACGATCTCGCACGGGCTCGCCGCGGGGGTGGGCGGGGACTCCTCGTCGCCGCCGCAGCCGGCGACCACCAGTCCGACAGCCGCCAACAGGGCCGCGAGCTTCTGCGGGCATACCGGGATGCGCACGCCTCGACGTTAGCGGAGTCACAGGTGCTTGCGGCAGTAACCTGGAAACCGTGCCCGATCCAGCGACGTACCGACCCGCGCCCGGGTCGATACCCGTCGAACCGGGTGTCTACCGCTTCCGCGACCCGCACGGCCGGGTGATCTATGTCGGCAAGGCCAAGAGCCTGCGCAGCAGGCTGAACTCCTACTTCGCCGACATCGCCGGCCTGGCGCCGCGCACCAGGCAGATGGTGACGACCGCGGCCAAGGTCGAGTGGACGGTGGTCACCACCGAGGTCGAGGCGCTGCAGCTGGAGTACCTCTGGATCAAGGAGTTCGATCCGCGGTTCAACATCCGCTACCGCGACGACAAGTCCTACCCGGTGCTGGCGGTCACGCTGAACGAGGAGTACCCGCGGCTTATGGTCTACCGGGGCCCGCGGCGCAAGGGGGTGCGGTACTTCGGTCCGTACTCGCACGCCTGGGCGATCCGGGAGACCCTCGACCTGCTCACCCGGGTGTTCCCGTCGCGCACCTGCTCGGCCGGAGTGTTCAAGCGGCACAAGCAGATCGACCGGCCCTGCCTGCTCGGCTACATCGACAAGTGCTCGGCGCCGTGCGTCGGCCGGGTCAGCGCCGACGAACACCGCCGGATCGTGCTGGACTTCTGCGACTTCCTGGCGGGCAAGACCGACCGGCTGGCCCGTGACATGGAACAGCAGATGGCCGAGGCCGCCGGGCAGTTGGACTTCGAACGCGCGGCGCGGTTACGGGACAACATCGGCGCGCTGAAGCGGGCGCTCGAGAAGCAGACCGTCGTGTTCGGTGACGGCACCGACGCCGACCTGGTGGCCTTCGCCGACGACGAGCTCGAGGCGGCGGTACAGGTCTTCCACGTCCGCGGCGGGCGGGTGCGCGGCCAGCGCGGCTGGATCGTCGAGAAGTCCGGCGACCCCGGCGAATCCGGCGAGGAGCGGTTGGTCGAACAGTTCCTCACCCAGTTCTACGGCGACCAGGCGGAGCTGGGCGTGGCCGGCGACGGCGGCAAGGACGAGGCGACCAACCCGGTGCCCCGTCAGGTGCTGGTGCCGTGCCTGCCGGACAACGCCGACGAACTGGCGGAATGGCTGTCGGGGCTGCGCGGGTCGCGGGTGTCGCTGCGGGTGCCCCAGCGTGGTGACAAGCGGGCGCTGGCCGAGACCGTGAGACGCAACGCGATGGACGCGCTGGCACAGCACAAGTTGAAACGAGCCGGCGACTTCACGGCGAGAAGCGCTGCGCTGCAGAGCATCCAGGACACCCTCGGGCTCGCCGACGCACCGCTGCGCATCGAGTGCGTCGACATCAGCCACGTCCAGGGCACCGACGTGGTGGCCTCGCTGGTGGTGTTCGAGGACGGGCTGCCGCGCAAGTCCGACTACCGCCACTACGCGATCCGGGAGGCCGCCGGGGAGGGCCGCTCCGACGACGTGGCCTCCATCGCCGAGGTCACCCGGCGGCGCTTCTACCGCCATCTGCACGACACCCGGCCCCCGACGGAGACCCCGGACGCGCCGGACGTGACGGAGGCGACCGACGCCGCGGGCACGGCCAGGCCGCGGCGCTTCGCCTACCCGCCGAACCTGTTCGTCGTCGACGGCGGCGCGCCTCAGGTCAACGCCGCACAGGCGGTGCTCGACGAACTCGGGGTCACCGACGTCGCCGTCGTCGGGCTGGCCAAGCGGCTGGAGGAGGTGTGGGTGCCCGCGGAACCCGACCCGGTGATCTTCCCGCGCAACAGCGAGGGGCTGTATCTGCTGCAGCGCGTCCGCGACGAGGCGCACCGGTTCGCCATCGCCTATCACCGCAGCAAGCGGTCCAAGCGGATGACGGCGTCGGCGCTCGACTCGGTGCGTGGGCTGGGCGAACACCGGCGCAAGGCGCTCGTGACCCACTTCGGTTCGGTGGCCAAGCTGAAGGAGGCCACCGTCGAGGAGATCACCGCGGTGCCGGGGATCGGCGCGGCGACGGCGAAGGCGGTGCTGGAGGCGCTCGGCGGCGCGGCGGCCGATTCCGCTGTGCCCACAGCCGTTGTCGAGGATGATCAGGCCAGGGCATCGGGATGACAGAGTCAGGAATGAGCGGACAACTGCAGGACGACGGGGTGGTTCACGAGTCGGGCGGGGAATCGGGCATCGACGTCGTGCTGGTGACCGGGCTGTCCGGGGCGGGTCGCGGAACGGCGGCCAAGGTGCTCGAGGACCTCGGCTGGTACGTCGCCGACAACCTGCCGCCGGAGCTGATCGCCCGGATGGTCGAGCTGGGGCTGGCCGCCGGTTCCCGCATCACGCAGCTGGCCGTGGTGATGGACGTCCGGTCGCGTGGTTTCACCGGCGACCTTGACTGGGTGCGCAGCGA
Organism: [Mycobacterium] manitobense; assembly: GCF_025821665.1. Taxonomy (GTDB): domain Bacteria; phylum Actinomycetota; class Actinomycetes; order Mycobacteriales; family Mycobacteriaceae; genus Mycobacterium; species Mycobacterium arseniciresistens. The sequence goes on from NZ_JACKSJ010000145.1 coordinate 11,739, forward strand.
TCTGGCGACCCGCAACATCAGACCGCGGGTGCTGTTCCTCGAGGCGTCCGACGACATCCTGGTGCGGCGCTACGAACAGAACCGCCGCAGCCATCCGCTGCAGGGCAACCAGACGCTGGCCGAGGGCATCGCCGCCGAACGGGCGCTGCTGGCCGCGGTGCGCGCGACGGCCGACCTGGTGATCGACACCTCGAAGCTGTCGGTGCCCGCGCTGCGCGAGAGCATCGAGCGGGCGTTCGGTGGCGAGACCGTCGCCCACACGAGCGTCACGGTCGAGTCGTTCGGGTACAAATACGGCCTGCCGATGGATGCCGACACGGTGATGGACGTGCGGTTCCTGCCGAATCCGCACTGGGTCGACGACCTGCGTCCGCACACCGGCCAGCACGAGGCGGTGCGCGACTACGTGCTCGGGCAGCCGGGCGCCGCCGAGTTCCTCGACACCTACCATCGGTTGCTGGACGTCGTGATCGAGGGCTACCGCCGGGAGGGAAAGCGCTACATGACGGTCGCCATCGGATGTACGGGCGGCAAGCATCGCAGCGTCGCGATGGCCGAGGCGCTGGCCGGGCGGCTGCAAGGCGGTGACGGGCTGACGGTGCGGGTGCTGCACCGGGATCTGGGGCGCGAATGAGCCCGCGGATCGTCGCGCTCGGCGGTGGGCACGGCCTGTATGCGACGCTGTCCGCGGCACGCCGCCTCAGCCATCACGTCACCGCGGTGGTCACGGTCGCCGACGACGGCGGATCGTCGGGGCGGCTGCGCAGCGAACTGGACGTGGTTCCGCCAGGCGATCTGCGGATGGCGTTGGCGGCGTTGGCATCCGACACACCGCAGGGACGGCTGTGGGCGACGATCATCCAGCACCGGTTCGGCGGCAGTGGCGCGCTGGCCGGCCATCCGATCGGCAACCTGATGCTGGCCGGGCTGAGCGAGGTGCTCGCCGATCCGGTCGCCGCGCTCGACGAGCTGGGCCGGGTGCTCGGACTGAAGGGCCGGGTGCTGCCGATGTGCCCGATCGCACTGCAGATCGAGGCCGACGTCGCGGGCCTGGAGTCCGATCCGCGGATGAGCCGGGTGATCCGCGGTCAGGTGGCGATCGCGACGACGGTCGGCAAGGTGCGCCGGGTCCGGTTGCTGCCGGGTGACCCGCCGGCGACCCGGCAGGCGGTGGACGCGATCATGAGCGCCGATCTGGTGGTGCTGGGCCCGGGCTCGTGGTTCACCAGCGTCATCCCGCATGTGCTGGTGCCGGAACTGGCGGCTGCGCTGCGCGCCACCTCCGCCAGGCGGGCGCTGGTGCTCAACCTCGCGGCCGAGCCGGGGGAGACCGCCGGCTTCTCGGTGGAGCGGCACATCCACGTGCTCGCCCAGCACGCGCCGGACTTCACCGCGCACGACATCATCGTCGACGCCACCCGGGTGCCGAGCGACCGCGAGCGTGAGCAACTGAGCCGCACCGCCACCATCCTCGAGGCCCGCGTGGAGTTTGCTGACGTGTGTAGACCTGGTACACCTTTACATGACCCGGCGAAACTGGCCGCGGCACTGGAGGGTGTCCGCTTGCGAGGGGTGGCCCCGGCCCCCGATGTGCAGATGCCGACGGTGCCCACACCGACCGTGAACAGACCGAGAGGTGACGACCCGTGGCGATGACAGCCGAGGTCAAGGACGAGCTGAGCCGGTTGGTGGTCAACTCGGTGAGCGCTCGCCGCGCCGAGGTGGCCGCCCTGCTGCGCTTCGCCGGTGGGCTGCACATCGTGTCGGGGCGGGTGGTCGTCGAGGCCGAGGTCGACCTGGGCATCATCGCCCGCCGTCTCCGCAAGGACATCCACGACCTGTACGGCTACAACGCGGTGGTGCACGTGCTGTCGGCCAGCGGGATCCGCAAGGGCACCCGGTACGTGGTGCGGGTGGCCAAGGACGGCGAGGCTCTGGCCAGACAGACAGGCCTGCTGGACCTCCGTGGCCGCCCGGTGCGCGGACTTCCGGCCCAGGTGGTCGGCGGCAGCGTCGGCGACGCCGAAGCCGCTTGGCGCGGTGCGTTTCTCGCGCACGGATCGCTGACCGAGCCGGGTCGCTCCTCGGCGCTCGAGGTGAGCTGCCCGGGTCCCGAGGCGGCGCTGGCGCTGGTCGGTGCGGCCCGCCGGCTGGGGGTGAGCGCGAAGGCGCGCGAGGTTCGGGGCAGCGACCGGGTGGTGGTGCGCGACGGCGAGGCCATCGGTGCGCTGCTGACCCGGATGGGCGCTCAGGACACCCGGTTGACGTGGGAGGAGCGCCGGATGCGGCGCGAGGTCCGCGCTACCGCGAACCGGCTGGCCAACTTCGACGACGCGAACCTGCGGCGCTCGGCACGCGCGGCGGTCGCGGCGGCCGCCCGGGTGGAGCGGGCGTTGCACATCTTGGGTGACACCGTGCCGGACCACCTGTCGGCGGCAGGCCGGTTGCGGGTGGAGCACCGGCAGGCCTCGCTCGAGGAACTCGGCCGGTTGGCCGACCCGCCCATGACGAAAGACGCTGTGGCAGGCCGGATCCGACGCTTGCTTTCGATGGCCGACCGGAAGGCCAAGCAGGACGGCATTCCCGACACCGAGTCCGCGGTGACGCCCGACCTGCTCGAGGACGCTTAGCCCACGCCCTTGCCGCCGAGCGCACGGATTCGGCGCGCGGGTCTTTGCTGGCTACCGCCGTCGCCGAGTGCACGGATGTTGCACGGGAACGCCGAGTGGCGACGCTAACAACCGTGCGCTCGCGGATGGTGCGACTTCGTTACCGTGGCGGCATGGGCAATCTACGGGTCGGCGTGGCCTTTCCCGATCCACCGTTCAACGGCATGGCCGGCGACGACGGCCGTCCCGCGGGCCTCGACATCGACCTCATGACCGCGGTCGCCGAGCACCTCGGCGACACCGTCGAGTTCGTCGGCTACGAGGGCGCCGACTTCGACGGCATCTTCGACGCGCTCGCCGCCGGGGAGTTCGACTGCGTCGCCGCGGGCACGACGGTCACACCCGAGCGTGAGGCCAGGGCGGCCTTCGCGCCGCCCTACCTGATCAGCGGGCAGGCCCTCGCGGTCGACACCGCACGGCTGCCGCGGGTGCGTTCCGTCGACGACCTCGACGGGCTGACCATCGGCGTGCAGCAGGGCAACACCAGCGAGCCGATCGCCCAGCGCCTCGTCGAGGAGGGCAGGGCCGCCGCGGTGAAGCGTTACGAATACGGCGACATCAAGACCGCACTGGCCGACCTGACCACCGGTGGCTGCGACGCCTTCATGAAGCTGGCTCCCGTGCTGACCGAACTGGTCAAGCACGTCCGCGGGGTCGAGGTCGTCCAGAAGGGACTGACCACGGACGAGATCGCGATCGCCGTGGCCGCCGGCGACCAGCGGCTGCTCGGCCGGATCACCGTCGCGCAGGCCGAACTCGAGGCCGATGGCACCCTGCAGGGAATCCGCCGCAAATGGCTCGGCAATCCGTACGCCGACCAGCGCCTGGCGCTGCACTGACCAGCCCGCGCGGCCCATCGGCCGCCCCATTAGGCTGGCCTTCGAGTACCACACCAGAGGCGATCAAGAGGAGAACCACGTGACCATCCGGGTAGGCGTCAACGGCTTCGGCCGCATCGGGCGAAACTTCTTCCGCGCGCTGGACGCCCAGAAGCACGAGGGCAAGAACACCGACATAGAGATCGTGGCCGTCAACGACCTCACCGACAACGAGACGCTCGCGCACTTGCTGAAGTTCGACTCGATCCTCGGTCGGCTGCCCTACGACGTCGAGGTCGACGGCGAAGAGATCATCGTCGGCGGACACAAGCTCAAGGGTCTGTCCATCAAGGAGGGCCCGTCGGCCCTGCCGTGGGGCGACCTGGGCGTCGACGTCGTCGTCGAGTCCACCGGCATCTTCACCAAGCGCGACAAGGCGCAGGGCCACCTCGACGCGGGCGCCAAGAAGGTCATCATCTCGGCGCCGGCCAGCGACGAGGACATCACCATCGTGCTCGGCGTCAACGACGACAAGTACGACGGCAGCCAGAACATCATCTCCAACGCGTCGTGCACCACGAACTGCCTCGGCCCGCTGGCCAAGGTGCTCAACGACGAGTTCGGCATCGTCAAGGGCCTGATGACGACGATCCACGCCTACACCCAGGACCAGAACCTGCAGGACGGCCCGCATAAGGACCTGCGCCGGGCCCGCGCCGCCGCCATCAACATCGTGCCCACCTCGACCGGCGCCGCCAAGGCCATCGGCCTGGTGCTGCCCGAACTGAAGGGCAAGCTCGACGGCTACGCGCTGCGGGTGCCGATCCCCACCGGCTCGGTCACCGACCTCACCGCGGAGCTGAACAAGCCGGGCACCGTCGACGAGATCAACGCCGCGTTCAAGGCCGCCGCCGACGGGCCGCTCAAGGGCATCCTCAAGTACTACGACGCCCCGATCGTGTCCAGCGACATCGTCACCGACCCGCACAGCTCGCTGTTCGACTCGGGCCTGACCAAGGTCATCGACAACCAGGCCAAGGTCGTCTCCTGGTACGACAACGAGTGGGGCTACTCCAACCGCCTGGTCGATCTGGTCGCGCTCGTCGGCAAGTCCCTCTAGTCGCGATGGCCGTCAGAACGCTCGACGATCTGCTGAACGACGGCGTCGAGGGTCGGGGCGTCCTGGTGCGCTCCGACCTCAACGTCCCGCTGGACGACGACGGCAACATCACCGACCCGGGCCGCATCACCGCGTCGGTGTCCACGCTCAAGGCGCTGTCCGACGCGGGAGCCAAGGTCGTCGTCACCGCCCACCTCGGCCGGCCCAAGGACGGCCCGGATCCGAAGTACTCGCTGGCGCCGGTGGCCAAGGCGCTCAGCGATCAGCTGGGCAGGCATGTCCAGCTGGCCGGCGACGTGGTCGGCTCGGACGCGCTCGCACGGTCCGAGGGACTCACCGACGGCGATGTGCTGCTGCTGGAGAACATCCGCTTCGACGCGCGGGAGACCAGCAAGAACGACGCTGAGCGGGCGAAGCTCGCCAAGGCGCTGGTCGAACTCGTCGGTGACGACGGCGCCTTCGTGTCCGACGGCTTCGGTGTGGTGCACCGCAAGCAGGCCTCGGTGTACGACGTCGCCACGCTGCTTCCGCACTATGCGGGCAACCTGGTGGCCACCGAGGTCAAGGTGCTCGAGCAGCTCACCAGTTCCACCGACCGGCCCTACGCCGTGGTGCTGGGCGGGTCGAAGGTGTCGGACAAGCTCGCGGTGATCGAGTCGCTGGCCACCAAGGCCGACAGCCTGGTGATCGGTGGCGGCATGTGCTTCACGTTCCTCGCCTCCCAGGGCGTCTCGGTGGGCGATTCGCTGCTCGAGGAGAGCATGATCGACACCTGCCGCAAGCTGCTCGACACCTACGGCGACGTCATCCACCTGCCGGTCGACATCGTGGTGGCGGAGAAGTTCGCCGCCGACTCGCCGGCGGAAACCGTTGCCGCCGACAAGATCCCGGACGGCAAGATGGGCCTGGACATCGGCCCCGAGTCGGTGAAGCGGTTCACCGCCCTGCTGTCGAACGCCAGGACCATCTTCTGGAACGGGCCGATGGGCGTCTTCGAGTTCCCGGCGTTCTCGGCGGGCACCAAGGGCGTCGCCGAGGCGATCATCGGGGCCACCGGCAAGGGCGCGTTCAGCGTCGTCGGCGGCGGCGACAGCGCGGCGGCCGTGCGCCAGCTCGGTCTCGCCGAGGACGGGTTCTCCCATATCTCCACCGGCGGCGGCGCGTCACTGGAGTATCTGGAGGGCAAGACGCTGCCGGGCATCGAGGTTCTGGAGGGTGATCAGTGAGCCGTAAGCCGCTCATCGCGGGCAACTGGAAGATGAACCTCAACCACTTCGAGGCCATCGCGCTGGTGCAGAAGATCGCATTCTCGTTGCCCGACAAGTACTTCGACAAGGTCGACGTCACCGTCATCCCGCCGTTCACCGACCTGCGCAGTGTGCAGACCCTGGTCGACGGCGACAAGCTGCGGCTCACCTACGGTGCGCAGGACGTCTCCCAGCACGACTCCGGGGCCTACACCGGTGAGATCAGCGGCGCCTTCCTGGCCAAGCTGGGCTGCAGCTTCGCGGTGGTGGGGCACTCCGAGCGGCGCACCTACCATAACGAGGACGACGCGCTGGTCGCGGCGAAGGCGTCGGCCGCGTTCCGGCACGGCATCACCCCGATCATCTGCATCGGCGAGCATCTGGACGTCCGCGAGGCGGGCAACCACGTCACGCACAACGTCGAACAGCTGCGCGGTTCGCTGGCCGGGCTGACGTCGGAGCAGATCGGCCAGGCGGTCATCGCCTACGAACCGGTGTGGGCGATCGGCACCGGCAGGGTCGCCAGCGCGGCCGACGCGCAGGAGGTCTGCAAGGCCATCCGTGACGAGCTGGGCAGTCTGGCGTCTCCGCAGGTGGCCGCGGGCGTCCGCGTGCTGTACGGCGGCTCGGTGAACGCCAAGAACGTCGGTGAGATCGTCGGACAGGCCGACGTGGACGGCGCCCTGGTCGGCGGGGCGTCGCTGGACGGCGAGCAGTTCGCCACGCTGTCGGCGATCGCCGCGGGCGGCCCGCTGCCCTGACGGGCAATTCGCGACTGACCGGCGGCGACCTGTAGTCTGGCCGCCATGGAAATGGCCCTGCAGATCATCCTGATCGTGACCAGCCTGCTGGTCGTGCTCCTGGTGCTGCTGCATCGCGCCAAGGGCGGCGGTCTGTCCACCCTGTTCGGTGGCGGCGTGCAGTCCAGCCTGTCCGGCTCCACCGTCGTCGAGAAGAACCTCGACCGCCTGACGCTGTTCGTCGTCGGCATCTGGCTCGTGTCGATCATCGGCGTCGGCCTGCAGATCAAGTACGCCTAGCCAGTCGAGGGTGACGCCGGTCGCGTGACCGGCTCTCACGATGCGGCGCCGGTGCCGGCGACCGATACTGGACCGATGAGTGAGTCCGACACCGCGCTCGCCCCGATCGGGTCCGTGCGGCGCACCCAGGGCGGCCGCGAGGCCACCGAACCGATGCGCGAGGACATCCGGCTGCTCGGCACGCTGCTGGGCGACACGGTGCGCGAGCAGAACGGCGAGGACGTCTTCGACCTCGTCGAGCGCGCCCGGGTCGGATCGTTCCGGGTCCGCCGCTCCGAGATCGACCGCGCGGAGCTGGCCGATCTGTTCGACGGCATCGACGTGCGCCGGGCGATCCCCGTCATCCGCGCCTTCACCCACTTCGCGCTGCTCGCCAACGTCGCCGAGGACATCCACCGCGAGCGCAGGCGGGCGGTCCACGTCGCGGCCGGTAAACCGCCACAGAACAGCAGCCTGGCCGCCACCTACCTCAAACTCGATGCGGCCGAACTGGACTCCGCCACCGTCGCCGACGCGCTGAGCGGAGCCCTCGTCGCCCCGGTGATCACCGCGCATCCGACGGAGACCCGGCGCCGGACAGTGTTCGACACCCAGCACCGGATCACGGAGCTGATGCGGCTGCGCCTGCACGGCCACAGCGTCACCGACACCGGCCGGGACATCGAACACGAACTGCGCCGCCACATCCTCACGCTGTGGCAGACCGCGCTCATCCGGCTGTCGCGGCTGAAGATCCAGGACGAGATCGAGACCGGGCTGCGGTATTACGCGTCGGCGTTCTTCGACGTCATCCCGCAGGTCAACGCCGAGGTGCGGAGCGCGCTGCAGGCGCGCTGGCCGGACGCGCAACTGCTCACCGAACCGATCCTGCGGCCGGGTTCGTGGATCGGCGGTGACCGCGACGGCAATCCGAACGTCACCGCCGAGGTGGTCCGCCTGGCGACGTCGAGCGCCGCCTACACAGCATTGGCGCACTACTTCACCGAACTCACCGCGCTCGAGCAGGAGCTGTCCATGTCCGCCCGGCTGGTCGGCATCAGCGACGAGCTCGCCGCGCTGGCCGACTCCTGTCACGAGGCGGCCCGCGCCGACGAACCGTACCGTCGTGCGCTGCGCGTCGTGCACGGCCGGCTGACCGCCACCGCGGCCGACATCCTGGACCGCCAGCCCGAACACGAACTCGACCTCGGCCTGCAGCGGTACGGCACGCCCGCCGAGCTGTCGGCCGACCTGGATGTCGTCGACGCCTCGCTGCGGTCCAACGGCTCGGCGGTGCTCGCCGACGACCGGCTGGCCCGGCTACGGGAAGCGGTGCGGGTCTTCGGTTTCCACCTGTCCGGCCTGGACATGCGGCAGAACTCCGACGTGCACGAGGAAGTGGTCGCCGAGCTGCTGGCATGGGCCGGGGTACACCAGGACTACGCACGGCTGTCCGAACCGGAGCGCGTCGAGCTGCTGGCGGCCGAGCTGGCCACCCGCAGGCCGCTGACCCGCGACGGGGCCGACCTCTCGGAGCTGGCGCGCAAGGAGCTCGACATCGTCGCGGCCGCCGCTCGCGCGGTGCACGTGTACGGCCCGCAGGCAGTGCCGAACTACATCATCTCGATGTGCCAGTCGGTGTCGGACATGCTGGAGGCCGCGCTGCTGCTCAAAGAGGTGGGCCTGCTCAGCGTGGTCGGCGGAGACGAGGGGGCGCAGGTGTACGCGCCCGTCGGCATCGTGCCGCTGTTCGAGACCATCGACGACCTGCAGCGGGGCGCCTCGATCCTGGAGGCGGCCCTGGAACTGCCGCTGTACCGCGCGGTGGTGACCGCGCGCGACGACCACCAGGAGGTCATGCTCGGCTATTCCGACTCCAACAAGGACGGCGGGTACCTGGCGGCGAACTGGGCGCTGTACCGCGCCGAGCTCGACCTGGTGGAGTCGGCGCGCAAGACCGGAATCCGGTTGCGGCTGTTCCACGGTCGCGGCGGCACCGTCGGCCGCGGCGGCGGCCCGAGCTACGACGCGATCCTGGCGCAGCCGCCGGGGGCGGTGAACGGGTCCCTGCGCATCACCGAACAGGGCGAGGTGATTGCGGCGAAGTACGCCGAACCCCGCATCGCGCACCGCAATCTGGAGACCCTGGTCGCCGCGACGCTCGAGTCGACGCTGCTCGACGTCGAGGGGCTCGGCGACGCCGCCGAACCCGCCTACGAGGTGCTCGATGACCTGGCCGCCCGCGCGCAACGGGCCTACTCCGAACTCGTGCACGAGACGCCGGGTTTCGTCGACTACTTCAAGGCGTCCACCCCGGTCAGCGAGATCGGGGCGCTCAACATCGGCAGCAGGCCCGCTTCCCGCAAGCCCACCACGTCGATCTCCGACTTGCGCGCGATCCCCTGGGTGCTGGCGTGGAGCCAGTCCCGCGTGATGCTGCCGGGCTGGTACGGCACCGGATCGGCCTTCGAGCAATTCATCACCGAGGACCCCGAGCACGAGGAGGACCGCCTCGGTGTGCTGCAGGACCTCTACCGGCGGTGGCCGTTCTTCGCCACAGTGCTGTCGAACATGGCGCAGGTGCTGGCCAAGGCCGATCTCGGTCTGGCAGCCCGTTATTCGGAGCTCGTCGAGGACTCCGAGCTACGGGCGCGGGTGTTCGACAAGATCGTCGCCGAGCACGACCGCACCATCCGGATGCTCGGGCTGATCACTGGACACGACGACCTGCTCGCGGACAACCCGGCGCTGGCCCGTTCGGTGTTCAACCGGTTCCCCTACCTGGAACCGCTGAACCACCTGCAGGTGGAACTGTTGCGGCGGTACCGGTCCGGAGACGACGACGAACTCGTGCAGCGCGGCATCCTGCTGACGATGAGCGGGCTGGCCACCGCGCTGCGCAACAGCGGTTGACGCAGGCTCAGAGCCCGATCGTCCGGCGCATCGCGTTCACTCCGCCGCGGACCGCGTTCTCCGTCGCGGCGAGCGGGCCGAGGACCGCCTCGCCGAGTCCCACGATGCGTTCGACCCGGTCGACGATGCCCTCCAACCGGTCGACGACCGCGATCAGGCGCGGCGCCAACTCGTTGATGCGGTTGATCGTCTCGTTGAAGCGTTCCAGGGTCTCGTCGAGATTGCCCGTGGACCTGTTCAGGTCGATCAGCGTGTCGCTGAGACCGTCCAGGATGGTGTCCACCTGGTCGACGGTGACGTCGGCGTTGAGGGCGGCCTGGGCGAGCTTGCGGATCCGCTCGGTGCCTTTGCGTGCCGGAACTTTACCGCTCTTGTCCACCATGACGGTCATTATGACCCCCGCGGGGAACCGGGGCGGCGAACCCGGCGTCTGACATGCATGCAACGCAGTCCGTGCGAGAACCTACCGAGATCGCCGAGAGGCCCCGACGGCGCCGGGCACAGTGCGGATTATCTGTCCGGTTATGCCGACGCGCAGGCCGACACCGGCCGCGACGACTAGAGCTTGCTCGCCGCGTCCTCGTCGAGCAGCCACACGGTGGCGTCACGCCCCACAGCGCCCGCAGCGGGGACGTCGTCCGGGTCTGCGCCGTTGACCGCGGCGGCGACGGCGTCCGCCTTGTCCGCGCCCGACACCACCAGCCACACCTCGCGCGACCGGGTGACCGCGGGAAGCGTCAGCGTGATGCGCGTGGGCGGAGGTTTGGGGGAGTCCGTCACCCCGACCACCAGGCGGCTGGTCTCCCGCACGGCCGCGGTGTGCGGGAAGAGCGAGTTGATGTGGCCCTCCGGGCCCATCCCGAGCAGGTGTACGTCGAAAGCCGGTGTGGGCTCGCCGGATTCGGCGTTGGCAGCCAGCACCTGTTCGTAGGCCAGCGCCGCGGCGTCGAGGTCGTCGCCGTACTCACCGTCCAGCGCGGCCATCGCGTGCACGTTGGCGGCCGGGATGTCGATGTGGTTGAGCAGCGCCTCGCGGGTCTGCTTGTCGTTGCGATCGTCGTCGTCGGAGGCGACGTATCGTTCGTCACCCCAGTAGAGATGTACCCTCGCCCAGTCGATGTCGTGCTCGCCGAGCCTCTTGAGCATCGCGATGCCGGTGCCGCCGCCGGTCAGCACGACCGACGCGACACCGCGCGCCGAGATCGCGGTGGTGATGGCCTCTGCAAGCCGGTCGCCGGCCGCGGCGACGAGCTCGTCCTTGTCCGAGTACCGCTCGACGATGGAACTCATACGTATTGCACCTTCTCGATACCCTGCAGCGCCTCGAAGTAGATCTCATCGGCATCGAGGCGACGCATGTCCTCGGCCAGACATTCACGGGTCTCCCTGCGCGCCAACGGAACCAGTGCCTCCGGCTTGGCGGTGCGGGTGATCTTCGCGGTGACACCCTCCTGCGGGCGGCTCAGCGTGATGGTCTCGCTGTCGCGGACCAGTTCCACCTTGAGCTCGCCGACGGCACGCTGCACCGGACCGTCGATGCGGCTGGCCAGCCAGCCGGCCAGGACGTCGAGCGCGGGCTCGGTCTCCAGGCCGGAAACCAGCGCCGAGTTGATCTTCTCGTGCGGCGCCTGGTCCACCGCCGAGGTGAGCAGCGCACGCCAGTAGGTGATTCGGCTCCAGGCCAGGTCGGTGTCGCCCGGGGTGTAGCCCTTCAACCGGCCCTTGATCGAGGCCAGCGGGTCGGTGCCGTTGGTGGCGTCGGTGATCCGGCGCAGCGCCAGCTTGCCCAGCGGATCCTTGGCGGGAACCTCCGGTGCGACGTCCGGCCACCAGGTGACCACCGGGGTGTCGGGTAGCAGGAATGGCATCACCACGCTGCTGGCGTGATTGGCCAGCGGACCGGAGAGCTTCAGCACCACGACCTCGTTGGCGCCCGCGTCCCGCCCGACGCGAAGTTGCGCGTCCAGCCGTGCGTTCTCGGCCAGCCGGTCACCCGGTGCGACGACGATCACCCGGCAGGGGTGTTCGCGACTGGCCGCGTTGGCCGCCTCGATCGACTCCTCGAGCAGGGCATCCGTCGCCGGGGCGATGACCAGGGTGAGCACCCGGCCCAGCGTGATCGCACCGCCCTCTTCGCGCAGCGCGACGATCTTCTTGTTGATGACATCGGTGGTGCTGTCCGGCAGGTCGACGATCATGGCTCGGCTCCTCCTCGCTCCGCTCCTCGCTCGTGCCTCGCTGCGATGCTCACTCGTTGTCGCCTTCGGACGATCATGGCTCGGCTCCTCCTCGCTCCGCTCCTCGCTCGTGCCTCGCTGCGATGCTCACTCGTTGTCGCCTTCGACGATCATGGTTAGGGCCTTCTCCATTCCCGGCCGGTGCGGCGCAGCATCTCGAACGCCGACTCGGGACCCCAGCCGCCGGATTCGTACGGATCGGGCTTGCCGTGCGAGGCCCAGTACTCCAACGCCGGGTCGAGGATCTTCCAGGCCAGTTCGACCTCGTGGTTGACCGGGAACAGTGACGGCTCGCCGAGCAGCACGTCGAGGATCAGCCGTTCGTAGGCCTCGGGTGACTCCTCGGCGAACGCCGACCCGTAGGAGAAGTCCATGCTCACGTCGCGGACTTCCATCTGATTGCCGGGCACCTTCGAGCCGAATCGCAGCGTGATTCCTTCGTCGGGCTGGACGCGGATCACCAGTGCGTTCTGGCCGAGTTCCTCGGTCATGGTGGCGTCGAACGGCAGGTGCGGGGCGCGCTTGAAGACCAGCGCGATCTCGGTGACCCTGCGGCCCAGCCGTTTTCCGGTGCGTAGGTAGAACGGCACGCCGGCCCAGCGCCGGGTGTCGACGTCCACCGTGATCGCGGCGAACGTCTCGGTGGTCGACGTCTCCGAGAAGCCCTCCTCGTCGAGCAGCCCGACCACCTTCTGCCCGCCCTGCCAGCCCGCGGTGTACTGCCCACGTGACGTCGTCTCGTCCAGCGGCTCGGCCAGCTGGGTCGCGGACAGCACCTTGATCTTCTCGGCCTGCAGCTCGGCCGGGTTGAAGCTCACCGGCTCCTCCATCGCCGTGAGCGCCAGCAGCTGCAGCAGGTGGTTCTGGATGACGTCACGCGCGGCACCGACCCCGTCGTAATAGCCGCCGCGGCCGCCCAACCCGATGTCCTCGGCCATGGTGATCTGCACGCTGTCCACATAGTGCGCATTCCAGACCGGCTCGAACAGCTCGTTGGCGAAGCGCAGCGCGAGGATGTTCTGGACGGTCTCCTTGCCCAGGTAGTGGTCGATCCGGAACACCGACGACTCCGGGAAGACGTTGTTGACGATTGCGTTGAGGTCCTCGGCGCTCTCGAGGTCGTGGCCGAAGGGCTTCTCGATGACCACCCGGCTCCAGGAGCCGTCCGTCTTCTTCGCCAGGCCAGTCCTCGACAACTGCTCGAGCACCTGCGGGAACGCCTTGGGTGGGATCGACAGGTAGAACGCATGATTCCCGCCCGTCCCGCGCTCGGCGTCGAGCTTGTTCAGGGTCTCCGCGAGCTGTTCGAACGCCTTCTCGTCGTCGAACGTGCCCTGCACGAATCGGATGCCCTCCGCGAGCCTGTCCCAGACCTCCTGCCGGAAGGGGGTGCGGGCGTGCTGCTTGACCGCCTCGTGCACGACATCGCTGAAATCCTCGTCGGCCCAGTCCCTTCGGGCGAAACCGACCAGCGAGAACGTCGGCGGCAGCAGCCCGCGGTTGGCCAGGTCGTAGATGGCGGGCATCAGCTTCTTGCGCGCCAGATCGCCGGTCACGCCGAAGATCACCACACTGCAGGGCCCGGCGATCCGGGGCATCCGCTTGTCGCGCTTGTCCCTGAGCGGATTACGCCACCCGGTGGCGGCGGTGTCGACTGCGCTCATCTGGAGGCTAGGACTTCTTCTCGTCCAGCTGACCCTGCGTCGCCTCGAGCAGTTCCTGCCAGGACTTCTCGAACTTCTCCACACCCTCGTTCTCGAGAACCAGGAACACGTCGGTCAGGTCGACGCCGACGGCCTCGAGCTTGTCGAACACCTCCTGGGCTTCGCCGGCCCTGCCGGTCACCGTGTCGCCGGTGATGACGCCGTGGTCGGCGACGGCGTCCATCGTCTTCTCCGGCATGGTGTTCACCGTGTTCGGGGCCACCAGTTCGGTGATGTAGAGCGTGTCGGCGTAGTCGGGGTTCTTCACGCCCGTCGACGCCCACAGCGGCCGCTGTACCCGCGCGCCGTCGGCCTTGAGCGCCTCGAAGCGCTCACCGCCGACGAACACCTCCTCATAGGCGGCGTACGCGAGCCGGGCGTTGGCGACACCGGCCTGGCCGCGTAGAGCCAACGCTTCCTCGGAGCCGATCTTCTCCAGCCGCTTGTCGATCTCGGAGTCCACCCGGGACACGAAGAACGAAGCGACGGAATGGATCTTGGCCAAGTCGTGGCCGGCCTCCTTCGCCTTCTCCAGGCCGGCGAGGTAGGCGTCCATCACCGCGCGGTGGCGCTCGACCGAGAAGATCAGCGTGACGTTCACCGAGATGCCCTCGGCCAGCACCGCGGTGATCGCTGGGATGCCCTCTTCCATCGCCGGGATCTTGATCAGCAGGTTGGGCCGGTCGACGATCTTCCACAACTCGACCGCCTGGGCGATGGTCTTGTCCGCATCGCGGGCCAGTCGCGGGTCGACCTCGATCGACACCCGCCCGTCGACACCGTCGGACAGCTCGTACTGCTTGGCCAGCACGTCGCAGGCGTCGCGGACGTCGTCGGTGGTGACGGTGCGGATCGTGGCGTCGACATCGGCGCCCCGTTCGGCCAGTTCGGCGATCTGCGAGTCGTAGGCCTCGCCCTTGGACAGGGCGGCCTGGAAGATCGACGGGTTCGTGGTCACCCCGACGACACTCTTGGTGTCGATCAGCTCCTGCAGGTTGCCGGTCTGCAGGCGCTCGCGGGACAGGTCGTCGAGCCAAACGGATACACCCGCGGCCGCCAGTGCCGCGAGGTTGGGATTCTGCGCCATGGGTGTTGCCTCTCTTGAAGTTCTAGTTGTCTATCGATCGTTCCGCGGCGGCCGCCACGGCCTCCGGCGTGAAGCCGAACTCGCGGAACAACGTCTTGTCGTCGGCGGACTCGCCGTAGTGCTCGATCGAGACGATCTCACCGGTGTCGCCGACGAGCTTGTACCAGCTCTGCGCGACGGCGGCCTCGACGGCGACCCGGGCGGACACCGTCGGTGGCAGCACCGAGTCGCGGTACTCCTTGGGCTGCGACTCGAACCACTCGACGCACGGCATCGACACCACCGCCGCGGTGATGTCCTTGTCCGCCAGCAGCTTCTTGGCCTCCACGGCCAGCTGCAGCTCCGAGCCGGTGCCGATCAGGATGACATCGGCGGCGGAGGCGTCGCCGCCACCGAGCACGTAACCGCCCTTGCTCACGCCCTCGGCGTCGGTGCCCTCCAGGACCGGGATGCCCTGCCTGGTCAGGATGAAACCGACCGGCCCGCTGCCGTTGCCCCGCGCCAGGATGCTGCGCCAGGCATACGCGGTCTCGTTCGGATCGCCCGGCCGGACCACCGACAGGTTGGGGATGGCACGCAGCGCCGCGAGGTGCTCGATCGGCTGGTGCGTCGGGCCGTCCTCGCCGAGACCGACGGAGTCGTGCGTCCAGATGTAGATGGTGTCGATGTCCATCAGTGACGCCAACCGCACGGCCGGGCGCATGTAGTCGGAGAACTGCAGGAAGGTGCCGCCGAACGCGCGGGTCGGACCGTGCAGCACGATGCCCGACAGGATCGATCCCATCGCGTGCTCACGGATGCCGAAGTGCAGCACCCGGCCGTACCAGTCGGCGGAGAAGTCGTCGGTGGAGATCGACGGCGGGCCGAAGGACTTGACGCCCTTGATCGTGGTGTTGTTGCTGCCGGCCAGGTCGGCCGAGCCGCCCCACAGCTCGGGCAGCTTGGGCGCGACGTCGTTGAGCACCTGGCCGAACGCCGCGCGGGTGGCCACCGCCTTGGAGCCCGGCTCCCAGTGGGTGATGTCGGCGTCCCAGCCGTCGGGCAGTTCCTGTGCGAGCAGCCGGTCGAGCAGCTTCTTGCGCTCGGGTTCGCGCTCGGCCCAGGCGTCGAACTCCGGCTGCCACTTCTCGTGCGCCTCGCGGCCGCGGTCGACCAGCTTGCGGGTGTGTTCGATGACCTCAGGGCGCACCTCGAACGTCTTGTCCGGGTCGAAGCCGAGCACCTTCTTGGTGGCGGCCACCTCGTCGTCGCCCAGCGCCGAGCCATGCACCCCGCCCGTGTTCATCTTGTTGGGGGCCGGATAGCCGATGATGGTGCGCACCGCGATGAACGACGGTTTGTCGGTGACGGCCTTGGCGGCCTCGATGGCCTGCTCGATGCCGACGACGTTCTCGCCGCCCTCGACCTCCTGGACGTGCCAGCCGTAGGCCCGGTAACGCGCCGGGACGTCCTCGGACAGCGCGATGTTGGTGTCGTGCTCGATGGAGATCTGGTTCTGGTCGTAGAAGACGATCAGGTTGCCCAGCTGCTGGGTGCCCGCCAGCGAGGACGCCTCACTGGTGACGCCCTCCTCGATGTCGCCGTCGGAGGCGATCACGAAGATGTGGTGGTCGAAGGGGCTGGTGCCCGGCGCCGCGTCGGGGTCGAACAACCCGCGCTCGTACCGCGACGCCATCGCCATGCCGACGGCCGAGGCCAGACCCTGACCCAGCGGTCCGGTGGTGATCTCCACGCCCTTGGTGTGGCGGAACTCCGGATGTCCGGGGGTCTTCGACTTCCAGGTGCGCAGCGACTCGATGTCCTCGAGCTCCAGGCCGAACCCGCCGAGATAGAGCTGGATGTAGAGGGTGAGGCTGGAATGCCCGCAGGACAGCACGAACCGGTCGCGACCCAGCCAGTGCACGTCACTGGGGTCGTGCCGCATCTGACGCTGGAACAGCGTGTAGGCCAGCGGCGCCAGGCTCATCGCGGTCCCGGGGTGGCCGTTGCCGACCTTCTGCACCGCATCCGCCGCCAGCACCCGGACGGTGTCGACAGCGGTGGTGTCGAGGTCGTTCCAGTCGTCGGGGTGGCTCGGGCGGGTGAGGGCAGAGATTTCCTCTGTAGTGGTCACGAACGCGCTCCTGGCTGTCATGCGGCTGGCAAGCTGATCTCTGTCCACCCTAGTGCGCGGTGGTCGGCCTCTGCAGGACCACAACGCATGATGGGGCGGACGTTCATCCGAACCGACCCTGCGGTGCAGGCGCGGGGCGGACGCCGTCTACCATCGTCTGTAGTAGAAGCTGCGCGCTGCCGCGATTTTTGAGGAGTCAACTGCGTGAGCATTCGCGAGCGCCACCTCGGTCGCGGGACGTCAAGCCGAATTCGCTCTTCGGTCATGGCCAGGATCCTGGCCTACGTCGCGCTGACCAAGCCGCGAGTCATCGAACTGTTGCTCGTGACCGCGATCCCGGCGATGCTCCTGGCGGAGCGTGGCACGGTCGATCCGCTGCTGATCCTCAACACCCTGATCGGCGGGATGCTGGCCGCCGCGGGCGCCAACACGCTGAACTGTGTCGCCGACGCCGACATCGACAAGGTGATGAAGCGGACCGCGCGCCGGCCACTCGCCCGTGACACGGTTCCGACGCGGCACGCGCTGGTGTTCGGGCTGGTGCTGTCGGTCGCTTCGTTCGGCTGGCTGTGGTGGACGTCGAACCTGCTCTCCGGCCTGCTCGCGGTCGCCACGATCGCGTTCTACGTGTTCGTCTACACGCTGCTGCTCAAGCGCCGCACATCGCAGAACGTGGTGTGGGGCGGTGCCGCAGGCTGCATGCCGGTGATGATCGGCTGGTCGGCCGTCACCGGAACCATCCAGTGGCCCGCGCTGGTGATGTTCGCGATCATCTTCTTCTGGACGCCGCCGCACACCTGGGCGCTGGCGATGCGCTACAAGGACGACTACCGGGCGGCCGGGGTCCCGATGCTGCCCGCGGTGGCCACCGAGCGCCACGTCACCAAGCAGATCCTGGTGTACACCTGGCTGACCGTGGTGACGACGCTGGCCTTGGCGCTGGCGACGGGCTGGCTGTACGCGGCGGTCGCGCTGCTGGCAGGCGCGTGGTTCCTGACGATGGCCCACCAGCTCTACAGCGGGGTCAAGCGGGGCGAACCGGTCAAGCCACTGCGGCTGTTCCTGCAGTCGAACAACTACCTCGCGGTGGTGTTCTGCGCGCTGGCGGTCGACTCCGCGCTCGCGCTGCCCACGCTCTTCACCGCCTGATCTCAGCCCGAGAACACCGCCACCAACAGCGCTGCCGTCAGCACGGCGAACGCCGCCACGGTCCGGCGCAGCACCCCGGCCCGGCGGACACGCGGGAACGCCAGCGGCAGCGTGAGCGCGCACAGCAGGCCCAGCGGCACGGCGAACAGGGTGCCGGCGATCAGGCCGAAGCCGTGCGGGTCGAAGGCGACGCTGTCCGGATCCATTGACGCCTGGATCGACGCGAATCGCGACGTAAGGGCCGTCACCACGCACCACAGCCACGCCGCGCCGGTCAGCGCGGCGAGCGCGCCGCCGGTCAGGCGCAGGGCGATGGAGGTGCGGTGGTGCGGCGGCGGCGTGGTCACGGGTGTCCTCAGCAGCTGCCGAATTCGTCGCGGATGCGCTGCTGCAGCGCCTGGGCGTCGGGGAGGAGTTCACCCATGTGACTGCCGTGGTCACACCCGCCGATCTCCGCGGAGCCGGCCCATCTGGGCCCTTTGGTGCCTGCGGGCCCCGCAGCCCAGCTGAGGTCGACCGGTTCTCCGCGTCGCGCATCGAGCGCGCGGACCGCATGGGCGATCTCTTGGTAGGCGGCTGCCGGACTCGTCACTCCCATGGTCAGGTGCACGACCCGCCCGTCGAGGACCGTGACGTATCCGGGTTGCGCCGGGGCGAGCGCGGCGAGTTGGCCGTCGATGCGCTGCTTGTCGGCGATCGACATCCTGCTGCGGACAGCCCAGAAGGGGGCGTCGGCCCCCTCGTCGGGCGCCACCTCGATGGTGTCGGGCGGGTCGGTGAACACCTGCAGCACGGCGTCAACCGCCTCGCTCGTGGCGGTTGCGCCGTCGACCCGCACCGACGACCCATCGGTGCCGGCGCCGTAGCGGATGGTGTCGGCCTGGACGTCCGCTCGTAACCGGCGCAGCTGGGCGGCGATCCGGGCGGCGTCGTCGGGTAGGCGCTCGCCACCGGCCAGCGTGGTCCACCGGGCGACGTTGATCTCGGCGCGCTGGTCGAAGTCGGCGAATTCGTCGCCGCGCTTGTGGTCGATCTCGTCGGCGACGGCGCCGATCTGCTCGTCGGTCGCGGTGTCCATGTCGACCCGCAGTTCGAATCGGGTGCCGGCCCAGATGTCGTTCTCGTAGACCAGGTCGGCATCGGTGACGCCGGGCATCGCGGCGACCCGATCGCGGATGTCTCGTGCCTCGTCCTCGCGGTCCGGGGCCCCGGTGCACCCCGCCAGGCCGATGGTCAGCACACCGGCGACCAGCGTGGTGGTGAACCGGCGGATGCGCACACCGTGAGCCTATTGCCGCCCGGGTGGCTTACGACGCACCGAAATCGAGTGGCTAGTTGCGGTCCCAGCCGCCGCGGCGGCCCTCCTTGATCGATCCCCGCCGCTTCTTCTCGGCGATCCGGCGTTCCTTGGAGCCCCGGGTGGGTCTGGTCGGCCGGCGGGCCGGCGGGGGAGCGGCGGCGGCGTCGCGCAGGAGGCGGGCCATCCGTTCGCGTGCCGCGGCGCGGTTCTGCAGTTGCGCGCGATGCTCACTGGCCGTCACCGTGAGGATCCCCGCGGAGAGCCGACCGCCCAGCCGGTACAGGATCCGGTGGCGCAGGTGCGGCGGCACCGACGGTGAGCGCGCCACGTCGAACGAGAGCTCGACCCTGCTGTCCGCGGTGTTGACCCCCTGCCCGCCGGGACCCGAGGACCTGGAGAAGCGTTCGCTCAGCTCGGACGCCGGTATCACGAAGGCCGGCGTGACGGCGAGGTCCTGCGTCACGTCACGGGACCAGCACCACCGAGCCGACCGTCTTGCGGCCCTGCAGGTCGCGATGGGCCTGCTCGGCATCGGCCAGCCGGTACCGCTCGCTGACTGTCACGGTGATCGTCCCAGAGGCGATCGCGTCGAGCACTTCGCCTGCCCGCCAACCGAATTCGTCGGCGGTACCGGTGTAGTGCGCCAGGCTCGGCCTGGTCAGGAACACCGACCCGGCGGCGTTGAGCCGCTGCGGGTCGAACGGCGGCACGGGGCCGCTGGCCGCACCGAACAGGGCCAGCGTGCCGCGCTTCGCCAGGCTGGCCAGGCTGGCCTCGAACGTCGCAGCCCCGACCCCGTCGTACACCGCGGCCACGCCCTTGCCGTCGGTGAGCTCGCGGATCCGGGCGCCGAATTCCTGCGGATCATCGGGGTAGTCGAGCACCGCGACGGCGCCGGCCTGCCTCGAGAGTTCGGCCTTGTCCGGGGTGGACACCGTGGTGATGACCCGGGTGGCGAGGCTGGTCGCCCACTGGGTCAAGATCAGCCCGACGCCGCCGGCGCCTGCGTGCAGCAGCACGGTGTCGCCCTGCTGGACCGGGTAGGTCGACTTGATCAGATAGTGCGCGGTGGTGCCCTTCAGCAGCGCCGAGGCGGCCACCTCCGACGGCACCGACTCCGGCACATAGACCACGAAATCAGCTGGTGCAAGCGAGTACTCGGCGTAGGCGCCGAATGCCTTATCGGTGACCACCCGGTCGCCGACACCGAGCGCGGCGACGTCGTCACCGACCGCCTCGATGGTGCCGCACACCTCGGTGCCCACCACGAAGGGCAGCTCCCGCGGGTACAGCCCGGACCGGAAGTACGTGTCGATGAAGTTGACCCCGATCGCCTCTGCCTTGATCAGCACCTGACCCGGGCCCGGGGTGGGTGGCGGCAGCTCGACGTGGCGCAGGACTTCGGGTCCGCCGGTCTCGGCGACTTCGATCGCGTACATGTGCTCCATCATTGCCGAAGAATCGGCGGCCACTCGGGCCGCCCTGTGCTGGCATCATTCGACCATGAAGCTGGCCCGTCCCGACATCCGTCACCCGCGCATCGTCCTCGCGGGCTGCCCGGCACTGCCGGAGGGCGACGGGGACGACGACGGCCTGGTCGACGCGCTGAGCCGGCACGGACTGCACGCCCGGTGGCGGTCGTGGGACGATCCGGCAACGCTGGACGCCGACCTGGTGATCCTGCGCGCCACCTGGGACTACGTGGAGCGGCTCGAGGAGTTCCTGGCCTGGACCCGACGAGTGCCGAATCTCCTCAACGGTGCCGACGTGGTCGCCTGGAACACCGACAAGCGCTACCTCGACGGCCTTGCGCGCCGCGGCGTCCCCACGGTGCCGAGCCAGTTCTTCTCACCGGGCGAACCGGTGCGGCTGCCCGCAGGGGAGGTGGTGGTGAAGCCCGCCGTCGGCGCCGGGGCGCGCGGCGCGCGACGGTGCGACGACCCGGCCGAGGCCCGCGCACACGCCGAGGCGTTGCACGGCGCCGGCTCCACCGTGCTGGTCCAGCCGTACGACGCCCGCATCGAACGCGGCGAGACGGCGCTGGTGTTCCTCGGCGGACGCGCGTCGCACGCCTTCACCAAGGCGCCGCTGCTGCCCGCCGCCCGGCCACCGGCGTTCGACGAGACGGGCACCTTCGCCGAGGAGTCCCAGGCGCCGGCCGACCCCGACCACGAGCTCTGGGACGTCGGATACGCCGCGCTGGCAGCCGCCGCGGCCGAACTGGACGTCGCGCCGGGGGACTTCCTCTACGCCCGCGCCGACGTCATCGGCGGGATCGACGACCCCCGGCTGCTGGAACTCGAACTGGTGGAGCCGTCACTTGGTTGGCGGCAGCTGGACCCCGACACCAGGGACCGCCGTCAGCGCGACTTCGTCGTCGGCGTCGAGGCCGCCCTCGACCGGTTCGGGCTGGGTCCGCTGTCGCATCGACGCCCATAGCGCGGCGGTGGCCGCCGTGCACGCCGCGGCGCCGGCGACGTGCACCGCCACCAGTGCGGCGGGGATGTCGAGCGCGTACTGCAACCGGCCGACCAGTGCCTGCGCGGCGACGAGGGCCAGCAGCACGGCTAGGCGCCGCATCACGCGGCGGGGCGCGGCGACCGCGCGCAGGCCGAAGACCAGCGCCACCAGCAGCGACAGGTAGGCCACCAGCAGCGTCGCGTGCGCCAGCACCAGGGTGACGATCTCGACCTCGAGGCGCGGCACCGGCGCGTCGATGCTCTTGTCCCCGGCGTGCGGACCCGCACCGGTCACCAGGGTGCCGGTCACGAGGACCGCGGCCAGTGCCACCCCGCTCAGCAACGTCAACTGCCGCAACGGCTTCGGCACCGTGCGCTCGACCACCCCGTCGTCGGGCTCGCCGATCTTCACGTAGAGCAGCACCGCCACCCACACCATCGTCATCGAGGCCAGCAGGTGAATGGCGACGGTCCACCACAGCAGGCCGGTCAGCACGGTGATGCCGCCGATCACCGCCTGCACGACGGTCGACGCCGGCATCAGCCAGGCGTAGACGAGGACCTCGCGGCGCCGCCGGGCCCGCACCACCGCGAGCACGGCCAGCGCGGCGGTGAGCACGACCAGGAAGGTGATCAACCGGTTGCCGAACTCGACGGCCTGGTGGATGCCCGGGACCTCGGCATGCGGGACGGGAGTGAAGCTGCCGGGGAAGCACTGCGGCCAGGTGGGGCAACCCAGGCCCGACGCGGTGACCCGCACGATCGCGCCGGTGACCGCGATGCCGCCCTGGGTCAGGATCACCGCGACGGCGATCGCCCGCTGCACGCCGAGGCTCGGCATCGGGAGCCGGTCGACCAGGCCGGTGAACACGCGTCGCACGCCCCGATCGTAGGCGATAGCCAACTACATTCCGTAGTAGGGCGTCACGATGCGACCGCTCGGGGTGCGACGAACGGCACCAGGACCTCGTCGACGAGCTGCACCACGAGGTCGTCGGTGATCGGGTCGCCGGTGATCAGCAGGCGGTGCCACAACACGCTCTGGCCGAGTTCGCGGGCGAGTTCGACCGGCACGTCGGGCCGCACGTCGCCGCGCTCGACGCCGCGCCGCAGCAGTGCGGCCATCTCCGCTTTGCGCCAGCCGATGACATCGCGCTGCAACGTGTCGGTGAGCACCGGGTCGTGCGTAGCCGCAGCGACGGCGGCACGCAGCACGGCGGCGTCGGGTCCGGTGAACAGGGCGGCCCAGCCGCCCAGCACGGCGAGCATGTCGGTGCGGTAGCTGCCGGTGTCGTGGTGCGGTATCGCCGTGGTCGCCAGGTTCACCAGCGTGTCGCGGATCAGTGCCGCTGCGTCCGGCCACCGGCGGTACAGCACCGGCTTGCTCGTCTTCGCCTCCGCGGCGACCGCCTCCATGGTGACGCCCGCCGGGCCGTGGTCGGCCAGCAGTCTCAACGCCGCCGATCGGATCGCCGCGTCCAGCTCTTCACCGTGCCGCCGTCGCATACCGCCTCCCCCGAGAAACGCTTGCGTATCTTAGCCTGCCCGCTTACGCTGGTCTAAGAAACGCTACCGTATCTTGGAGGTGGGAATGTCACGCGCCACAGCCATACCGAAGCCCCGTCCGGTGCTCTATCCGCTGCGGACCGTCGACACCGCGACGGTGCGGTACTCCGCACTGCCGAACCACCGGCGCCGGATCACCATCGACCACCGGCCGCTGGCGGGGATCACGCCCGCGATGCTGCTCGACTGGTTCCGCAATCTGGGCGGCACCATGTCCTACGGCGGCCGGGTCATCGACCGCTATCTCGCCTGGCACCCGATCGACCACGTCCGGTGGGAACTCGCTCGTCCGGCACCTACCGGGGGCGCAGGCGAAGGCGCGCGGTTCCACATGGTCGAGGCCTTCGGCGGCCGGCCCGAGTACCTGGTGGACGAGGTCGCCCGCGTCGAGAAGCTCGACGAGACCGGGATCCGCCTGGTCCTGCGGGTGGCAGGCGTCATCGTCTTCCAGCTCGAGCACACCTGGTCGGCCGGCGCCGACGGCGCGCACTACGTGACCGTCATGGACCTCGGCACCCGCAGACTCTCGCTGGTCAACCGCATCGTGTCCGGCCACTTTCCCGAAGACAAGACCCGAGCCTGGGTCGCACACAACATCGAAGAGGTCGGACAGCTGGAGTTCCTGCTGCCCGATCTCGCGCGCTCAGGTGAAGCGGAACCAGCGCAACGCGCATAGCCCGGCCACCGCGCCCCAGACGGCGAGCACGGCGAGGCCGAACCAGTCCACCGACAACGTCATCGCCTGAGTCAGCGACTCGGTCAACGCGCCGGAGGGTGTCAGCCGCGCTGCCCACGCCAAGGCGCCCGGCACCGTCTGACCCTCCAGCGTCAGCGCGCCGAAACCGGCGAAGACGAACCACAGCAGGTTGGCCACCGCCAGCACGATCTCGGCGCGAAGGGTCCCGCCGAGCAGCAGGCCGAGCGCCGCGAAAACGGCGGTGCCGAGCGCGATGACCACCGCGCCGAGCGCCAGCCCGGCCAGCGCGGGTCGCCAGCCCAGGGCGATGCCGATAGCGCCGAGCACGATCGACTGCAGGAACACCACCGCCACCACCGCCAGTGACTTGCCGACGATGATGCCCCAGACCGGAAGTGCGGTGGCGCCCAAGCGTTTCAGCGCTCCGTAGCGGCGGTCGAACGCCACCGCGATGGCCTGTCCGGTGAACGCCGTCGAGATCACCGCCAGCGACATCACAGCGGGCACGAAGGCGGCGGCGCGGTCATCGCCGAACGACCCGAGCGGCAGCAGGATCAATCCGACCAGCAGCGTGATGGGGATGAACATGGTGAGCAGCAACTGCTCGCCGTTGCGCAGCAGCAGCTTCAATTCCAGGTTGAACTGCGCGGCCAGCATGGTCGGCACGGTGGCCGGCCGCGGGTCGGGGGAGAAGGTGCCCGGCGCGAAACGGTTGGTCACGCCCCTGTTTTCGCGCGTCACGGCCGCAGCTCCCGTCCGGTCAGGTCGAGGAAGACGTCCTCGAGGCTGCGCTGCTCCACCCGCATGTCGGTCGCCAGCACGTCGAGCCGCGCGCACCACGCCGTCACGGTCGCCAGCACCTGCGGGTCGATGTGGCCTTCGACGAGGTACTCACCCGGTGCCGCCTCGATCGCCTGGTAGCCCTCCGGGAGGGCCGCGACGAGCAGCGCCAGGTCGAGCATCCGCGGGGCGCGGAACCTCAACTGGTTCTCGGCGCCGGTGCGCATCAGCTCCGCCGGCGTGCCGGTGGCGACCGCCACTCCGTGGTCGATGATGACCAGCCGGTCGGCCAGTTCCTCCGCCTCGGTCAACTGGTGGGTGGTCAACACGACGGTGACACCGTCGCGGCGCAGCCCGTCGATCAACTCCCACACCACGATTCGCGCATGCGCGTCCATCCCGGCGGTCGGCTCGTCGAGGAACACCAGCTCGGGACGTCCCACCACGGCACACGCCAGCGCCAGACGCTGCTGCTGGCCGCCGGACAGCCTGCGGTAGGTGGTGCGCGCGACCTCGGTGAGCCCGAGCGTGTCCATCAGCCACTGCGGGTCGAGCGGATCTGCGGCGTACGCGGCCACCAGCGCGAGCATCTCGCCGGCCCGGGCCGCCGGATAGCCGCCGCCGCCCTGCAGCATGACGCCGATCCGCTCGCGCAGCCGGGCGTTGTCCGAGACGGGATCGAGGCCGAGGACCTCGATGGAGCCGGCGTCCGGCCGCAGGAAGCCCTCGCACATCTCGATGGTCGTGGTCTTGCCCGCGCCGTTGGGCCCGAGCAGCGCCAGCACCTCGGCGCGCTGCACGTCGAGGTCGAGTTCCGACACCGCCGTCGTCGACCCGTACCGCTTGGTCACCCCGCGCAGCAGGACGGGAACAGCGGATCCGGACGTCACGGGGATTCAGCGTATGCGTCGCTGCTCGATGGTTGCGGCCGTGGTGGCGGTGACGGCTTCGCGACGGGCGGTTCGTCCGCCCTCGGTTCGGTGTCCGGGCCGTCGTCCGCGTCGGGGTCGGGGACCGGCCGCCACGGCAACCGGCGCCAGGTGAGCGCCATCAGCAGTGCGACGACGAGCGTGCTGGCCAGGGTGGCCATCACGATTTGGAACAGGGTGAACCGGTCCCCGTTGGCGGTCGGCCCGAAAATGCCGATGACCAGGGTGATCGCGATGGTCGATCCCCGGAAACCGGGGCGGGTGGCCCAGGCCGCCAGCGGGATGATCGCCCACAGCAGGTACCACGGCTGCACCACGGGGAACAGCAGCACCGTCGCGCCGAGGGCGACACCCAACCCACCCACGGGATGCAGCCGGCCCCGCAGCACCGCCAGCAGCAGCCAGGTGACCAGGATCGCGATGATGATCACACCGATGGCGCGGGTGAGTGCCAGCACCGCGGTGGTGTGGTCGCCGAGACCGAGCAGGATGCCGACCTGGCCGGTGCCCAACGCGATCAGCGTCGGCGGGGACATCCAGCTGCGCACCACATTCGCGGTGCCCAGAGTGAACAGCCAGCCGAAACCGAGCCCGCTGGCCCAGCCGATCACCGCCATCACCACCACCGAGAGCGCTGTCAGAGAACCGCCGGCGATCACGAACGCCTTGACGGTGCCACCCCACCGGCAGGCCAGCGCCATAGCCACGAACCCGAGCGCCAGCAACGACGGCAGTTTGACCTGCGACGACATCGCGATCAGCACCGCTCCGACGATCAGCATGGCCAGCGGATGCCAGCGTCGCCAGTCGGCGCGGGTGACCGGCCTGCGCAGCGGCCGTGGCAGCAGTGGCTGCGCGGCGTCGATGCCGCGCAGCGCGAACTCGGTGCCCGCCAGCATCAGGCCGAGCATCAGCGCCTCGTTGTGGATGCCTGCCACCAGGTGCATGAACAGCAGCGGGTTGCACGGCCCCAGCCACAGCGCGCTGACCTCGGCGACGCCGCATCGGCGGGCGAGCCTCGGGGTGGCCCAGACGATGAGGCCGACCCCCAGCAGGACGACGAGCCGGTGGAACAGCACCGCCCAGACGATGTTCTGGCCGGTCACGGTCGAGATGCCCTCGCCGATCCACAGGAACAGCGGTCCGTAGGGCGCCGGGGTCTCCCGCCACAGGTTGGGCACCGACAGCGTGAACACGTGGTCGAGCCCGAGCCCGGTGGCCGGGCCGACCTTGTACGGGTCGAGGCCGAGCCGCGATATCTCGCTCTGGGCCAGGTAGGAGTACACGTCGCGGCTGTACATCGGCGGCGCGAGCAGCAGCGGGAGGGCCCACAGCAGCAGCGTGCGGTCCACCTGGCCGCGCGACATGCGGCGGCTGCCGAGCGCGAACCGGCCGAGCATCAGCCAGGCCAGCGCCATCATCACCGCGCCGGTGGTGGTCATGGTCAGCGAGACGGTCTGGATCCGCGAGGGCAGGTTGAGCAGCCGGACACCGAAGGTGGGATCCTGGACCACGGGCCGCGCACCGGCGCCGAGCGCGCCGATCGCCATCAGCACCGTGCCGGTGGCCCCGAACAGCCGGGTCCGGCGCAGCGCCACCATCTCGGCGCCGTTGAGGGGGGAACCGGCGACCGGCTCGTCGCCGTGCCATCGGGCGATCGAGGAGCTGAACATCTGGAGGCGCCCGGCCAGTGGAGCCATCAGAGCAGACTAACGGTCGGGGGTGTGGTGGCTTTCACGCTCGCAGTAAGGGTCCCCTTGCTGGAAGCGGTCAGGGAATTCCGACACAATGGTGTTGTGGAATTCGACCGGGAGCGAGCTGCGGACATGACGCCTGCCGTCGTGCCGGCTTCGGACGGCCACACCCGCACCGCCATCATCCAGTTGCTGATGGAGGGGCCGATCACCGCCGGTCAGATCGGCGACCGGCTCGGCATCTCCGCGGCAGGCGTGCGCCGTCACCTCGACGCCCTCGTCGACGCCGGCGATGCGCAGGCCAGCGCCGCCGAGGCGTGGCAGCACTCGGGCCGCGGCCGGCCCGCCAAGCGCTACCGGCTGACCGCCGCAGGCCGGGCCAAGCTCGGCCACGCCTACGACGACCTCGCGGTCGCGGCGATCCGTCAGCTGCGAGAGATCGGCGGCGACGAAGCTGTGCGCACCTTCGCCCGCCGCCGGATCGACACCATCCTGTCGGGAGTAACCGAGGGCCCCGATGGCGTTGAAGCCACTGCGGACCGGGTGGCCGCGGCGCTGACCCGGGCCGGCTACGCCACCACCACGACCACCACGCCGGCGGCCGGACCCGTCCACGGCGTGCAGATCTGCCAGCACCACTGTCCGGTCTCGCACGTCGCCGAGGAATTCCCGGAGCTGTGCCAGACCGAGCGTGAGGCGTTCGCCGAGATCCTGGGCACCCACGTACAGCGGCTGGCCACGATCGTCAACGGCGACTGCGCCTGCACCACCCACGTACCACTCACCAAGGAACTTCGGCACACAGCCCGCGCCGAAGCCGCCACCACAACCCAAGGAGCGTCGGCATGACCGCTACCCCCGAGACCTCGGTCGCCAAGGCCGAGCCGCTGACCCAGGACGAGACCATCGCCTCGCTCGGCAAGTACGGGTACGGCTGGTCGGACTCCGACGTCGCCGGTGCCAGCGCGCAGCGCGGGCTGTCCGAGGCCGTGGTGCGCGACATCTCGGCGAAGAAGAGCGAGCCGGAGTGGATGCTCGAGACCCGGCTGCGCGCCCTGCGCACCTTCGACAAGAAGCCGATGCCCAACTGGGGTTCCGACCTCGACGGCATCCACTTCGACAACATCAAGTACTTCGTGCGGTCCAGTGAGAAGCAGGCGGCGACCTGGGACGATCTGCCCGCCGACATCAAGAACACCTACGACAAGCTGGGCATCCCGGAGGCCGAGAAGCAGCGGCTGGTGTCCGGTGTCGCCGCGCAGTACGAGTCCGAGGTGGTCTACCACTCCATCCGCGAGGACCTCGAGGCCCAGGGCGTCATCTTCCTGGACACCGACACCGCCCTCAAGGAGCATCCCGAGCTGTTCAAGCAGTATTTCGGCACGGTGATTCCGGCCGGCGACAACAAGTTCTCGGCGCTCAACACCGCGGTGTGGTCGGGCGGGTCGTTCATCTACGTGCCGAAGGGTGTGCACGTCGACATCCCGCTGCAGGCGTACTTCCGGATCAACACCGAGAACATGGGCCAGTTCGAGCGGACGTTGATCATCGTCGACGAGGACGCCTACGTGCACTACGTGGAGGGCTGTACCGCGCCGATCTACAAGAGCGACTCGCTGCACTCTGCGGTCGTGGAGATCATCGTCAAGCCCGGCGGCCGGTGCCGCTACACCACCATCCAGAACTGGTCGAACAACGTCTACAACCTGGTCACCAAGCGGGCGAGGGCCGAGGCAGGCGCCACCATGGAGTGGGTCGACGGCAACATCGGCTCCAAGGTGACGATGAAGTACCCGGCCGTGTGGATGACCGGTGAGCACGCCAAGGGTGAGGTGCTCTCGGTGGCGTTCGCCGGCGAGGGTCAGCACCAGGACACCGGCGCCAAGATGCTGCACCTGGCCCCGCACACGTCGTCCAACATCGTGTCCAAGTCGGTCGCCCGCGGCGGCGGCCGGGCGTCCTACCGCGGCCTGGTCCAGGTCAACAAGGGCGCCTACGGTTCCCGCGCGAGCGTCAAGTGCGATGCGCTGCTCGTCGACACGATCAGCCGTTCGGACACCTACCCCTACGTCGACATCCGCGAGGACGACGTCACGATGGGGCACGAGGCCACCGTGTCCAAGGTCAGCGAGGACCAGTTGTTCTACCTGATGAGCCGCGGCCTCACCGAGGACGAGGCGATGGCGATGGTGGTGCGCGGGTTCGTCGAGCCGATCGCCAAGGAACTGCCGATGGAGTACGCGCTGGAGCTCAACCGGCTGATCGAGCTGCAGATGGAAGGCGCGGTCGGCTGATGGGGGCGAGCGAAGCGACGGGGAACAGGCAGTGACCGAGACCAACCTGACCACCGCAGTCGAGGGAGGCGCGAAGCCGGGTTCGGCGCTCGCCGGCGCCAACAAGGGCGAGCAGTTCGCCTCGTTCGACGTCGCCGCCTTCGAGGTGCCCGGCGGCCGCGACGAGCTGTGGCGGTTCACCCCGCTGCGGCGGCTGCGCGGGCTGCACGACGGCTCGGCTCCCGCGACCGGACGCGCCACGATCGAGGTCACCGAGCGGCCCGGCGTGACGGTCGAGACGGTGCAGCGCGGCGACGACCGGCTCGGCCAGGCCGGCGTGCCCGCTGATCGCGTTGCGGCGCAAGCCTTCTCGTCGTTCGAGTCCGCGACGATCGTGACGGTCGCGCGCGACACCGAGGTGGCCGAGCCGATCGAGATCGTCGTCAACGGTCCCGGCGAGGGCGCGGTGGCGTACGGACACCTGCAGATCCGCGTCGAGGAACTGGCG
The DNA here is from genome assembly GCF_025821665.1 of [Mycobacterium] manitobense. Taxonomy (GTDB): domain Bacteria; phylum Actinomycetota; class Actinomycetes; order Mycobacteriales; family Mycobacteriaceae; genus Mycobacterium; species Mycobacterium arseniciresistens. The sequence goes on from NZ_JACKSJ010000145.1 coordinate 42,020, forward strand.
AGGGCGATCGTCGTCGTCGACCTGCGCGGCAGCGGAACCTATGCCGACAACGTCGAGATCGTCGTCGGCGACTCGGCCGGTGTCGGGGTGATCTGGATCGCCGACTGGGCCGACGACATGGTCCACGTCAGCGCCCACCACGCCCGGCTGGGGAAGGACGCCGTGCTGGGGCACGTCAACGTCACCCTCGGCGGGGACGTCGTGCGCACCACGGCGACGGTGCGGTACGCCGGTCCCGGCGGCCAGGCCCAGATGCTCGGCACCTACTTCGCCGACGACGGCCAGCACTTCGAATCGCGGCTGCTCGTCGACCACTCGCAGCCCAACTGCAAGTCCGACGTGCTCTACAAGGGCGCGCTGCAGGGTGACCCGGACTCCGACCGCCCCGACGCCCACACCGTGTGGATCGGCGACGTGCTGATCCGCGCCGAGGCCACCGGCACCGACACCTTCGAGGTCAACCGCAACCTCGTGCTGACCGACGGGGCCCGCGCCGATTCGGTGCCGAACCTGGAGATCGAGACCGGCGAGATCGTCGGCGCCGGACACGCCAGTGCCACCGGCCGTTTCGACGACGAGCAGTTGTTCTACCTGAGGGCCCGCGGCATCCCCGAGGAGCAGGCCCGCCGGCTGGTGGTGCGCGGATTCTTCGGCGAGATCATCGCCAAGATCGCCGTGCCCGCCGTGCGCGAGCGCCTCACCGACGCCATCGAACGAGAACTAGCGATCACGGAATCGAGAAGTAACTGACATGACCACGCTTGAAGTCAAGGACCTGCACGTCTCCGTCGTCTCCGCCGAGGACGGCACCGACATCCCGATCCTCAAGGGCGTCAACCTCACCGTGAAGTCGGGGGAGACGCACGCGGTGATGGGGCCCAACGGGTCGGGCAAGTCGACGCTGTCCTACGCGATCGCCGGACACCCCAAGTACACCGTGACGTCCGGTTCGATCACGCTGGACGGCGAGGACGTCCTGGCGATGAGTATCGACGAGCGCGCCAGGGCCGGACTGTTCCTGGCCATGCAGTACCCGATCGAGGTGCCCGGGGTGTCGATGTCGAACTTCCTGCGCACCGCGGCCACCGCGGTGCGGGGCGAGGCGCCGAAGCTGCGGCACTGGGTCAAAGAGGTCAAAACCGCGATGAGCGATCTCGACATCGACCCGACGTTCTCCGAGCGCAGCGTCAACGAGGGCTTCTCCGGCGGCGAGAAGAAGCGTCACGAGATCCTGCAGCTCGGCCTGCTGAAGCCGAAGATCGCGATTCTCGACGAGACCGACTCGGGTCTCGATGTCGATGCGCTGCGCATCGTCAGCGAGGGTGTCAACCGCTACGCCGAGGCCGAGAACGGCGGCGTGCTGCTCATCACGCACTACACCCGGATCCTGCGCTACATCCAGCCGCAGTTCGTCCACGTCTTCGTCGGCGGCCGGATCATCGAGTCAGGCGGCCCCGAGCTCGCCGACGAGCTCGAGGAGAACGGCTACGAACGCTTCACCCACGCTCCGGCGGCGGGATCCTAGGCGGCGCGATGACGGCCTCCACGGAACGCCCGGCGCTGGCGGTGGACCTCGAGACGGTGCGGGCGGACTTCCCGATCCTGTCGCGGGTGATGCGCGGCGGGAACCAGCTGGCGTATCTCGATTCGGGTGCGACGTCGCAGAAGCCGCGGCAGGTGCTCGACGCCGAGCGTGACTTCCTCACCACGTCCAACGGCGCGGTGCACCGCGGCGCGCACCAGCTGATGGAGGAGTCCACCGACGCCTACGAGCAGGGCCGCGCCGACATCGCGGCGTTCGTCGGCGCCGACACCGACGAGCTGGTGTTCACCAAGAACGCCACCGAGTCGATCAACCTGGTGTCGTACGCCCTGGGGGACAACAGGTTCGGGGGCCGCGCCGTCGGGCCCGGCGACGTCATCGTCACCACCGAGCTCGAACACCACGCGAACCTGATCCCGTGGCAGGAGCTGGCCCGCCGCACCGGTGCCACGCTGTGCTGGTACGGCGTCACCGACGACGGGCGCATCGACCTCGACTCGCTGCAGCTCGACGAGCGCGTGAAGATCGTCGCGTTCAGCCACCACTCGAACGTCACCGGCGCGATCGCCCCGGTCGCCGAACTGGTGGCTCGGGCCAAGCGGGTGGGCGCGCTCACGCTGCTCGACGCCTGCCAGTCGGTGCCGCACCAGCCCGTCGACTTCCACGCGCTCGACGTCGACTACGCCGCATTCTCGGGGCACAAGATGCTGGGCCCCACCGGGATCGGCGTGCTCTACGGCCGCCGTGAGCTGCTCGACGCGATGCCGCCCTTCATCACCGGCGGGTCGATGATCGAGACGGTCACGATGGATGCCACCACCTACGCCCCGGCCCCGCAACGCTTCGAGGCGGGCACCCCGATGACGTCGCAGGTCGTCGGACTGGCCGCCGCCGCACGCTATCTCGACGCACTGGGCATGGACGCCGTCGAGGCGCACGAGGCCCGACTGGTCGAAGCCGCGCTCGACGGGCTGGCCGGTATCCCGGGTGTCCGGGTCGTCGGGCCCACCGACATGGCCGACCGCGGTTCGCCGGTGAGCTTCGTCGTCGAGGGCGTGCACGCCCACGACGTGGGGCAGGTGCTCGACGACGAGGGCGTCGCCGTGCGGGTCGGGCACCACTGCGCGTGGCCGCTGCACCGCCGGTTCGGCATCAGCGCCACCGCCAGGGCGTCGTTCGCGGTGTACAACACGACCGACGAGGTGGACCGGCTGGTCGCGGGGATCAAGCGGGCCGTCGAGTTCTTCGGGCGGGATTGAGCGCACCGTGCGGATGGAGCAGATGTACCAGGAGGTGATCCTGGACCACTACAAACACCCGCACCACCGAGGGCTGCGCGAACCCTTCGGCGCCGAGGTGCATCACGTGAACCCGACGTGCGGTGACGAGGTCACGCTGCGGGTGGCGCTGTCCGGCGATGGCAGGACCGTGGAGGACATCTCCTACGACGGGCAGGGCTGCTCCATCAGCCAGGCCGCGACGTCGGTGCTCACCGACCAGGTGATCGGTCAAAGTGTCGCGCAGGCACTGTCGACCGTCGCGGCGTTCACCGAGATGGTCTCGTCCCGCGGCGCCGTCGAGGGCGACGAGGATGTGATCGGCGACGGCGTGGCATTCGCGGGCGTGGCCAAGTACCCGGCGAGGGTGAAATGTGCGCTGCTGGGCTGGACGGCTTTCAAGGCCGCGCTGGCGCAGGCGTCGGAAGAATTCGAGGAGGCAGGATGACCGCACCCGATGAGCTGTTGGCCGATCTGGAGGAGGCGATGCGTGACGTCGTCGATCCCGAACTCGGCATCAACGTCGTCGATCTCGGCCTGGTGTACGGGCTGAACATCGAGGAGGGCGACGGCGGCAACGTCGCGCTGATCGACATGACGCTGACCTCGGCGGCGTGCCCGTTGACCGATGTGATCGAAGACCAGTCGCGCAACGCGCTCGTGGGTGCGGGACTGGTCGACGAGATCAAGATCAACTGGGTGTGGAATCCGCCGTGGGGCCCGGACAAGATCACCGAGGACGGCCGCGAACAACTGCGGGCGCTCGGCTTCACCGTCTGACGCGTCGATTTCACCGGTCAGCGGACCGCACCGGGGCACAATGACCTAATGGTCACCGTTCCTGCGGCGGTGTGGCGCGGCGGGCCGGTCGTCCGTGCACTGACCGTCGGCGCCGCAGTGGGCGTATTCCTCGGCGTGCTCGCCTGGCTCGACTCGGGTCTGCTGGTGGCCGGCGTGGTCGTCACCGTCGTGGTCGGTGGGGGCTACGGCATCTGGATGCAACGCCGCATGGCGCGGTTCTGGCCGGGCGCCGCGGCGCTCACCGCCGACGAGCGGGTGGCCGTGGCCCGCGCCGCCCGCCGTGGCGAACCCGTCGGGTCACCGGGCCTGGCCGAGGCGCTCGTCGAGTACGGATCGGGGATGCGCGCGGCTGCCGAGACGGCACGGCCGTACCGCTGGGTGATCCCGCTGGTGCTCGTCGTCGGCGTGGGCATGGCCGTGTGGGACGCGTTCTACGGCACCTGGGGCAACGCCGTGGTCTCGGCCATCTACCTGGTGCTGCTGCTGCTCGAGGTGTTCTGGTGGCCGCGGCAGCAGCGGCGACTGCTGGCCAACGCCGAGCGCGCCGCCGCCGCGTAATCGCACGGCCGGCCCGGATCCCTGGTAACCCATTCGGTATGAGCCCCGATTACGTCGCCACCCGCAGGCAGCTGCGCGGTGTCGCCGAGAGCCTGATCGCCGGACCGCAGCATCGCGCGGCGGGCACCATCCGCCTGGCGGTGCGGCCCGACGGCTTCACCGGTGTCGCGCTGCCGATCGCCGTGCACGGCACCGAGCTGGTGTGGCAGCACGGCAGCGCCGCGCTCGCCGGGCCGGTGGGCGCGCTGGCCACCGCCGCGGGCGTGACGGCGGGACCACCCGAAGGCGTCTACGACGTCGTCGACCCGCTGGCCGCCGATGCGGTGCTCGACATCGACCCGGCGGCGGCCGACCTGCTGTACCGCAGCCTCTACGCTGGCGGATTCGCCATCAAACACGTTCTGCCCGAACAACATCCGGTGCTCTGGCCGGAGCACTTCGACGTCGCGGTCACCGAGGACGAGGTGAACTACGGAGTCTCCGCCGGCGACGACCACCACCCGATGCCGTACGCCTACGTCGGCCCGTGGACCGCACGCCGGGGGGCGTTCTGGAACGCATCGTTCGGAGCGCTGCTGGCGCTCGACCCGGCCGACGACGTGGACGAACTGGCCCGCCGGGTCGCGGAGTTCTTCGCCGAGGGCCGGACCCGCGCATCAGACCGCTGACCCGCGGGCGGGCAGGCGTGAACCGGCCGGCCGCGGGGAACAAGCATGGTGAACCCAACGTTAGGACAGTCGTGGCAACGCAAGACATCACCGCAGAGCAGTTCAACGACACCATCAACGACAACGACATCGTGCTGGTGGACTTCTGGGCGTCGTGGTGCGGCCCGTGTCGCGCGTTCGCGCCCACCTTCTCGGCCTCGTCCGAGAAGCACCCCGACGTCGTGCACGCCAAGGTGGACACCGAGGCCGAGCAGGCGCTGGCGCAGGCCGCCGACATCCGCTCCATCCCGACGCTGATGGTCTTCAAGAAGGGCAAACTGGTGTTCAACCAGGCCGGCGCGTTGCCGCCGGCGGCTCTGGAGGACCTGGTGCAGAAGGTCAGGGAGTTCGACGTCGACGCGGCGATCGCCGCCCAGGACGACGGCGCGCAGGCCTAGCTGCTCGGGGGCCGGTGCACGGCCCCGCGATAGCGTGCTCGGGTGACCGAAGCACAGCAGTTCGTCCTCGTCGACCGGCCGCGCCCGCAGGTGGCTCTGGTGACCCTCAACCGGCCCGAGCGCATGAACTCGATGGCGTTCGACGTCATGGTGCCGCTGCGCGACGTACTCGCCGAGCTGAGCCACGACAATTCGGTACGCGCGGTGGTGCTGACCGGCGCGGGCCGCGGGTTCTCCTCCGGTGCGGACCACAAGTCGGCGGGGTCGGTGCCGCACATCGACGGGCTGACCCGGCCGACGTTCGCGTTGCGGTCCATGGAGGTCCTCGACGAGGTGATCCTGGCGCTGCGCAAGCTCCACCAGCCGGTGATCGCGGCGGTGAACGGCGCCGCGATCGGCGGCGGCCTCTGCCTGGCGCTGGCCGCCGACATCCGCGTCGCGGCGACCGGTGCCTATTTCCGTGCCGCGGGCATCAACAACGGCCTGACGGCCAGCGAGTTGGGTCTGTCCTACCTGCTGCCCCGCGCGATCGGCTCGTCGCGGGCGTTCGAGATCATGCTCACCGGTCGCGACGTCGACAGCGGGGAGGCCGAGCGGATCGGCCTGGTGTCCCGGACGGTGCCGGAGGACGAACTGCTCGAGGTGTGCTTCGACATGGCCGAACGCATCGCCGCGTTCTCCCGTCCCGGTGTCGAGCTGACCAAGCGCACGCTGTGGTCCGGGCTGGATGCCGGCAGCCTCGAGGGGCACATGCAGGCCGAGGGGCTGGGCCAGCTGTTCGTGCGACTGCTGACCGCCAACTTCGAGGAGGCGGTGGCGGCGCGCGCGCAACGACGCCCCGCGGTCTTCACCGACGACAAGTCCTAGCCTCCTCGCGCCGGTTCATGGCGCACTCGTCCGCGGTCGACCCGGCGGCGCCGAAAGGTAGCCCTAAACCCCGGTAGCGAAGGCGCTAATCTTCCCCTTTGCAAGTAACGCCGAGCGCCGCGACGGGCGGTTTCGCCCGCGAAGTCCAAGATCAGTTCCTTTGCTGGCCGCCGGTGCGCAACCGTTCGGGTTCGTTGCCATACTTGCGTTCCGATTGGGCGGTAACCGCTGTGGCGCCCGCCGAAATGCCCGCTGAGCAGCATCTTTTGACTGCCTGCCGTCGAACCGGCCCGGGACACGTACGGTTCGCACGCCCCTTTAGGTTGTGCTAACTTGCCGCAATTGACTTTGCCGTTGGCGTGACCTGCAGATGTCCTGGATGCCAGAAGAGGTAGGAGCTTCGTGATCGACAGGCCCATGACGCCCATCGCCGTCGTCGGGATGGCGTGCCGGCTGCCCGGCGGTATCGAGTCGCCCGCCGAACTGTGGGAGGCCCTGCTGCGCGGCAGTGACCTGGTCACCGAGGTGCCGGTCGACCGGTGGGACGCCGACGACTTCTACGATCCGGAGCCCGGTGTGCCCGGCCGGTCGGTGTCCAAGTGGGGCGGCTTCCTCGACGACGTCGCCGGATTCGACGCCGACTTCTTCGGCATCAGCGAGCGCGAAGCGACCGCCATCGACCCGCAGCACCGCCTGCTCCTCGAAACAGCTTGGGAGGCGGTCGAACACGCCGGTATCGCACCCGCATCGCTGGCCGGCAGCCAGACCGGCGTCTTCGTCGGCATGACGCACAACGACTACCAGTTGGTCACCGCCGAGGCCGACGCCATCGCCGGACCCTACGGATTCACCGGCAGCAATTACGGTCTGGCCTCCGGACGGATCGCCTACCACCTCGGCGTGCACGGCCCGGCCTTCACCGTCGACTCCGCATGCTCGTCGGCGCTGCTCGCGGTGCACATGGCGTGCCGGAGCCTGCACGACGGCGAGAGCAGCATGGCGCTGGCGGGCGGGGTCAACGTGCTGCTCGAGCCCCGCAAGATGGCCTCGGGCTCGGCGCAGGGCATGCTCTCCGCGACGGGTCGGTGCCGGGCGTTCGACGTCGACGCTGACGGCTTCGTCTCCGGTGAGGCAGCGGTGATGCTGCTGTTCAAGAGGCTGCCGGATGCGCTGGACGACGGGGACCGCGTGCTCGCGGTGATCCGTGGCACCGCGACGAACCAGGACGGCCGCACGGTCAACATCGCCACCCCGTCGCCGGCCGCCCAGGAGTCCGTCTACCGGGCCGCGCTCGCCGCAGGCGGCGTCGACCCGGTCACCGTCGGTTACGTCGAGGCGCACGGCACCGGAACCCCCGTCGGCGACCCCATCGAATACACCAGCCTCGCGAAGGTCTACGGCACGGCCGGACGGTGCGTCCTCGGGTCGGCCAAGACGAACCTCGGACACGCCCAGTCGGCGTCGGGTGCGCTCGGCCTGATGAAGGCGGTACTGGCGCTGCAACACGGGCAGGTGCCGCCGAACCTGCACTTCAACCGGCTCCCCGAACAGATGGCGGAGGTGCAGACCGGGCTGTTCGTGCCGCAGACGGCGACGCCCTGGCCCATCGAGGACGACCACCCGCGCCGAGCCGCCGTGTCGTCCTATGGCCTGTCCGGAACGAATGTGCACCTGGTCGTCGAACAGGCCCCGAGCGTGGCCGCACCCCGGATCGTCGAGGGGAACGACTCGACCGCACGCGACCTGAGCGCACCGTGGTTGTTCCCGCTGTCGGCCACCTCGCCGGAGTCGTTGCGGCAGACGGCGGCACGGCTCGCCGACTGGGTCGACGCCCGGCTCGGCGGCGATCCCGCGGATCTCCGGGACCTGGCCTACACGCTCGCCCGCCGCCGCGCGCACCGCACCGTGCGCACCGCGGTGTTGGCAGGCAGCGCAACCGAACTCGTCGATGCCCTGCGTCGGGTGGCGGCGGGCGACACCCCGCCGCAGACGCCGGCAGTCGACACCGGTCAGGGCGCCGTATGGGTGTTCTCCGGCCAGGGGTCGCAATGGGCCGCGATGGGTGCGGCGCTGCTGGCCGCCGAGCCGCGCTTCGCCGAGGCCGTCGCCGAGGTCGAGCCGCTGATCGCCCGGGAGTCGGGTTTCTCGGTGACCGAGGCGATGTCGGCGCCCGAGACGGTCACCGGCATCGACCGGGTACAGCCCACCGTGTTCGCCGTCCAGGTCGCCCTCGCGAGAACGCTTGCCGGACACGGGGTTCAGCCTGCAGCGGTGATCGGGCACTCGATGGGCGAGGCGGCGGCAGCCGTCGTCGCCGGCGCTCTCACGCTCGCCGACGGTGTGGCCGTGATCTGCAGGCGGTCCCGGCTGATGCAGGCCGTCGCCGACTCGGGCGCGGCACCGGGTGCGATGGCTTCGGTGGAGCTGCCCGCCCAGCAGGTGCTCTCCGAACTGGCCGCCGCCGGAGCCGCCGACGTGGTGCTGTCGGTGATCGCCTCGCCGCAGTCGGCGGTGGTCGGCGGTGCGAGGTCGACGATCCGCGCTCTGGTCGCGGCCTGGGAGGAGCGCGGGGTGATGGCCAGGGAGGTGGCGGTCGACGTCGCCTCGCACTCGCCGCAGGTCGATCCGATCCTCGACGAACTCACCGACGCCCTCGAGGACCTCGAGCCGTCGGAACCGTCGATCCCGTACTACTCGGCCACGCTCTACGACCCGCGGGAACCGGCCGACTACGACGGCTGGTACTGGGCGGACAACCTGCGGCACGCGGTGCGGTTCGCCGCCGCGGTGCAGGCGGCGCTCGAGGACGGGTTCCGCGTCTTCGCCGAGCTCTCGCCGCACCCGCTGCTGACCCACGCGGTCGACCAGAACGCCAAGGCCCTCGACGTCTCGATCGCGGCGCTGGCGACGATGCGCCGCGGGCAGGAGACGCCGCACGGACTGCGCGACGTCCTGGTCGACCTGTTCAGCGCCGGAGCCGAGATCGACTTCACCGCGCTCTACCCCGACGGCGTGCTGGTGGACGCGCCGCTGCCGGTGTGGACACATCCGCGTCTGATGCTCAGTGCCACGCCGCGGGGCGCCGTGGCGGGCGCGCAGACGGTGGCGGCTCATCCGCTGCTCGGCGCGCACGTGCGACTGCCCGAGGAACCGGAGCGCCATGTCTGGCAGTCCGACGTCGGCACGGCGACCCAGGCGTGGCTGGCTGACCACCGCGTGCACGACGTCGCCGCACTGCCCGCAGCGGCCTACTGCGAGATGGCACTGGCCGCAGCGCGCGCCGCGCTCGGCGACACCGCCGAAGTGTGCGACCTGACCTTCGACGAGATGCTGCTGCTCGACGACGCCACCCCGGTGTCGGCCGCCGCCACGATGACCCCGTCCGGGACACTCGACTTCACCGTCGACACCTACGCCGACGGGGACCGGGTCCGCCGCGCCACCGCCCGGCTGGCTCCGGCTCCGGAACCACGCCACACGCCCACTCACGACATCGAGCAGCTGCTCGCCGCGCACCCCGTGGCGGTCGACGGACCGGCACTGCGCGCGTGGTTCGACGCACACCACATCCAGTACGGACCGGCGTTCGCCGGCGTGACCGCGGCGCACACGTCCGATGGGGGCGACTCGGTGCTCGCCGAGGTGGCGCTGCCGGGAGCCGTGCGCTCGCAGCAGAGCGCGTACGGCATCCACCCCGCACTGCTGGACGCGTGCTTCCAGGCCGTCGGCGCCCACCCGCACCTGCACGCGGACCGGTCGGGGACCATCATGCTCCCACTCGGCGTGAGCCGCCTCCGGGTCAACGGCCCGGTGCGCGCCGCACGCTACTGCCTGGTCACCGTGACAGCCGCCACCGCGACAGCGGTCGAGGCGGATCTCGACGTCCTCGACGAGACCGGCGCGGTGCTGGCCGAGGTCACCGGCCTGCGGCTCGGTACGGGCCTCTCGGCGGATGCCCGCCGCCGACGGGTGCTCGACGACCGGCTCCTCACCGTCGACTGGCGCCCGATGGAGGTGCCGGCCGGCGGCGCCGCCGAAGCCGGCCGCTGGTTGCTCGTCAGCGCGTCCGCCGACGCGCGCACCGCAGCGCTCGCCGAGGCGTTGCTGGCCCGCGGCGCCGATGTCCGCACCACCGCGGCCCCGGCCGTCGCACCCCACGAAGCCGGCGGTTGGCTGCATGAAGGGCTAGTGGCGCAACCACATTCGGCAGTGGTCCTGGTGACGTCCGGTTCCGCTGCCGATCCGCAGTCGGACCGGTCCGCAGACTCGGTGTCGCAGGTGGTGCGCATCGCGCGCGAGATCGCCGACGTGCAGGGTGACGTGCCCCGGCTGTACGTGCTGACGGAGAACGCCCAGACGGTCGACGCCGGAGACGTCGCCACCCTCACCCACGCCGGGTTGCGCGGCCTGATGCGGGTGCTCGCGATCGAACAACCCGCGTTGCGCGCCACCCAGGTCGACGTGGACGCCACCACCGAGCTGTCCCTGGTGGCCGCCCAGCTGCTGTCGGATTCCGACGAGGACGAGACCGCGTGGCGGGCCGGCGCCTGGCACGTGGCACGCCTGAGCCCGGGCCCGCTGCGTCCCGAGGACCGGTACGCCCGGACGGTCAAGTACGACAGCGACGGCGTCCGGGTACAGATCCGCAAACCCGGCGACCTGCAGTCACTCGAGCTCGTCGCCTTCGACCGGCGCCCACCCGGCCCCGGCCAGATCGAGGTGGCGGTGACCGAGTCGAACCTCAACTTCGCCGACGTCCTGGTCGCATATGGGCGGTACCCCTCGTTCGAGGGCCGGCTGCCGCAACTCGGCGCCGACTTCGCCGGAGTGGTCACCCGGGTGGGACTCGGTGTCACCGACCACCGTCCGGGCGACCGCGTCGCCGGCGTCGCGGCCGGCGGGGCCTGGAGCACGTTCGTCACGTGCGACGCGAACCTGGCGGTCACCCTGCCCGCCGGTGTGCCGGAACGCCGCGCGGCCGCCGTGCCCAGCGCCCACGCCACGGCGTGGTACAGCCTGCACGACCTGGCGAGGATCTCGTCCGGCGACAAGGTGCTGATCCACTCGGCGACGGGCGGGGTGGGCCAGGCGGCCATCGCCATCGCCCGTGCCGCCGGCGCCGACATCTACGCCACCGCGGGCAGCCCCGCCAAGCGTGAACTGCTGCGCAGCATGGGGATACGGCACGTCTACGACTCGAGGACCGTCGAGTTCGCCGAACTGATCAGGCGCGACACCGACGGCTACGGCGTCGACATCGTGCTCAACTCGCTGCCCGGCGCCGCCGCCCGGGCGGGCCTGGAACTGCTGTCGTTCGGCGGCCGGTTCGTCGAGATCGGCAAGCGGGACATCTACGGCGACACCAAGTGGGGGCTGTACGCGTTCAGGCGCAACCTGGCCTTCTTCGCCGTTGACCTGGCGCTGCTGACGTTGACCAGTCCGGACACCGTGCGGCGGGTGCTCGAGACGGTGTTCGGCCAGATCGCCGACGGCGTGCTGCCGCCACCGGAGACCACCCACTACCCGCTGACCGACGCGGCGTCGGCGATCCGGGCGATGGGCTCGGCCGAGCACACCGGCAAGCTCGTGCTCGACATCCCGCAGGACGGCCACAGCCGGGCGGTGACGCCGCCCGAAGAGGTCGCCACCTTCCGCGCCGACGGCTCCTACGTGATCAGCGGCGGCATGGGCGGCCTCGGGCTGTTCCTCGCCGAACGGATGGCGGCGCACGGGTGCGGCCGGATCGTGCTCAACGGACGGTCCGCGCCCGGCGCCGCGGCGTCGGCTGTCATCGACCGAATCCGGCGCAGCGGCACCGAGATCGAGGTCTGCCTCGGAGACATCGGCAGCCCCGACACCGCGGAGCGGGCCGTCGCGGCCGCCACCGCGACGGGACTTCCGGTGCGCGGCGTGCTGCACGCCGCGGCGGTGCTGCAGGACGCCACGCTCGGCAACATCACCGACGACCTGATTGAGCGGGTGTGGGCGCCGAAGGTGCTTGGCGCCTGGCATCTGCACGAGGCGACGCTCGACCAGCCACTGGACTGGTTCTGTTCCTTCTCGTCGGCGGCCGCGCTGGTCGGCTCGCCCGGACAGGGCGCCTACGCCGCGGCCAACAGCTGGCTCGACGGCTTCACGCGCTGGCGCCGGGCACGCGGTCTGCCCGCGCACTCGATCGCGTGGGGTGCGTGGGCCGAGATCGGCCGCGGCCAGGTGCTGGCGGAAGACGCCGCGATGGCGATCGCGCCGGACGACGGCGCCCATGCGCTGGAGACGCTGTTGCGGCACAACCGCGCCCACACCGGCTACGCCCCGGTCGCCGGTGCGGCGTGGCTGACCGGGTTCGCGCAGCGCAGCAAGTTCGCCGAGGCGTTCCGGAATGCCGGCGACGGCCGACAGGCGGGCAGTTCCTTCCTCAGCGAGCTACGCAACCTGCCCGCCGAGGAGTGGAGTGGGCGGCTGCGCCGGCTGATCGCCGACCAGATCGGTCTCATCCTGCGCCGCACCGTCGACCTCGACCGTCCGCTCGCGCAGTACGGCCTCGACTCCCTCGGCGTGCTCGAGGTCCGCACCAGGATCGAGGCGGAGACCGGGATCAGGGTCGCCACGAGCGACATCACCACCGCGCGCGCCCTCGCGGAGCATCTGGCGACGGTGCTGGCGGACGAGCATGTGCCGGCGGTTGTCTCGTGAGGAGGAGGAGCCGATGGTCGCGTTGAGATCCGTCCACGACTGGGCGGGGGAGCCGGGCGAGGTGGTGTCCTGGCACCCGTCGCCGGCCACGATGGCCAAGATCGGCAACGCGCCGATCAGTGCGGTCCCGCCGAGTTACCAGCAGGAGCAGCACATCCGGACCTTCCTGCGGCGGAAAGCCGCCGGTGCGGACATGGCGCGCCTGAACATCCCGGCGTGGGACATGCCGGGCCAGTGTGACCTGCGTGCGATGACGCACGTCCTCAACGCCTACGTCCGGCGGCACGACACCTATCACAGCCGGTTCGAGATGGCCGCCGACGGCGGCATCGTCCGGCGAACGCTGCAGAATCCCCGCGACCTCAAGTTCGTGCCGACCGCGCACGGTGAGATGGCGGCCGCGCAGTGGCGCGAGCACATCCTCGGCACGCCCGATCCGCTGCAGTTCGACTGCGTCAACTTCGGGATCATCCAGCGCAAGAACCACTTCACGTTCTACATCAGTGTCGACCACGTCCACACCGACGCGCTGTTCATGTGCCTGGTGCTCGTCGAGATCCACATGATGTACCAGACGCTGGTCACCGGTGGGGCGCCGTTCGCCCTGGAGGACGCGGGCAGCTACGACGACTACTGCCTGCGCCAGCGTGAGTACACCTCGGCACTGACCCTGGATTCACCCGAGGTCCGGGAGTGGGTCCGGTTCGCCGAGGACGGCGACGGCATCCTGCCGCGCTTCCCGCTGCCGCTGGGCGACCTCTCGGTCCCGTGCGGCGGCGACATGGTGGTCGTCCAGTTGCTCGATGCCGCGCAGACCCGGCGCTTCGACGCGGTGTGCACCAACCTCGGCGTTCGGTTCAGCGGGGGAGTCTTCGCCTGCGCCGCCCTGACCGACCACCAGTTCACCGGCGCGCCGACCTATCACGTCGTCACCCCGGTGACCACCCGGCGGACCACGGCGGAGTTCATGACCACCGGGTGGTTCGCCGGCCTGGTGCCGATCACCGTGCCGGTCGACGCGCAGTCCTTCGCCGACACCGCGCGCAGCGCGCAGTCGTCCTTCGACAGCGGGTCGCACCTCGCGCACGTACCCGTCGAACGGATCCTCGAACTCGCCGCAGGGCCGCTGGGCATGCGCGCGCCGGGTCCTGGCGCCGCGATGGTGTCCTACCTCGACGCCGCCCTTCCGCCGTTGTCCCCGGCCATCATCGCGGAGTGGGAGGCGATGAACGGAAAGTTGTTCTGCGACAGCCGATCCGCTGATCAGATCGGGATGTGGGTGAACCGCACCGACCGGGAGACCGTGGTGACCGTCGCGTTCCCCGACAATCCGGTCGCGCGGGACTCGCTGCAGCGGTACCTGCAGGCGATGAAGAGCGTGTTCGCGCGGGTCGCCGACGGCGACGGCGCGACGGCACCCGCGGCGCACCGCCATGGGATGACACGACACCACAGCACATCTCGTCCCGGACTGACGCCGGTCGCCGGGGGCTGACCATGGCGATCGACGCAGCGGCCGCGACGGTGGCCGCGCCCGCCCGCCGCCGCGCGGCACAGCGCGACGACCGGCTCGCCTACCTGGATCAGGCGATGTATCTCGGGCTGCGGGCCACGGGTCAGGCAGCGGTGATGCAGTGCGTGTGGATCTACGAGCACCCCGTCGATCTCGACGGCCTCGAGCGGTTCGGCCGCAATTTCGGTCATGGCCTGGCCGGTCGGCGGATCGAGCGTTCGGCACTGCCGTTCGGCAGGCACCGCTGGGTGGCGTCGCCGGGCGTGGCGCCGGGCATCGACGTCGCCGAGAGTCCCCGGCCGCGTGCTGAACTCGGTGACTGGATCGACGAGAGAGCGGTGCTGCCGGTCGATCCCGAGTGGGGACCGGGCTGGCACCTCGGCGTGCTCCCGATGACCGACGGGTCCACGGCGGTCAGCCTCGTCGGGTCCCACTGCCTCGGCGACGGCGGTGGCGCCCTGCTCACGGTGCTCAGCGCCGCCACGGGCAACGTGTACGACTTCGGGTATCCGCCACCGGGATCGCGCACCCGCCGCGAAGCGCTCGCGCAGGATGCCCGCCAGCTGATCCGGGATCTGCCCGAGGTGGGCCGGACCCTCGCCGCTGCCGGAAAATTGGCCCGTCGCAACAGAACCGCGGGCAAGGCGCCGAAGGACCGGCGTACCAAGCGTGCCGTTCACCTCGACAACACCCGGCACGTCGCGGTACCGGCCGTCACGGCCTTCCTCGACATCGCCGACTGGGACGCGCGGGCGAGCGCCCTCGGGGGCAACACCTATTCGCTGCTCGCAGGCTTCGCGGCGCGACTCGCCGAAGCCATGGGCCGCACCGGCGCCGAAGGAAAGGTGCCGCTGATCGTCCCGATCAACGACCGCGCCGACCTGGATGACACGCGCGCCAACGCGGTGAAGCTGGCCAACGTCCGCATCGACCCGTCGGATGTCACGCGCGACCTGTCCCGGGCGCGCGCAGAGCTCAAGCGTTCCCTCGCCGCGCTCGGTGACGAGCCGGACGGTGCCCTGCAACTGCTGCCCCTGGTGCCGTTCCTGCCGAGGCGGGCGGTGAAGGCCGCCGCAGAATCGGCGTTCGGCTTCGCCGACCATCCGGTGTCGTGTTCCAACCTAGGCGACCTGCCCGCCGAGATCGGCCGCGCCGACGGCACGGACGCCGAATACGTGTTCATGCGAGGAGTCGACCAGCACATCACGCTGCGGGTGCTCGAACAGCGGCACGGCCTGCTGACCGTCGTCGGCGCCAGGATCAACGGGCGCATCTCGATCGCCGTCGTCGGCTACCAGGCGGGTGCGCCGAATTCGAAGGCCGGCCTGCGCCGGCTCGTCGAGCACACGCTGTCCGAATTCGGACTCGACGGCGTGGTCTTCTAGATGACCGACCACCGGCTGGCCTACCTCGACCAGGCGACGTTCCTCTCGCAGCAGGCGACCGGCCGCGCGCAGCTCACCCAGTTGGTCTGGCTCTACGAGCATCCGGTGGACCACGCCGGGCTGAAGGCCTTCCACCAGAACTTCGGCTACGGTCTCGCGGGCCGGCGCATCGAGCGGTCGGCCCTGCCCTTCGGCAGGCACCGGTGGGTGAGCTCGACGGGACCTGCCACCGACCTCGCCATCGCCGACGGCGTCCGGCCTCGCTCCGACCTCAGCGACTGGATCGACGAACGCGCCCAGGTGCCGGTCGATCCCGAGTCGGGCCCCGGCTGGCACCTCGGCGTGCTGCCGATGTCCGACGGCTCGACCGCGGTCAGCCTGGTCGGCTCGCACTGCCTGTTCGACGGTGTCGGGGTGCTGCAGACGGTGGCGCAGGCGGCCGACGGCGCGGTGCGCGAACTCGACTACCCGCCACCGGATGCCCGTACCCGCCGGCGCCTGCGCGCGAAGGAGGTCGCGCTGACGGTGCGGGAGCTGGGGCCTGCGGGCCGCGCTCTGCTCGCCGGCGCGAAACTGGCCCTGCGGCGCCGCCGCGACAGCCCGAAGACCCCGGCGTCACCGGCCGGTGAGCATGCGGTGGGCGAGGACACCGTCGTCATCCCGGCGATCTCGGTCTTCGTCGACCTCGCCGACTGGGATCGCGCCGCCGAACAGCTTGGTGGCAACAGTTATTCGATGCTGGCCGGATACGCGGCGGTGCTGGCCGCACGGATCGAGCGCTGCCACGCCGAACATGGGACCGTGGCGCTGCTGATCGCGCTCAGCGACCGCACCGAGCACGACACCCGGGCCAACGCACTGCGATTCGCCCGCGTCGACGTCGATCCGAAGGGGGTCAGCACCGACCTCTCGGCGGCGAGAACGGCGATCCGCGGTGCGCTCGCGACGTTGCGGGAGGTGCCCGACGAGACGTTCGCGCTGCTGCCGCTGACCCCGTTCATCCCGAAACGGGCGGTGCGGGGGATGAGCACCGCGGTGTTCGGCGGCCTGCCGGTGTCGTGCTCGAACGTCGGCGACCTGGATCCGGCGGTGTCGCGCGTCGACGGCACCGACGCCGAGTACTTCCTGTTGCGGCCGGTGGACCAGAATCTCCGCAGGGCCGAGATCGAGCGCGCCGGTGGTCATCTCGTGGTCGTCGCGGGCCGGATAGGCGGCCGGATGAGCATCGGCGTGGTCGCCTACCAGCCCGGGGCGGTCAACACCAAGGCCCGGCTCTCGGCACTGGCCACCGAGGTGCTCGGCGAGTTCAGGCTCGCCGGGGTGGTCGTCTGACCGGTGTGTCACGGCGATCCGCGGCCGCCTCGAGGAGATCGGCTGCCGTGGCGACGCTCTGAGCCGGCGTGGTCATCCGGGCCGCGAAGTCACGCGCGTTGGCCGCGTGGCGAGGCGTCAGCGTGGCGCGCAGACCTTCGCGCAACGAGTCCGTGGTGACCTTCGAGAAGCGCTGAGCCGTACCGACTCCCAGGCGTTTCACCTGTGCCGCCCAGATCGGCTGCTCGGCCCCGATCCACAGGATCATCGTCGGGGCACCGGCGCGCAGGCCTGCCGCCGTCGTGCCCGCACCACCGTGATGGACGACGGCGCGGCACTTCGGGAACACGGCTGCGTGCTTGACCGTCGGCACCACCTTGACGTGATCGGCAGTTGCGGCGCGCAGATCCCAGACCCCCGAGCACACCAGCGCGCGCTCACCGAGGTCGGCACACACCCGGGTGATCATGGCCAGCGCATCCGCCGGCGATTCGACCGGCATGCTGCCGAAACCGAAGTAGATCGGCGGCGTCCCGGCGTCGATCCACGACGATGTGGCGGCGTCGACATCGGTTCCGAGTTCCAGTGTCAGTCCGCCGATCACCGGGCGGATCCCGGCCCACTCCTCGGCCAGGCCGGGGAAGAACAGCGGGTCGTAGGCCTGGATCTCGACCGCGCCGCGCTCGATGATCCTGCGGATCGGGCGCACCCGGGTCGCGGGCAGGCCGAGGGCCCGGCGCTGGGCGTCCTCGGCGGGTTTCACCAGCCGCCAGTGCAGCGACTCCGCGGCCGGCCACACGGCGTGCACCAGCCGGCCGGGCAACCGGACCGGAATGATCTGGGTGTTCGCCCGGAAAGGGAAGTAGTGCAACGCCGCAAGGGGTATGCCGAGGTGTTCCGCGACGTTCGCGGCCACGTCCTCGTAGGTGGTTCCGGTCAGCAGGAGATCGGCGTCATGCGCCAAATCAACCAGGGCATCGCTCATTTCGGACCAGCCCTCGGACATGTACTCCCTGAGCTGGCGCAGCGCCGTCAGCGGGTTGCGCAGACCCCATGATTCGCGGAAGATCTCGGCCTCGAGTTGTTGCTGTGAGTCCACACCGTAGGGCACCGCAACGTCGAGTCCGGTTGCTGCGACGAACCCGACGAGGTTGGGCGGCACCGCGATTCGCACCTGATGTCCCCGGCGTTGCAGTTCGAGTGCGACGGCCGCGCAGGGCTCCACGTCGCCACGGGTCCCGTGGACCGCGATTGCGATTCTCATCGGGCTGCGCGTCCAACGAGCACAGCCGATTACATCACGCGATCCACCGCGGTGGGTGGTCAGCCTCCAGCCGAAAGTCACCGGGGCGCACCGGTCGCAGCCCGTCCCATGTAGCGTTGTGAAATGTTCTTGCGCGCCCCTTCTCGAGGCGTGTTCGAACACGGCGGCCTGCCCGCCCTCGGCCGGTTGATCGTGCGTCATCCGGTGCTGGTGATCGTCGCGTGGGTGGCGACCGCGGTGGTGTTCCTGCTCACCGTGACACCGCTGGCCGTCGTCGCGCAGAAGAACCCGCCGCCCTTCCTGCCGGAACAGTCCCCGGTCCTCATCGCCGGCGAGAAGATGCAGGAGGCCTTCGGCGAGGCCGGGTCGGGCAACGTCGCCGTGGTGGTGCTGAGCAACGAGAGCGGCCTGACGCAGGCCGACGAGGCCGTTTACGCCGACCTCGTCGCGAAGCTCAAGGCGGACACCCCCTGGGTCGAGTCCACGCAGGACTTTCTGGAGACGCCCGAACTGCGCCAGGTGATGACCAGCGAGGACGGCAAGGCCTGGAATCTGCCGATCAGCCTGTCCGGCACGATGGGCACCCCGTCGGGTCAGGAGGCCTACCGCGAGGTCATCGCGCTCGTCAAGGAGACCACCGCCGGGACCACCCTGACCGCGAACGTCGTCGGGGCCGCCGCGACGCTCGACGACATCAACGCGATCGGCGCGCGTGACCAGGTGGTCATCGAGATCTCGACGGTGGTCACCATCCTGATCATCCTGACGCTGGTGTATCGCAACCTGGTGGCGATGCTGATGCCGGTGCTCACCATCGGCGTCTCGCTGGTGGTGGCCCAGCAGGTGGTCGCCGCGCTCGGCGAGGTGGGGCTGGGGCTCGGCCCGCAGACCCTGGTGCTGATGACCGGGATGATCATGGGCGCGGGCATCGACTACGCGGTGTTCCTGTTCAGCCGGTACCAGGAGCTGGTCAGGTCGGGCATGGAGTCCGACGACGCGCTGGTCGAGGCGCTCCGGTCGATCGGCGAGGTGATC
Organism: [Mycobacterium] manitobense; assembly: GCF_025821665.1. Classification (GTDB taxonomy): domain Bacteria; phylum Actinomycetota; class Actinomycetes; order Mycobacteriales; family Mycobacteriaceae; genus Mycobacterium; species Mycobacterium arseniciresistens. The sequence goes on from NZ_JACKSJ010000145.1 coordinate 61,372, forward strand.
GCCGGTTCGGCCGGGACGGTCGCGCTGACCTTCCTCGCACTCTCCTTCGCCACGCTCGGTGTCTTCTGGACCGTGGGACCGGCGCTGGCCGTCACCATCGCGATCGGGTTCCTGGCGTCGATCACGCTGTTGCCCGCGCAGATCGTGCTCGCCGGCAGGCGGGGCTGGGTCAAGCCGCGGCGCGATGACCGCACCCGGCGGTTCTGGCGGCGGACCGGGGTGCAGATCGTCCGCAAGCCGGTCATCCACCTGACTGCCAGCCTGGCGGTGCTGATGGTGTTCGCCGGGTGCACGGCCTTCGCCAAGTTCAACTTCGACGACCGGCAGAGCCTGCCCGCCGACGCCGAGAGCAACCTCGGATACGAGGCGATGACCAAGCACTTCCCGATCAGCACGACGCTGCAGCAGTTCATCCTCATCCGGTCGCCCGACCAGGACCTGCGAACCCCGCAGGCGCTGGCCGACATGGAACAGATGGCCGCACGGATCGCCCAGCTCCCGGACATCGACATGGTGCGGGGCATCACCCGACCGTCGGGCGAGATGCTCGAACAGGCACGGGCCACCTACCAGGCCGGGGAGGTCGGCGGGAAGCTCCGCGAGGCCTCCACCACGATCACCGACAACGACGGCAACCTCACCACCCTCACCGACGGCGCCGATCAGCTGGCCGACGTCCTCGACCAGATGCGCAACGGCGTCGTCGGCGCGCTGGGCAGCATCCGCGGACTGGCCGGCGCGCTGGACGAGATGGGCAGCACCGAGGGCGGCGGCAGCACACTCGACGAGATCGACAAGGCGGCCACGCTCGTGGGCAGCATGCAGGGCCTCGGGGACTCGCTGCGCGACAGCGTCACCCGGATGAACGACCTCTACGCCTGGGCGACGCCCGTGGTGAACGGCCTGAACCGGAGCATTGCGTGCAACGTCGATCCCGCGTGCGTCGCCGCCCGCAACGACCTGCGGCGCATCGTCGACGCGCGCAACGACGCCGCGCTCGACAGCCTCGGCGCGCTCAGCGCGCAGCTGGAGTCCACCAGCGGGACCGACACCGTCGACGAGACGCTGAAGGGCCTCAGCGAGAACCTGACCCGTGCCACCCAGGCCGCCCGGGAACTCGGCCTCGGCGAACCGGGGGAGGCGGAGACGCGGCTGAACGACCTGCTGAACGGCGCGAACACTCTTGCCGACTCGAGCCGCAGACTCGCCGACGGCGTGCGGCTGCTGGTCGACCAGACCCGTCAGATGGGCGGGGGACTGGACCAGGCGTCGTCGTTCCTGCTGGCGATGCGCAGCGACGCGGCGGAACCGCCGATGTCGGGTTTCTACATCCCGCCGGAGGTACTCACCCAGGCCGAGTTCGAGAAGGCCGCCAAGCTCTTCGTCTCCGAGGACGGCCGGACGGCGCGCTATCTGGTGCAGACCGCGCTGAACCCGTTCGGAACCGAGGCGATGGACCAGGTGGCGGAGATCCTCGCCGCGGCCGAGAGCGCACGCCCGAACACGACGCTGGCCGGGGCCGACATCGAGATGGTGGGGTTCTCTCCGGTCAACCGCGACGTGCAGCACTACTACAACGGCGATTTCCGCTTCATCGTGGTCGTCACACTGGTCGTGGTCTTCCTCATCCTCGCGCTGCTGCTGCGGGCGATCGTGGCGCCGATCTACCTGGTGGCCACGGTGATCCTGTCCTACGCCTCCGCGCTCGGCATCGGCGTCGTGCTGTTCCAGTTCATCCTCGGCCAGGAATTGCACTGGAGCATCCCGGGTCTGGCGTTCCTGGTGCTCGTCGCGGTGGGCGCCGACTACAACCTGTTGCTGATATCCCGGATCCGTGACGAGTCGTGGCGCGGGGTGCGCTCAGGGGTGATCCGCACCGTCGGCGCGACCGGCGGCGTCATCACCTCTGCCGGCCTGATCTTCGCCGCGTCGATGCTGGCTCTGACCGTCAGCAGCATCACCACGATCGTCCAGATGGGCTTCGTGATCGGCGTCGGACTGCTGCTCGACACGTTCGTGGTGCGCACCGTCACCGTTCCCGCGTTGTGTGTGCTGGTGGGCAACGCGAACTGGTGGCCGTCGGCGCGGCCCACCGAGAAGCCGCATGAGATATCACACAGACCGCGACCGAAGAAACGTCCGACAGCGACCCCGGCTCGACCGGATCCGGCCGGCGAGCACGACGACGACTGTGGCGACTGCGAATTCGCGGTCGCCGCCCAGGCGGCCGACCGGGTGGCCGAAGCCTGGACCGGCAGGCCCTAAGCCGGGCCGCCGGACTCCGCGGCCGCGCGGTAGCGCCGGACCGCCAGCGGACCGAACACCGCCAGGAGCACGACGAGCCAGGCAACGGCCGCGAGGAACGAGGCGCCGGCAGGCTCGCCCTCGGCCAGCGCGCGCATCGACTCCACGACGGGGGTCAGCGGCTGCACCCGCAGCGCGGGCTGCAACCACTCGGGGAACAGCTCGATGGGCGCCACGCCGCCGGTGCAGAACGCCATGCCGATGGACGCCGCACCGAGCACGGTGAGCAGAGCGGTGCTGCGGGACCGCACCGCGACGGCGATCACCAGGGTGGCGAAGACGGCGACCACGAGCACCGGGATGAGCAGGAACGGGACCACCGCCAGCCAGCTGCCCTGGAACCGCAGTCCGAGCAGGAGCCCGACCAGCAGGATGACGCTGCCCGCACCGAGGGTCCGGACGGCCTCGGCGAGCACGCTGCCCGCCACGAAGCTGCGCCGGTCGACCGGCAGCACCCAGAAGCGGCTCAGCAGGCCGCTGTCCCGTTCGTACGGCAGCTGCAGACCCGCCCCGACCGCGCCCATCATCGCGCCGGCCACGGTGCACATCGGTACCAGGGCGGTCAGGTTGTCGCCACCGGTCAGGCGCACCATCGACGTGCTGACCACCAGGTAGTAGATGAGCAACAACACGGTGGGCAGCAGCAGCGACTGCAGCGGGACCATCGGGTGGCGCCGCCAGTGCGTCAGCATGCGCCCGGCGACGATCACCGTCGCCATCGGGAACGAGATGCGGTGGCCGGTGGCCGTCGGACTGCTCACCGCGGCCTCCGCTGCATGCGCACCGCGATCGCGCCGAGTGTCACCAGCAGGCCGAGGCACCACGCCGCGGTGAGCGCCAGACCGCCCGTGCCGACGTCGCCGCCGGCCAGGCCGCGCATGGTGTCGGTGATCTGGGACACGGGCTGGTGCACAACGAACGGCCGCACCCAGCCGGGGAACGACTCGGCGGGCGCCAGACCCGTGGACACCAGCACCAGCACCAGCTGCGGGACCAGCAGCAGCTGACCGGCTCCCGGGCGGCGCATCCATGTCCCGGCCGCATCGGCGCCCAGCGACAGCGCCAGCGTCAGCACCAGGGGGCACAGCAGGAACGCGACCGCCGGGCCGGGACCGCCGGTGAACCGGAAGCCCAGCGCGAACGCGGTCGCCATCGCCGCGGCGAGCGCCAGCACACCGCGGATCATGCAGTAGTTCATCCTGGCGATCATCGGGGCCAGCACGGTGATCGGCTGGGTGCGGAGCCGCGTCGAGAACCCCGATGCCTGTTCCCAGGCCGCCCGGTCGGCGGTCGTGACGGCGCCGAGGAGCATGGCCTGCAGGATGACGGCGGGCAGCACGTAGGTGGCGTAACTCATGTCGCCGGTGTCGATCACGTGCTGCAGCGCCACGTTGAGTCCCAACAGCGTCACCACCGGCGCGAGAACACCCAGCGCCAGGTCGAAGTCGCGAACCGCGACCTGGACGGTCCGCTCGGTCAGCGCGGCGATCGCCGTCATCGGCTCAGCGCCGCCCGGGTCATGTGCAGGAAGACCTCATCGAGCGTCGGCTTGCGCAGGGAGATGTCGATCAGCTCCACGCGCAGCTCGTCGGTGCGGCGGCACACCTCGCTCAACGTCGCGACGCCGCCGAGCGCGCGGACCGAGACGGTGTTGGCGTCCTCGTCGGTGTCGATCTCGTCGATGTCGCCCAGCACGGCGCACACGCGTGCCATGTCGGCGGCGTGCACGAGGGTGACCTGGCAGTAGCTGCCACCGGCCCGCTGCTTCAACTCCTCGGCGGTGCCGCGGGCGACCACCCGCCCCGAGTCGAGGATCACGATGGCGTCACTGAGCACATCGGCCTCTTCGAGGTACTGCGTGGTCAGCAGCACCGTGACGTCCTGCGCGGCCAGCGACGACACCAGCGTCCACACCTGCCTGCGGCTGCGCGGGTCGAGCCCGGTGGTGGGTTCGTCGAGGAAGAGCACCTTCGGCGGCACCACCAGCGCCGCGGCGATGTCGATGCGGCGGCGCATCCCGCCCGAATAGGTCTGCACGGGACGGTCGGCCGCCGACTCGAGGTCGAACTGGTCGATGAGTTCGTCGGCCCGCAGCAGCGCGGCCCTGCGCCGCAGCCCCTGCAGCCGGCCGAACAGGGTGAGGTTCTCCCGCCCGGTCAGCAGCAGATCGAGGCAGGCGTCCTGGCCGGTCACCCCGATGCTCTCGCGCACCTGCGCGGCCTGTTCGACGACGTCGTAGCCGGCCACCCGTGCGTGCCCCGATGTCGGCGAGACCAACGTCGACAGGATCTGGACGGTCGTCGTCTTGCCGGCACCGTTGTGGCCGAGCAGCGCCAGCACCGAACCGGTCGGCACCGAGAAGCTGACGTCCTCCAGCGCGGTCAAGCCGGGATAGGTCTTGGTCAGGCCGCTGCACTCGATCATCGGGTGCTCAGCCTCCGATGCGGGCCAGGCCGTTGCCGAGGTACTGCTCGGCACACTTCTGCCTGCGGATCTTCCCGCTCGTCGTGGTCGGCAGCGAGCCCCGCGACACCGGCACCAGGTCGGCGACGGTGAGGCCGTGGGTGTTCGCGACGGCGGCGGTCACCTCGTTCACCACCGAATCGAGCCGCTGTTGCGCCTCGGCGGCGCCGCCCGGGTCCTTCACCTCCGCCACGATCACCAGCTGCTCGGTCCCGTTCTGCTCCACCGCAATCGCCGCGACCCGGCCACCCGAGACGGCGCTCACGGTGGCTTCGATGTCATCGGGGTAGTGGTTGCGCCCGCGCACGATCAGCAGGTCCTTGAGGCGGCCGACGATGAACAGTTCGCCTTCGGAGATGAAGCCGAGGTCCCCGGTGCGCAGCCACCCCTCGGCCGGCGTGCCCGCGCTCGGCTGCTCGATCCGGCCGCCGAAGGTGTGTGCGGTCGCGTCGGGCTTGTTCCAGTAGCCCAGGCAGACGTTCTCGCCGCGCGTCCAGATCTCGCCGACGGCGCCCGCTTCGCACTCGCGTGCGGACTCCGGGTCGACGATGCGCACCGCCGGCGAGTCGGGGGTGCCGTAACTGATCAGGCGGGTGCCGGCCGGGCTGCGTTCGGCGATGCCGTCGGACAGCTTGTCGGCGTCGAACGCGACGACGGTCGGCGGAGCGCCCGGGGCGTCGGTCGCCACGTACAGCGTCGCCTCGGCCAGGCCGTAGGACGGCCGGATCACGTTGTCCGGCAACCCGTGCTGGGCGAACCGCCGGGTGAACCGGTCGACCGTGGCGGGGTGGACCCGTTCGGCCCCACTCATGATGGCCAGCACGTCGGTCAGGTCGGCGCCGGCGAGGTCGGCGTCGGTGGTGCGGGCGGCGGCCAGGTCGAAGGCGAAGTTCGGAGCGGCGCTGAGCGCGCGCTGGTGGCTGCCGAGCTGCTGCATCCAGCGGGCGGGCCGGGTGAGGAACGCGACGGGGCTGGTGAACACGGTCTCCCAGCCGCCGAGGATGGGTGTGCAGATGCCGAGCAGCAGGCCCATGTCGTGATAGAAGGGCAGCCACGACACGACGGTGGTGCCCGCCGGTGCGACCCCGCCGTGGTGGGCGAAGAAGTACGTGGTCATCTGCTCGAAGTTGGTGGACAGATTGCCGTGCGACACGATCACACCTGCGGGGGTGCGGGTCGAGCCCGAGGTGTACTGCAGGTACGCCACCTCCGGACGAGCCTCGCGGCGACGATCCGGGCGCCGCCTGGCGTCCAGGTCGATGGTGTCCAGCTCGATGATCGTCGGCTCCGGGCCGTCGATGTCCTTCACGCACTGCCGGACCCCGTCGACGGCAGTCGAGGTCGTCAGGATGATCCGGGGTCGCGCGTCGGCGAGGACGGCCTTCACGCGTTCGTCGCCTGCGGCCGACGGCATCGGCGGCGACAGCGGGACCGCGATCAGGTTCGCCTCGAGCGCGGCGAGGAAGCCGGTCACGTACTCCATGCCCTGCGGGGCGGTGATCACCACACGGTCGCCGACCTCCGCGCAGGCCCGGAGCTGGTCGGCGAGGTTGACCGTCCGGCGATGGAGTCCCGCCCATGTCACGCTGTCCGGAACGCCTTCAGGGTCCTTGTCGAAGTCCAGATAGGTGAAGGCGACGTCGTGGGGTTGCAGGCTCGCGCGCTCCCTCAGGACAGCAGGGATGGACGACTCGATCACATGTTCCCCCTCCGTGAACGCGCTCGAAATATTCGCGTTTGCAAAGTTTAGGCTAGGTTCTGCGCCCGCCGACCGCGTCCCTCGGGCGGTGTGACGCGGGCAAACGGTTGGCGTCCCCGGCGCGCCTGCGACTACCCTTGACGGGCTCACGATGATTCGTGTGCACCCCGCCATGTCAGCGAACCCCGCTTAGGAGCAGCCGTGATCACCGCAACGGACCTCGAGGTCCGCGCCGGGGCGCGCACCCTGCTCTCCATCGAAGGATCCGCGCTGCGGATCCAGCCCGGCGACCGGATCGGCCTGGTCGGCCGCAACGGCGCAGGCAAGACCACCACCATGCGCATCCTGGCCGGGGAGGGCGAGCCGTACGCCGGTTCCGTCGTCCGCAGCGGCGAGGTCGGCTACCTGCCCCAGGATCCGCGCGAGGGCGACCTCGACATGCTGGCGCGCGACCGGGTGCTCTCGGCGCGCGGACTGGACACCTTGCTGTCCGAGCTGGAGAAGCAACAGGTCCTGATGGCCGAGGTCGCCGACGACGCCACCCGGGACAAGGCGGTACGCCGCTACGGCGTGCTCGAGGAGCGGTTCGCCGCGCTGGGCGGCTACGCCGCCGAGAGCGAGGCGGGCCGGATTTGCGCCAGCCTCGGTCTGCCCGAGCGCATCCTCACCCAACCGCTGCGGACGCTGTCCGGCGGCCAGCGCCGTCGCGTGGAACTGGCCCGCATCCTGTTCGCCGCGTCGGACACGGGGTCGGGTTCGGACACCACCCTGCTGCTCGACGAGCCGACCAACCACCTCGACGCCGACTCGATCGGCTGGTTGCGCAGCTTCCTGCAGAACCATGCCGGCGGGCTGGTGGTGATCAGCCACGACGTGGACCTGCTGGCCGACGTCGTCAACCGGGTGTGGTTCCTCGACGCCGTACGTGGCGAGGCCGACGTCTACAACATGGGCTGGCAGAAGTACCTCGACGCCCGCGCGACCGACGAGCAACGCCGGCGCCGGGAACGGGCGAACGCCGAGAAGAAGGCGTCCGCGCTGCGCACCCAGGCCGCCAAGATGGGCGCCAAGGCCACCAAAGCCGTTGCCGCACAGAACATGTTGCGGCGCGCCGAGCGGATGATCGCCGAGCTCGACGATGAGCGGGTTGCCGACAAGGTCGCCAAGATCCGGTTCCCGACGCCTGCGGTCTGCGGCCGGACGCCGTTGGTGGCCAAGGGTCTCACCAAGACCTACGGCTCGCTGGAGATCTTCACCGGTGTCGACCTGGCGATCGACAAGGGCTCGCGCGTCGTCGTACTCGGACTCAACGGTGCGGGCAAGACGACACTGCTGCGGATCCTGGCCGGGGTGGAGAAGGCCGACGCCGGCGCCATCGAACCCGGTCACGGTCTGCGGATGGGGTACTTCGCCCAGGAGCACGACACCATCGACGGCAACGCCACGGTGTGGGAGAACATCCGCCACGCCGCACCCGACACCGGCGAGCAGGATCTGCGCAGCCTGCTCGGGGCGTTCATGTTCACCGGTCCGCAGCTCGATCAGTTCGCGGGCACCCTGTCCGGCGGTGAGAAGACCCGCCTGGCGCTGGCCGGGTTGGTGGCGTCGACGGCCAACGTGCTGCTGCTCGACGAGCCGACCAACAACCTCGATCCGGCGTCTCGAGAGCAGGTTCTCGACGCGCTGCGCAGCTATCAGGGTGCAGTTGTCCTCGTCACCCACGATCCGGGAGCGGCCGAAGCACTCGACCCGCAGCGGGTGGTGCTGCTGCCCGACGGCACCGAGGACTTCTGGTCCGACGAGTACCGCGATCTCATCGAACTGGCGTAGCCAGAAAGCGAACCCTTTGTGGAATTTGCCCCGCCGCTTGGTTGACAGTTCCTAACCTGGGTACTCGTCGGGACAGTCGGGGCAGATACGGCGGGGAGATGTCGATGAAAGATGCCAACAAGTCCCGGGAGCAGTTGCTGACGGAACTTCGGAGGGCTTACGAGAGCGGAGCGAGCATTCGCTCTCTGGTGGCCACCACGGGCCGGTCCTACGGGTCGGTGCACAGCATGCTGCGCGAGGCGGGGGTCACCATGCGCAGCAGGGGCGGGCCGAATCACCGGACCCGCCGGGCTAGTTGACCTGGCGGACGGACGCCTCGACGAGGTCGAGGACCGCACTGAGTTTCTCCGGATCGTCACCGGAGGCGAGACGCGCGACGATGCCGTCGAGCACCAGATCCAGGTACATGTGCAGCACCTCGCTGGGAACGTCGTCGCGCAACCGCCCGGCCTGCTTCTGACGGCGCAGCCGGGCGGTGATCGCGGTCGTCAACTCGGCGGACCGCTCCGACCAGCCGCGGTGGAACGCCGGATCGTTGCGGAGTTTGCGGGCGATCTCCAGCCGGGTGGCCAGCCAGTCGAATTGTTCGGGCGCCGCCAGTAAGTCGCGCATCACCTGGATGAGGCCTTCGCGCGAGGCCACCTCGGCCATCCGCTCGGCATCCTCACGGGCCAGTTCGAAGAACAGCGTGTCCTTGTCCCGGAAGTGATGGAAGATCGCGCCGCGCGACAGCCCGATGGTTTGTTCGAGCCGCCGCACGGTCGCGTTCTCGTATCCGTTCTCGGCGAAGCACCGTCGAGCGCCGTCGAGGATCTGGCGGCGGCGTGCCGCCAGATGGTCGTCGGTTACCCGCGGCAAGGGTCAACTCCTCGTGCAGCGCTCGCCGGCACGTGCTACTTGGACCGCAGCATGTTGCGCAGCACGTACTGCAGGATGCCGCCGTTGCGGTAGTAGTCCGCCTCCCCGGGGGTGTCGATGCGCACCACGGCGTCGAACTCGATCGGATCGCCACCGTCCTTGGTGGCCTTGACGTGCACGGTCTTGGGCGTCTTGCCCTCGTTGAGGTCCTCGATCCCGGTGATGTCGAAGGTCTCGGTGCCGTCCAGCTTCAGCGACGCCGCCGATTCGCCCTCCGGGAACTGCAGCGGGATCACGCCCATGCCGATCAGGTTCGACCGGTGGATGCGCTCGAAGGACTCGACGATCACCGCGCGCACCCCGAGCAGCGAGGTGCCCTTGGCCGCCCAGTCCCGCGACGACCCCGACCCGTACTCCTTGCCGCCCAGCACGACCAGGGGAGTGCCCTGCTCCGCGTAGTTCTGCGCGGCGTCGTAGATGAACGCCTGCGGCGCGTCATCCTGGGTGAAGTCGCGGGTGTAGCCGCCCGACACATCGTCGAGCAACTGGTTCTTCAGCCGGATGTTGGCGAAGGTGCCGCGGATCATCACCTCGTGGTTGCCGCGGCGCGACCCGTAGGAGTTGTAGTCCTTCTTGTCCACGCCGTGTTCGTCGAGGTACTGCGCCGCAGGGGTGCCGGGCTTGATGCTGCCCGCCGGCGAGATGTGGTCGGTGGTCACCGAGTCACCCAGCAGCGCGAGGACACGGGCGCCGCTGATGTCGGTGACCGGCTCGGGCTCGGCGGGCATCCCGTCGAAGTACGGAGGCTTGCGCACGTACGTCGAATCCTGATCCCAGTCGAACGTGTCACCGCTGGGGGTGGGCAGGTTGCGCCACCGCTCGTCGCCCTTGAACACGTCGGCGTAGTTCTTGACGAACATCTCGGTGTTGATCGCCGAGGCGATGGTGTCGGTGATGTCCTGCTGCGACGGCCAGATGTCCTTGAGGAACACCTCGTTGCCGTCGTCGTCCTTGCCGAGGGCCTCGGACTCGAAGTCGAAGTCCATGGTGCCCGCAAGCGCGTAGGCGATAACCAGCGGCGGTGACGCGAGGTAGTTCATCTTCACGTCGGGATTGATGCGGCCCTCGAAGTTGCGGTTGCCGGACAGCACCGCGGTGACCGAGAGGTCATTGTCGTTGATGGCCTTGCTGGTCTCCTCGGGCAGCGGGCCCGAGTTGCCGATGCACGTGGTGCAGCCGTACCCGACCAGGAAGAAGCCCAGCTTCTCCAGGTAGGGCCACAGGCCGGCCTTGTCGTAGTAGTCGGTGACCACCTGCGAGCCGGGAGCCATGGTGGTCTTCACCCACGGCTTGGACGTCAGGCCCTTGTCGACGGCGTTCTTGGCCAGCAGTGCCGCCCCGATCATCACCTCGGGGTTCGAGGTGTTGGTGCACGAGGTGATCGCCGCGATCACCACCGCGCCGTGGTCGAGGACGAATTCGCCGAGCTCGTCGGACTTCACGGTGATCGGGTTGGTCGGCCTGCCCTCGGCGCCGTTGGCCGCGGAGACCACGTCGACGGCGTCCTCTTCGGCGAACGACAGCGACACGGGGTCGCTGCCCGGGAACGTCTCCTCGACCGCCTCGTCGATGTTGGAGTGCGCGGCGGAGTTGCCGTTCTCCACGTAGTTGTGGATGTCCTTGCGGAACGCCGACTTCGCGTCGTCGAGGGCGATGCGGTCCTGCGGGCGCTTCGGCCCGGCGATCGAGGGCACCACGTCGGCCAGGTCGAGCTCCAGGTATTCGGAGAACTTCGGCTCGCGCGACGGGTCGTGCCACATGCCCTGCTCTTTGGCGTAAGCCTCGACCAGTGCCAGCTTCTCCTCGCTGCGACCGGTCATCCGCAGGTAATCGATGGTCACCTCGTCGATCGGGAAAATCGCTGCGGTGGAACCGAACTCAGGGCTCATGTTGCCCAGCGTGGCCCGGTTGGCCAGCGGCACCTCGGCGACGCCCTCGCCGTAGAACTCGACGAACTTGCCGACCACGCCGTGCTTGCGCAGCATCTCGGTGACCGTGAGCACCACGTCGGTGGCCGTCACGCCGGGGCGACGCTCGCCGGACAGCTTGAATCCGACGACGCGGGGGATGAGCATCGACACCGGCTGGCCCAGCATCGCGGCCTCGGCCTCGATGCCGCCGACGCCCCAGCCCAGCACGCCGACGCCGTTCTCCATCGTGGTGTGGCTGTCGGTGCCCACGCAGGTGTCGGGGTAGGCCACCCCGTCACGCTCCATGACGACACTCGCCAGGTACTCGATGTTGACCTGGTGGACGATGCCGGTGCCGGGCGGGACGACCTTGAAGTCGTCGAAGGCGCCCTGCCCCCAGCGCAGGAACTGGTAGCGCTCGCCGTTGCGCTCGTACTCGATCTCCACGTTGCGCTCGAAGGCGTTCGCGGTGCCGAACAGGTCGGCGATCACCGAGTGGTCGATCACCAGGTCGGCCGGCGCCAGCGGATTGACCTGCTGGGGGTCGCCGCCCAGGTCGCCGACGGCCTCGCGCATGGTGGCCAGGTCGACGATGCAGGGCACGCCGGTGAAGTCCTGCATGATGACGCGCGCCGGGGTGAACTGGATCTCGATGCTGGGATCGGCCTCCGGGTCCCACTTCGCGATCGCCTCGATGTGGTCCTTGGTGATGTTCGTGCCGTCCTCGGTGCGCAGCAGGTTCTCCGCGAGCACCTTGAGGCTGTAGGGCAGCTTGTCGGTGCCCTCCACCGCGTCGAGGCGGTAGATCTCGTAGTTTTTGTCCCCGACTTTCAGCGTGTCGCGGGCTCCGAACGAATTCTCCGAATCCTTGCTGCTCACTTCAACTCCCGGCTGTCAACGTGCCGCGACGGGCTGTGTCGGCGGCGTTTCGATTCTAACAGTACGCTTGTCCTGCAAAGAACCCAAGGGGGTGTCACCCAGTCTTGTCGCCCCCGGTGGCGCGTGCCACCGGACGGATACCCACGCACGGGGGAGGAGATTCCCGCTCCTGCCCGCCGGATCCTTTCCCGGGTCGCTCCGCTCCTGCCCGCCGGAGCGATTGGGTACCTTCCTCCTGTGACCGGACCGCACGTGCCGCCGTTCCTGCCCGCATTCGTCCCGCGGGAGCTGTGTGACACCGTCGGCGTCGACCCCGCCCAGCCCGGCGCTCCCGCCACGTGCGTGGACATCGTCCGCGCCGACGTGGACGGCGACGGCGTGAGTGCCCGCGGCGCCTCGCCGGAGCAGGTCGCCGCGCTGCAACAGGTGGTCGCCGACGCCCGCGACGACGGCATCGACCTCAAGATCGTCGTCATGAACCGCGACCCCGCGATCGACACCCCGCTGCGCGACGTCGCGACCGAGGTCGGCGAGGCATACCCGGATTCGACCGTGCTGGTCCTCAGCCCCTCCCACGCCGGCACGTACAGCACGACCTTCGACCGGGCAACCCTCGAGGCGGGCCAGGACCTCGCCAAGACCGGCGACCCGGTGCAGTCGTCCGCCAATTTCGTCAGCCAGTTGGAAACCGGGGATTTCCCCTGGACGGCATTGACCATTGTGCTCGTCGTCGGGGTCCTCGTGGCGACCGTGGCCACCCGGTTGCTGCAGATACGCGGCAAACGCGCTCATGCCGACAAGACCGCCGAAAGCGCTGTCCCGCAAGTTTGATGGTGTCGCCGCGCTAACGGCGGCAAATTACAAACATCACAATTCGGTCACGCCTATTTCAATTACAAGCTTGTAATTTGTGACTTAAGTTTCTTTGGCGTCCATTGTGACGTACGGTGCGTTCGGTGCCTATTGATGCAGTTGTGCAGGATGTGACTGGTGCGATCAGAGGTGCCGCTGTGACTGCGTATCGCCGCGCATCCTTGATCTCGAGGAGACCTGAGTCGACATGAGACCCTTCTCTCGCGCCTCGGCGTACCGGATCTGCGCACTGCCCCTCGCCGCGGGCATGCTGCTCGCCACCGCACTGTGGAGCGGCCCGGTGGCCGCGGCGGACCCCAACGGCGCCGCCGGAGTCGCCGGCCTGGTGGCCGCGGTCGCCAACGCCGACCAGGAACTGCAGGAACTCGGCGCCGCCGTGCAGACCCAGCAGGAGAGCGTCAACAAGGCGATCGTCGAGGTCTCGGCCGCCCGCGACGCGGCCGCCGCTGCCCAGCGCGACGTCGAGGCCAGCCGCACCGGCATAGAGGACGCCAACATCGCCATCGCCGCTGCCCAGCAACGCTTCGACACCTTCGCGGCCGCCACCTACGTCAACGGCCCGTCGAGCTCCTATCTGACCGCATCCGACCCGGCCGACGTCATCTCCACCGCCGCCACCGGCCAGGCGCTGTCGACCAGTTCGCAGCAGGTGCTCGCGAATCTGCAGCGGGCCCGCACCGAGCAGGTGAACAAGGAGTCGGCGGCACGGCTGGCCAAGCAGAAGGCCGACGAGGCCGCGACCGCCGCGCAGACCAGCCAGGACGCCGCAGTGGCGGCGCTGACGCAGGCGCAGAGCACCTTCGGATCGCAGCAGGCGGAGCTGACCCGGCTCACCGCCGAGCGCGGTGCGGCCCAGGCGCGGCTCGAGCAGGCCAGGGCGGCGAATCCGGGTCCGGCGCCCGCGGGCACGCCCGCCCCGCTCGCCAGGACCGCCGATCCCGCGGGCAACTGGGACCGCGCCGCAGCGGCGGCACCCGGAGGCGCGAACTGGGACACCCAATGGGACCCCACCCTGCCTGCGATCCCCAGCGCGTTCGTCAGCGGCGACCCGATCGCGATCATCAACACGGTGCTCGGTATCGGGTCGACCTCGGCTCAGCTCACCCAGCAGATGGGCCGCGGCTTCCTGCAGAAGATGGGCCTGCTGCCCACGCCCTCCGGCTACACCAACGGGGCGATCCCGCGCGTCTACGGCAGGCAGGCCACCGAGTACGTCATCAAACGCATGGGGTCGCAGATGGGCGTGCCCTACTCGTGGGGCGGCGGCAACGCCAACGGCCCGAGCCGTGGCATCGACTCCGGTGCGGGCACCGTGGGGTTCGACTGCTCCGGACTGATGCTGTACGGCTTCGCCGGTGTCGGCATCAAGCTCGACCACTACTCGGGTTCGCAGTACAACGCGGGCCGAAAGGTCCCGTCATCGCAGATGCGCCGAGGCGACATGATCTTCTACGGACCCAACGCCAGCCAGCACGTGGCGATGTACCTCGGCAACGGCCAGATGCTGGAGGCGCCCTACACGGGTTCCCATGTCAAGGTCTCGGCGGTCCGGACGAGCGGTATGACGCCCTACGTGACGCGCCTCATCGAGTGGTGAACCGGGTGAAATTGTTCTTCCGCAATACTTTCGGCTGCGCAAAAGGCCTCGCCGTGTTCATCGCGGCCCTCGCGCTGGCACTCGGGCTCGCGTTGCCCGCCGCCGCCGCGCCCGACGACGGCCAGTGGGATCCCACGCTGCCCAAGCTGATCAGCGCCGGCGCGCCCGGTGACCCGCTCGCCATCGCCAACGCCTCGCTGGCGGCCACCGCGCAGGCCACCGAGGTCACCATGGGCCTTGGCAAGAAGTTCCTGCAGAACATCGGACTGGCACCGAAGGACGCCGTACCCGCCGGTGTCGCGCCCGGCGTGGTGCGCGGCCCGCAGGCCGTCGAGTACGTCATCCGCCGCGGCGCCTCCCAGATGGGCGTGCCCTACTCGTGGGGCGGTGGCAAGCCCAACGGCCCCAGCCGGGGCATCGACTCCGGCGCGAACACCGTCGGCTACGACTGCTCGGGATTCACCCAGTTCTCGTTCGCCGGGGTCGGCGTGCTGATCCCGAAGTACTCCGGCGACCAGTACGACGCCGGCCGCAAGGTGCCGCTGGCCCAGGGCAAGCGGGGCGATCTGTTGTTCTGGGGGCCCGGAGGCAGCCAGCACGTGGCCATCTACCTCGGCGGCGGGCAGATGCTCGAGGCGTCGGGCAGCGCGGGCAAAGTGACCGTGAGCCCGCTGCGCAAATCCGGTCTGCAGCCCTACGTCGCGCGGATCATTGAGTACTGAGCGCAACCTGAGGGCAGCCTGAGGCATCGTGGGCGACGTCGACGGATTCCTGACTGCCTGGAATAGTTGACGGCGGGCACCTGACCGGCCCGGCAGAATGCGTGTTGACGCAGTGAGAACGGCGTCGTGACCAGACAGCACATTGGGAGGATCTTGATGACGTCACCGAGTGGTCCGCCGCAGGGCGCCGGAGCGCACCCCGGCTCGGCCCCGGCGCAGGGTTACGCTCCCGCCCCGACCGGAACCCAGCCCCCCGCGCCGCCCGGACACAACGGCGGCCTCCAGGGCGAGGTGCACACGCTGGAACGGGCCATCTTCGAGGTCAAGCGGATCATCGTCGGCCAGGACCGGCTCGTCGAGCGGATGCTCGTCGGTCTGCTCGCCAAGGGTCACGTGTTGCTCGAGGGTGTTCCCGGCGTCGCCAAGACCCTCGCGGTGGAGACCTTCGCCAAGGTCGTCGGCGGCACCTTCGCGCGCATCCAGTTCACCCCCGACCTGGTGCCCACCGACATCGTCGGCACCCGGATCTACCGCGTGGGCAAAGAGGAGTTCGACATCGAACTCGGCCCCGTCGTGGTGAACTTCCTGCTGGCCGACGAGATCAACCGCGCGCCCGCCAAGGTGCAGTCCGCGCTGCTCGAGGTGATGGCCGAGCGCAAGATCTCCATCGGCGGCAAGACCTTCCCGCTGCCCAACCCGTTCCTGGTGATGGCCACGCAGAACCCCATCGAGCAGGAGGGCGTCTACGCACTGCCCGAGGCGCAGCGCGACCGGTTCCTGTTCAAGCTGAACATCGACTACCCCACGCCGGAGGAAGAGCGGGAGATCATCTACCGGATGGGCGTGAAGCCCCCGGAGCCCAAGCAGATCCTCAACCCCGGTGACCTGATCCGCCTGCAGGACGTGGCCGCCAACACCTTCGTGCACCACGCGCTGGTCGACTACGTCGTGCGGATCGTCACCGCCACCCGTGAGCCGGAGAAGTTCGGCATGCCCGACGCCAAGGCCTGGATCGCCTACGGCGCCTCGCCGCGCGCATCGCTGGGCATCATCGCCGCGTCGCGGGCACTCGCGCTGATCCGCGGTCGCGACTACGTCGTCCCGCAGGACGTCGTCGAGGTCATCCCCGACGTGCTGCGGCACCGCCTCGTGCTGACCTACGACGCGCTCGCCGACGAGGTCTCCGCCGAGACGGTGATCAACCGCATCATGCAGACCGTGGCGCTGCCCCAGGTGAACGCCATTCCGCAGCAAGGCCATTCGGTGCCGACTGCCGTACCCGCCGCAGCGGCCAGCGGTCGGTGACCGGCGACGAAGGCCGTTCGGTCGACCCGCCGTCCCTGCAGCGGGGCCAGATCCGCGATCCCGCGCTGTCGGCGGCGCTGCGCAAGCTCGAGCTGACCGTCCGGCGCAAGCTCGACGGGGTGCTGCACGGCGACCATCTCGGGCTGATCCCGGGACCCGGCTCCGAGCCGGGCGAATCGCGGGTCTACCAGCCCGGCGACGACGTGCGCCGGATGGACTGGTCGGTGACCGCCCGCACCAACGCGCCGCACGTCCGGCAGATGATCGCCGACCGCGAGCTGGAGACGTGGCTGGTGGTGGACGTGTCCGCCAGCCTCGACTTCGGCACGGCCCGTTGCGAGAAGCGCGATCTCGCCGTCGCCGCCGCGGCCGCCATCGCGTTCCTCAACAGTGGCGGCGGCAACCGGCTTGGCGCCGTCATCTCCAACGGCGACACCGTGCGCCGGGTGCCGGCCCTGTCGGGCCGCATCCACGAGCAGGAGCTGCTGCGGGCGATCGCGACCACGCCGCGGGCGCCGGTCGGTGTGCGCGGCGACCTGGCCGCCTCGATCGACGCGCTGCGCCGTCCGGAACGGCGGCGGGGGATGGCCGTGATCATCAGTGACTTCCTCGGCCCGATCGACTGGATGCGGCCGCTGCGGGCCATCGCGGGCCGCCACGAGGTGCTCGGCATCGAAGTGCTCGACCCGCGCGACGTCGAACTGCCCGAGGTGGGTGACGTGATCCTGCAGGACACCGAGACCGGCGTCACCCGCGAATTCACCATCGACCATCAGCTGCGCAGTGACTTCGAGCAGGCCGCGGCGGCCCACCGCGCGGAGGTCGCCCGGACGCTGCGCCGCTGCAACGCGCCGCTGCTCACCCTGCGCACCGACCGGGACTGGATCGCCGACGTGGTCCGCTTCGTCGCGAACCGGCGACGCGGCGCGCTGGCGGGCCGGTAAACACGACGAAATGACAAGCCGTACATGACTTTGCCGCTCCTGGGTCCGATGACGCTCTCGGACTTCAAACATCCGTGGTTCTTCGCGTTCCTGCTGGTGGTGCTCGGGCTCGTCGCGCTCTACATCATCGTGCAGGCGGCGCGGCAGAAGCGGATCCTGCGCTTCGCCAACATGGAGCTGCTGGAGAGCGTGGCGCCCACGCGACCCAGCCGGATGCGGCACCTGCCCGCGATCCTGCTGATCCTGTCGCTGACGCTGCTGACCGTCGCGATGGCCGGTCCCACCCAGGACGTCCGGATTCCGCGCAACCGCGCGGTGGTGATGCTGGTGATCGACGTCTCGCAGTCGATGCGCGCCACCGACGTGGCGCCCAGCCGGCTCGCGGCCGCGCAGGAGGCGTCCAAGCAGTTCGCCGACGAGCTCACCCCCGGGATCAACCTCGGCCTCATCGCCTACGCGGGCACCGCGACGGTGCTGGTCTCGCCGACCACCAACCGCGACGCCACCAAGAACGCCATCGACAAGCTGCAGCTCGCCGACCGCACGGCGACCGGTGAGGGCATCTTCACCGCGCTGCAGGCGATCGCCACCGTCGGCGCGGTGATCGGCGGTGGTGACGAAGCGCCCCCGGCCCGCGTCGTGCTGTTCTCCGACGGCAAGGAGACCGTGCCGTCGAATCCCGACAATCCCAAGGGCGCCTTCACAGCGGCGCGCACCGCCAAGGACCAGGGCGTCCCGATCTCGACGATCTCCTTCGGCACCCCCTACGGCTACGTCGAGATCAACGAGCAGCGCCAGCCGGTCCCGGTCGACGACGAGATGCTCGAGCGGATCGCCGACCTGTCCGGCGGGGAGGCCTACACCGCCTCGACGCTCGAACAGCTGCGCGAGGTCTACAGCAACCTGCAGCAGCAGATCGGCTACGAGACGATCAAGGGCGACGCGAGTGTCGGCTGGCTGCGGCTGGGCGCGCTGCTGCTGGCCGTGGCGGCACTGGCGGCGCTGCTGATCAACCGCCGACTGCCGAACTAGGCGCCGCGGTGCGTCCGTGTGACGCCTTCGGGCGATTTCTGGCTGGTGGCGGCGAGGCGTTAAGTTGGCCGTCATGACTGTGACCGACAATCCCGCGCAGGCCGGCGCCGAGGCCGCCGGGGGCCGCCCGTCCTTCGTCTCGCGTTCGGTGCTGGTCACCGGCGGTAACCGCGGCATCGGACTGGCCATCGCGCAACGGCTGGCCGCCGACGGCCACAAGGTGGCCGTGACCCACCGCGGCTCCGGCGCCCCCGAGGGCCTGTTCGGCGTCGTCTGTGACGTCACCGACAACGAGGCCGTCGATCGCGCGTTCAAAGAGGTCGAGGAACACCAGGGCCCGGTCGAGGTGCTGGTCTCCAACGCCGGCATCTCCCAGGACGCGTTCCTGATGCGGATGACCGAGGAGCGCTTCGAGAACGTCATCAACGCGAACCTCACCGGGGCGTTCCGGGTGGCTCAGCGCGCCTCGCGCAGCATGCAGCGCAAACGCTTCGGCCGGATCATCTTCATCGGTTCGGTGTCGGGCATGTGGGGGATCGGCAACCAGGCCAACTACGCGGCGGCCAAGGCGGGCCTGATCGGGATGGCACGCTCGATCTCCCGGGAACTGTCCAAGGCAGGCGTCACCGCGAACGTGGTCGCACCCGGCTACATCGACACCGAGATGACCCGCGCGCTGGACGAGCGGATCCAGGAGGGGGCGCTGCAGTTCATCCCGGCGAAGCGGGTCGGCACCGCCGAGGACGTCGCCGGCGCGGTCAGCTTCCTGGCGTCCGAGGACGCGGGCTACATCGCCGGTGCGGTGATCCCGGTCGACGGCGGAATGGGCATGGGCCACTGAGCCACCCGCTCCCGCCCACCACGAACTTTGAAGAAGGAGTCAGCACAATGACAGGTCTGCTCGAAGGCAAGCGCATCCTCGTCACGGGGATCATCACCGACTCATCCATCGCGTTCCACATCGCCAAGGTGGCGCAGGAGGCCGGCGCGGAGGTCGTCTGCACCGGCTTCAACCGCCTGCGGCTGATCGAGCGCATCCTCGACCGGCTGCCGGCCAAGCCGCCGCTGCTCGAGCTCGACGTGCAGGACGAGAAGCACCTCGACACGCTCGCCGACCGGATCACCGAGGTCATCGGCGCCGGCAACAAGCTCGACGGCGTGGTGCACTCGATCGGCTTCATGCCTCAGACCGGCATGGGCGTCAACCCGTTCTTCGACGCGCCCTACGAGGACGTCGCCAAGGGCATCCACATCTCGGCCTACTCCTACGCCTCGCTCGCCAAAGCGGTGCTGCCGGTGATGAATTCCGGCGGCGGGATCGTAGGCATGGACTTCGACCCGACCCGCGCGATGCCCGCCTACAACTGGATGACGGTCGCCAAGAGCGCGCTGGAATCGGTGAACCGGTTCGTCGCGCGTGAGGCGGGCCCGTTCGGGGTTCGGTCGAATCTCGTTGCCGCCGGTCCGATCCGGACGCTGGCCATGAGCGCCATCGTCGGTGGCGCCCTCGGTGACGAAGCCGGCGCCCAGATGCAGCTGCTCGAGGAGGGCTGGGATCAGCGGGCGCCGCTGGGCTGGAACATGAAAGACCCGACGCCCGTGGCGAAGACGGTCTGCGCACTGCTGTCGGACTGGCTGCCCGCCACCACCGGCACCATCGTCTACGCCGACGGTGGCGCCAGCACCCAGCTGCTGTAGCCGGGGTGACACAGCTCGTGGATTTCGACGCCGTCCTACTGCTGTCCTTCGGCGGACCGGAGGGCCCCGAGCAGGTCCGGCCCTTCCTGGAGAACGTCACCCGGGGCCGTGGCATCCCGCCCGAGCGCCTCGACGCCGTCGCCGAGCACTACCAGCACTTCGGCGGCGTGTCGCCGATCAACGGCATCAACCGCCGGCTGATCGAGGTGTTGCGCACCGAGCTGGCCGAGCGCGGCAACCCGCTGCCGGTCTACTTCGGTAACCGCAACTGGGAGCCCTACGTCGAGGACACCGTGACGGCCATGCGGGACAACGGAGTTCGCCGCGCCGCGGTGTTCACTACCTCCGCGTGGGGCGGGTACTCGAGCTGCACCCAGTACATCGAGGACGTCGCCCGCGGCCGCGCGGCCGCCGGTGAAAGGGCTCCCGAGCTGGTCAAGCTGCGGCACTACTTCGACCACCCGCTGTTCGTCGAGATGTTCGCCGACGCGATCGCGGCCGCGGCCGCCACGCTGGCACCCGACCTGCGTGACGACGCGCGACTGGTGTTCACCGCGCACTCCATCCCGGTCGCCGCCGACGAGCGGCACGGCCCGAATCTGTACAGCAGGCAGGTCGCCTACGCGGCGCGGCTGGTGGCCGCCGCCGCGGGCTACGGCGACGGCGCGGGCTACGACCTGGTCTGGCAGTCGCGATCCGGCCCGCCGCAGATCCCTTGGCTCGAGCCCGATGTCGGCGACCACCTGGCGACGCTGGTCGAGGCGGGCACCAGGGCCGTCATCGTCTGCCCGATCGGCTTCGTCGCCGACCACATCGAGGTGGTGTGGGATCTCGACAACGAGCTGCGCGAACAAGCCGACGAGGCGGGCGTCGTGCTGGCGCGCACGACGACACCCAACGCCGACCGCCGATTCGCCCGGCTGGCCGCCGATCTCATCGACGAACTGCGCACCGGCGCAGATCCCGCCCGGCAGTCGGGACCGGATCCCGCGCCGGGCTGTGGTCACAGCGTCAACGGTGAGGTCTGCCCGGTGTCGCCGCGGTGTCTGGCGACGATCGTCACCACGCCGAGTAGAGGATCGCGCTGAGCGCGGCGACGCGCGCCCGCCGGACCACCTGACCCAACGGCCGCAGCGCATCGCTGGCGATCTGCACCTCCGAGGACGTCTGCAGCCCGATCGGCATCAGGCCGGAGCTGACGGTGATGATCGCGTCGACGTGCGCGGCGTTCTCCAGCACCCGAAGTGCCCGCGGCGGTGCATGGTCGGGCGCCCGGTGCACCCGCGAGGACTCCAGCACGTCCTCGACCAGTCCACGGGGGTCGTCGATGTCGGCCCCGGCCGCGCCCGCGCGCAGCGCACCCAGGGCGTCGGCCGCCGAACGCACGGCAGAACGCAACGCGTACTCGGCCTCGCCGAGCTCGACGTACTCGGAGCCGGGCGCGCCGGGCACCGAGTACACCGTCCAGGCCAGCGCGGTCGGTTCGGGATCGAAGTCCGAATCGTCGAAGCCCTCGTCGTATTCGAATTCCGGCACCAGCCCCACCACCGCGGAGGGGTCGCGGGAATCGGTGACCAGCACCGCCTCGCCGGAGGTGACGGCGTCACGCTGGAACTGCGTGCCCGCGGGCAGGCCGCGCACGTCGCCGGGCACCGGCAGCGCGATGCCGAGCGCCGGGCCGGTGCGCGCCGGGCCTGCGGCGGTGCGCAGCGTCTGCAGCAGCGAGACCGCACCCGAATCGTTGAGGTCCGGCCACGGCAGGCCGGTGGCGCCGGCTGCGACCGAATCGTAGGCGGTCACCGAATGTCTTGGCGCCCACAGGGATAGCGAGTCGAGGACATCGTCGGGCGCGGCGGCACCTGAGAGCCAGGCGTTGGCCCACGCCGCGAGCGTTGCACTGGGACACCACATGATGCTCGCAGTGTAATTGTTCAGCGCTGTGCGGGTCGGTTACGCGATAGGGTGACCGCGTGCCCCTTCCATTGATCTGGGTGATCCTGGCCCTGGTACTGGCCGGGGCCGAGGCGCTGACCGGCGACCTGTTCCTGCTGATGCTCGCGGGCGGGGCGCTCGCCGCCGCCGGCTCGAGCTGGCTGCTGGACTGGCCGATCTGGGCCGACGGCGCGGTGTTCCTGGTGGTGTCGGTGCTGCTCCTGGCGTCGGTCCGGCCGGCGCTGCGCCGCCGCTTGTCCGCAGGCAAGGGACTGCCCGAACCCGCGAAGGCGCTCGAGGGCAAGCAGGCGCTGGTGCTCGACCGGGTGGCACGCCACGAAGGTCAGGTGAAACTCGAGGGCGAGGT
The DNA here is from genome assembly GCF_025821665.1 of [Mycobacterium] manitobense. GTDB lineage: Bacteria > Actinomycetota > Actinomycetes > Mycobacteriales > Mycobacteriaceae > Mycobacterium > Mycobacterium arseniciresistens. The sequence continues at coordinate 83,845 of NZ_JACKSJ010000145.1, forward strand.
CTGGACGGCGCGCCCGCTGAACGACAACGATGTGTACGAGCCGGGCGACAACGTCACCGTCATGCACATCGACGGCGCCACCGCCGTCGTCTGGAAGAACCCCTAAGCAGGAGGGACTCGTCATGGATGGTGCCGTAGCCGGCCTCGTCTTTCTGATCGTGCTGGTCGTGTTCGCGGCGATCGTCGTCGCCAAGTCGGTGGCGCTGATCCCGCAGGCCGAGGCGGCGGTGATCGAACGCCTCGGCCGCTACAGCAAGACCGTGTCCGGTCAGCTCACGCTGCTCATCCCGTTCATCGACAAGATCCGCGCCCGGGTGGACCTGCGCGAGCGCGTGGTGTCCTTCCCGCCGCAGCCGGTCATCACCGAGGACAACCTGACGGTCAACATCGACACCGTCGTGTACTTCCAGGTGACCAATCCACAGGCCGCGGTCTACCAGATCAGCAACTACATCGTCGGCGTCGAGCAGCTGACCACCACGACGCTGCGCAACGTGGTCGGCGGAATGACGCTCGAGCAGACGCTCACCTCACGCGACAAGATCAACGGACAGCTGCGCGGAGTGCTGGACGAGGCGACCGGCCGCTGGGGCCTGCGCGTGGCCCGGGTCGAGCTGCGATCCATCGACCCGCCGCCGTCCATCCAGGACTCGATGGAGAAGCAGATGCGCGCCGACCGGGAGAAGCGCGCGATGATCCTGACCGCCGAGGGCAGCCGCGCGGCGGCGATCATGCAGGCCGAGGGCCAGAAGCAGGCGCAGATCCTCGCCGCCGAGGGAGCCAAGCAGGCCGCCGTGCTCGCGGCCGAGGCCGACCGGCAGTCGCGGATGCTGCGCGCCCAGGGCGAGCGGGCGGCCCAGTACCTGGTGGCCCAGGGCCAGGCGAAGGCGATCGAGAAGACGTTCGCCGCCATCAAGGCCGGCAGGCCCACCCCGGAGATGCTGGCCTACCAGTACCTGCAGACGCTGCCGCAGATGGCCAAGGGCGAGGCGAACAAGGTGTGGCTGGTGCCCAGCGATTTCGGCTCGGCGCTGCAGGGCTTCACCAAGATGCTCGGCGCGCCGGGGGAGGACGGCGTCTTCCGCTACCAGCCGTCGCCGGTGGAGGAGAACCTGCCCAAACCCGAGGACGACACCGACGAGGTCGCGGAGTGGTTCACCACCCAGACCGACCCCGAGATCGTGCGGGCCGTGGCGAAGGCCGAGGCCGAGGCCCGCACGCCGGTGCAGTCCGCAATTCCGTCGGCGCCGCCGGAGCCCGAGCCGATGCAGTACCCGCCGCTGTCACAGCAGCAGCAGGACTCGCTGCCGCCGACGTTCGGACGGCACGCAGGCAGCCCGGAGTGATCGCCGACACGCTCACCGCGCCACGCGCGTACGTGGCTCTCGCCGCGTTCCAGGCCGGCGACGCGGTGGCGTGTGGCATCCCGTTGCCGCAGATCGCGAAGGCGCTCGACAGCTACGGCGTACCGGACCGGATCCGGTGGGTGTTGCCGACGGCCAAGGCGGCCTCGGCGGTCGGGCTGCTCTCGGCGCCCCGCTACCCGCGGCTGGCCCGGCTGACCAGCGCGATGCTGGCGGTGTACTTCGTCCTCGCGGTCGGGGCGCACCTGCGGATCCGGGACAAGGCGGTCAACACGCTGCCCGCGGCCACGTTCCTGCTGCTGCACACCGTGATGGCCGTCCGCGGTCCGCGACGGGTCGACGACCGCCGCTGAGCGTCAGCGTGCGGTGGGGGTCACTTCGACGCTCGGCTCGTCCTCGTCCTCGTCCTCGTCCTCGGCCACGTCCTCGGCCACGTCGTCGGCGACGGGTGAGCGGTGCTGGCGCACCTCGTAGAGCAGCCCCACCATCCCGACGGCCGCCGTCACCACCGACACCACCACCAGCAGCGGATCGACGCGCCCGGTGAGCGCGTCGCCGAGGATCACCACCGCGGCCGTACCGGGCAGCAGCCCGGCCAGCGTCGCCCACGTGTAGGGCCACACCCGGACCGTCGACGCGCCCGCGGCGTAGTTGAGCACCGAGAACGGCACCGCCGGGATCATCCGCATCGACATCACCACCGGCCAGCCGCGCTGCCGCAGCCGGGTGTCCAGGGCGTCCACCCGCGGATGCGGGAACAACCGGTTGAGCTGCAGCCCCGCCGCGCGCACCAGCAGCAGCGCGATCACCGCGCTGACGGTGCTGGCCACCACGGCCAGCGTGACGCCGAGCGCCGGACCGAACAGCAGTCCCGCGGCGAGCGTGAACGCCGTGCGGGGAAACGGCAGGATCGTGAGCACGATGTGGGCGGTCAGGAACGCCAGCGGGAACCACGGCCCGACCGAGGTGGCCCAGTCCCGCAGTTGCACCGCGGTCGGCATCGGGACGACGAGCGCGGCTGCGACGAGAATCACACTTCCCAGCACGACGGCCAGGAAGCGGCGCGGGGGCACCTGCGCGGCCGTCGCGATCAGCGCGGCGCGCAGTCGGCGCACGGTGCTGACGACGGGGTTCACGGTTTTCCAGACTACGGGCCGGCACCGACGCCCGGCGCCCGGCGCGCCTGCCGAACCGGCCGACCGGGGCGCATCACCGTGACGGCGATCATTTAGCCTGATGGACGGGTGGAAGCTCACACGCTGCGACAACAGGAGATGCCGGTGTCCGTGCAGGGGTCGAGTGCGGTCGAAGCCGACCGCGAGCAGTGGCGCAGCGCGGTCGCCGGGGTGCTTGCCAAGAGCACCCGGCGCGATCCCGCGGACCTGCCCGTCGAACCGGAACGGCTGCTCGATTCGCCCACCTACGAGGACTTCGTCATCCGCGCGCTCTACACCGGCGACGATGCACTGCCCGAGCATCCGCTTCCCGGCCGGTGGCCGTACGTCCGTGGCGCCGACGCGCGGCGCGACGTCAAGGCCGGCTGGCGCGTCGCCGAGGCGTTCCCCGCCGCGCCTGCCGCGGTCGGCGAGGTGAACGGGTCGGTGCTGGTGGCCCTCACCGAAGGGGTCAGCGCGCTGGCGCTTCGGATCGGCGACCCCGACGGGATCGCCGCCGCGGAACTGGACCGGCTGCTCGACGGCGTCTTCCTCGACCTGGTGCCGGTGATTCTCGACGCCGGTGCCGAGTTCACCGCGGCCGCCGCGGCCATCGTGCCGCTGCTCGGTAGCCTCGACGCCGACCAGCGGAGCCGGCTGTCGGTCGATCTCGGGGCCGACCCACTGACGGCGGCGCTGAGCGGGCGGCCCTCGCCCGAGGTGGGCGACGTGCTCACCACGGCGGCGGGCCTGACGGAGTTCGACGGCGGCGTGCGCGCGATCACCGTCGACGGTCCCGCCCTGCACAACCTCGGCGCCAACGTGTCGTGGGAGCTGGCGGGCGCGGTGGCCGCCGGCGTCGACTATCTGCGGCTCCTCGGCGATGCGGGTGTCGCGGCGCCGGACGCCGTGGCGCAGATCAGCTTCCGCTACGCCGCCGACGACGACCAGTTCATGACGATCGCCAAGCTGCGCGCCGCCCGCCGGCTGTGGGCCCGGGTCGCGGAGGTGGTGGGTGCGCCCGACGCCGGCGACGCGACCGTGCACGTGGTCACCTCGCTGCCGATGATGACCCGCCGCGACCCCTGGGTGAACATGTTGCGCACCACACTGGCGGCGTTCTCGGCCGGGGTGGGCGGCGCCGACACGGTGCTCGTGCAGCCCTTCGACGTCGCGATCCCCGAAGGCTTCCCCGGGACGTCGCGCAGCTTCGCCCGCAGGATCGCCCGCAACACCCAGCTGCTGCTGCTCGAGGAGTCGCATCTGGGCCGCGTGCTCGACCCCGCAGGCGGATCGTGGTTCGTCGAGGACCTCACCGAGCAGCTGGCCGAACAGGCGTGGCGGCACTTCCAGGAAATCGAGGCGAGCGGCGGGTTCGCGGCCGCCCGCGACGTCGTCACCGCCGGCATCGCTGAGGTGGCGGCCCGCCGCCAGGACGACATCGCGCACCGGCGCACGGCGGTCACCGGCGTCAACGAGTATCCGAACCTCGCGGAACCGTCACTGCCGCAGGGCGATTCGTTCACCGCCGTGGCTCCCTACGCCGCCGGGTTCGAGAAGCTGCGCGACCGTTCCGACGCGTTCCTCGATCGCACCGGTGCGCGGCCGAGGGTGCTGCTGCTGCCGATCGGTCCGCTGGCCGAACACAACATCCGCGCGACGTTCGCGGTGAACCTGCTGGCCTCCGGCGGCATCGAGGCCGTCAATCCCGGTCCGCTGGACGCCGCCGGGGTGGCCCACGCCGTCGCCGATGCGGGTGCGCCGGACATCGCGGTGATCTGTGGCACCGACAGCCGCTACGCCGCAGAGGCGGCGGGCGTGGTGAGCGCTGCCCGCGAGGCCGGGATATCCCGGGTGTACCTGGCCGGGCCGGAGAAGGCCGTCGCGGAGGCGGACCCGAAACCCGACGACTTCCTCACCGCGAAAATCGATGCGGTCGGCGCACTGTCGGACCTGCTCGGCAGATTGGGGGCCTGAACATGACTGCGACCACGAACGTCGGCAAGGGTATCGGCAGCTTCGCGGACGTGCCGTTGCGCGGTGAGCGCAGCGGCGAGGAGCCCACCGCCGCGGCGGTCGAGGAGCACGTCGGCGCGGCCGCCGCCGCGCACGGCTACACCCCGGAGCAACTCGACTGGCTGACACCGGAGGGCATCGAGGTCAAGCCGGTCTACATCGCGGCCGACCGCGACGAGGCCGTCGCCGCGGGATATCCGCTCGACTCGTTCCCCGGCGCCGCCCCGTTCGTCCGCGGCCCGTACCCGACGATGTACGTCAACCAGCCGTGGACCATCCGTCAGTACGCCGGCTTCTCCACCGCCGCGGAGTCCAACGCGTTCTACCGGCGCAACCTCGCCGCAGGCCAGAAGGGCCTGTCGGTGGCCTTCGACCTGGCCACCCACCGCGGGTACGACTCCGACCATCCGCGCGTGCAGGGTGACGTCGGAATGGCCGGTGTCGCCATCGATTCCATCCTCGACATGCGCCAGCTGTTCGACGGCATCGACCTGTCACAGGTCTCGGTGTCGATGACGATGAACGGCGCGGTGCTGCCGATCCTGGCGTTGTACGTCGCCGCCGCGGAGGAGCAGGGGGTACCGCCGGAGAAGCTGGCGGGGACCATCCAGAACGACATCCTCAAAGAGTTCATGGTCCGCAACACCTACATCTATCCGCCCAAGGCGTCGATGCGGATCATCTCCGACATCTTCGGCTACACCAGCACCAAGATGCCGAAGTACAACTCGATCTCGATCTCCGGCTACCACATCCAGGAGGCCGGGGCCACAGCCGATCTCGAGCTCGCCTACACGCTCGCCGACGGGGTGGAGTACATCAAGGCCGGGCTCGACGCCGGGCTGTCGATCGACAAGTTCGCGCCCCGGCTGTCCTTCTTCTGGGGCATCGGCATGAACTTCTTCATGGAGGTCGCCAAGCTGCGGGCCGGCCGGCTGCTGTGGAGCGAGCTGGTCTCACAGTTCGAGCCGCGCAACGAGAAGTCGCTCTCGCTGCGCACGCATTCGCAGACCTCCGGCTGGTCGCTGACCGCGCAGGACGCGTTCAACAACGTCGCCCGCACCTGCATCGAGGCGATGGCCGCGACGCAGGGCCACACCCAGTCGTTGCACACCAACGCGCTCGACGAGGCGCTGGCGCTGCCCACCGATTTCTCCGCGCGCATCGCCCGCAACACCCAGCTGGTGCTGCAGCAGGAGTCCGGCACCACCCGCCCGATCGACCCGTGGGGCGGCTCGTACTACGTCGAGTGGCTGACCCACCAGCTCGCCGAGAAGGCCCGCGCCCACATCCGTGAGGTGGCCGAGCACGGAGGCATGGCTCAGGCCATCGACGACGGCATCCCAAAGCTGCGCATCGAGGAGGCGGCCGCCCGCACGCAGGCCCGCATCGACTCCGGGGCGCAACCGGTGATCGGGGTGAACAAGTACCAGGTCGAAGAGGACCACGAGATCGAGGTGCTCAAGGTCGAGAACAGCCGGGTGCGCGCCGAGCAGCTGGCCAAACTCGAACAGCTGCGGGCCGATCGGGATCCGGCGGCGGTCGAGGCCGCGCTCGCCGACCTGACCCGCGCTGCGGGTGAACATGGGCCCGCAGGGGAGGACGGCCTGGGCAACAACCTGCTGGCGCTGGCGATCAACGCCGCGCGCGCCAAGGCCACCGTCGGCGAGATCTCCGACGCGCTGGAGAAGGTGTACGGCCGCCACCAGGCCGAGATCCGGACGATCTCCGGGGTCTACCGTGACGAGGTCTCGGGAGGAGGCGGAAACATCAGCCCTTATTCCTCTGCCACCGAGTTGGTGGAGAAATTCGCCGACGCCGACGGCCGCCGGCCGCGCATCCTGGTGGCCAAGATGGGCCAGGACGGTCACGACCGGGGGCAGAAGGTCATCGCCACGGCGTTCGCCGACATCGGTTTCGACGTCGACGTCGGCTCGCTGTTCTCCACCCCGGACGAGGTGGCCCGCCAGGCCGCCGACAACGACGTGCACGTCGTCGGGGTGTCCTCGCTGGCCGCCGGGCACCTCACCCTGGTGCCCGCGCTGCGGGACGCGCTGGCCGAGGTGGGCCGTCCGGACATCATGGTCGTCGTGGGTGGCGTCATCCCACCCGGCGACTTCGACGAGCTCTACGCGGCGGGCGCGACCGCGATCTTCCCGCCCGGCACCGTCATCGCCGACGCGGCCATCGGCCTGCTGCAGAAGCTGGCCGAGCGGCTGGGCTACGAACTCGGCTAGGGCCCGACCACCATCGGCTCGATGAGCACCAGTCCCGAGGACCTCGCCAACGCCGTCCGCAGCGGCGACCGGTCAGCGCTCGCGCGGGCCATCACACTCGTCGAGTCGACGCGCGCCGACCACCGCCGACGGGCGCAGGAACTGCTGCTGGAGCTGATGGCAGAAGCGGGCAATGCACTGCACGTCGGGATCACCGGCGTGCCGGGGGTGGGGAAGTCGACGACCATCGAGGCGCTCGGCATGCACCTGATCGAACAGGGACACCGCGTCGCGGTGCTGGCCGTCGACCCGTCGTCCACCCGTACCGGCGGCTCGATCCTCGGCGACAAGACCCGGATGGCGAAGCTGGCCGTGCATCCCGAGGCGTACATCAGGCCGTCGCCGACCTCGGGCACCCTCGGCGGGGTCGCCAAGGCGACGCGCGAGACGATCGTGCTGCTCGAGGCGGCCGGCTTCGACGTCATCCTGGTGGAGACCGTCGGGGTGGGCCAGTCGGAGGTGACGGTGGCCAACATGGTCGACACCTTCGTTTTCCTGACCCTGGCCCGCACCGGCGATCAGCTCCAGGGCATCAAGAAGGGCGTGCTCGAACTCGCCGACGTCGTGGTGGTGAACAAGGCCGACGGTGACCACGCCGTCGAGGCCAAGGCCGCCGCACGTGAGCTCGCCGGTGCGATCCGGCTGATCTATCCGCGCGAAACGCTATGGCGGCCACCGGTTCTCACGATGAGCGCACTGACGGGCGCCGGGCTGACCGAGCTGTGGGACACCGTGCTCGAACACCGCCGGGTGCTCACCGAGGCCGGCGAGTTCGACGCGAAACGCCGCACCCAGCAGGTCGAGTGGACCTGGGCCATGGTGCGCGACACCGTGCTCGACCGCGTGCTGTCGCACCCCGACGTGAAGGCGGGCCGCAGGGAGATCGAGCGCCGGGTGCGCGACGGCGAGCTCACCCCCGCGCTGGCGGCACAGGAGATCCTCGACGCCGCCGGGTGGTGACGGCGAAGAATTCGCTGGTTAACGACTCGGTAACGCCTGGTTTATTTGCCGGGGGTGCGAGTAAATTCAATTCTGTGACGGACGTACCCAAACGGGATCGCAACGCAGCGCTCCCGCACGGCGTTCAGGGCGCGGCGGACCGGAATTTCGCCTGCACCCTGCGCGGTTTCTCCCAGCTGTTCCCCGGCAGGCGGTTCGGCGGCGGGGCGCTGTCGATCTACCTGCACGGCGAGCCGGTGGTCGACGTGTGGACCGGGTACTCCGACCGCCGCGGCACCCAGTACTGGACGGCCGACACCGGCGCCATGGTGTTCTCCGCGACCAAGGGCATGGCCTCGACGGTGATCCACCGCCTCGTCGACCGCGGCCTGATCGACTACGACATGCCCGTCGCCGAGTACTGGCCCGACTTCGGCGCCAACGGCAAGTCGCACATCACCGTGCGGGACGTGATGCGCCACCGGGCCGGGTTGTCACAACTCAACGGCGTCGGCAGGGTCGACCTGCTCGACCATCTCGCAATGGAGCAACGGCTGGCCGACGCCCCGGTCAACCGGCTGCTCTACGGACACTCGGCCTACCACGCGCTCACCTACGGGTGGCTGATGTCGGGCCTGGCCCGCGCGGTCACCGGCCAGGGGATGGGCGACCTCATCCGCACGGAGCTGGCGGAGCCGCTCGGCACCGACGGCCTGCACCTGGGCCGCCCTCCCGCGGGCTCGGCCACCCGCGTCGCGCAGATCCTGGTGCCGCAGAACCGGATCGCCAACCCGGTGTTCAACTTCGTCGCGCCCAAGGTGGCCAAGCTGCAGTTCTCCGGCGGCTTCGGGTCGCTGTACTTCCCCGGCATGAAAGCCGTCGTGCAGGGAGACATCCCGTTCCTCGACGCGGAGATCCCCGCGGCCAACGGCGTCGCCACCGCCCGCGGGCTGGCCCGGATGTACGGCGCGATCGCCAACGGCGGGTCGATCGACGGCGCCCGCTTCCTGTCCACCGAGACCACGGCGGCCCTGACGGGCGAGCCGGATCTGCGTCCGGACCGCAACATCATGGTGCCGCTGGCGTTCCACCTGGGTTACCACTCGCTGCCGTTCGGGGTGATGCGCGGCTTCGGCCACGTCGGCCTCGGCGGATCACTGGGATGGGCGGACCCGGAGAGCGGTCTGGCGATCGGCTTCGTGCACAACCGCCTGCTGACACCGATGCTGCTGGACATGGGGTCGTTCGCCGGCCTCAACGTGCTGATCCGGCGTGACGCGGCGCGCGCAGGCCGGCGCGGCTACCAGCCGGTGCAGGACTTCGGTTCGTCGTTCGCCGTGGCCGAGACGGCGACCGGCTAGTAGCGGACGCCCAACCTCAGCGGTCGGCGGGGGTGAACCACTTGGTTCTGATGCGCCAGGAGTGCGCCGAGGCCAGCGCGAACCCGGCGCCGCATCCACAGGCGAAGATCCACACCAGCGTGCCGCCCTCGACGGCCTGCAGGCTGGGCACGAAGGCGGTGGTGATGCGGACGATGCAGGCGATGATCCCGCTGGCCGACGCCGCCAGGTAGACGTTGGCGATCCGGCGCGACCGCGGGTCCTTGCGCAGGATCAGCAGCGCCCGCGACCCGTACGCCAGCAGGTAGATCAGTGTCCCGCAGAGCAGCAGCCAGTACAGGCTGAGCCAGAAGTCGGTCGGCACGTCGAAGAAGTCGGGCCGGTAGATGGCCGCGCCGTTGCCGATGGAGAACGTGGCCAGCAGCAGCGGGATGCACAGCGTCGCGGGCCGCTCCACGTACTGCTTGAACGACACCTGCATCGCGTGATCGTCGGCGAGGCGGCCGAGCGCGTTGTAGACGATCGCCGAGGCGGCCACGATGTAGCAGTCGTGGCCGATGTAGTCCTCGAGGTTCCACTTGCCGGTCAGCGCGTAGAGCCAGTGGCCGACGGTCTCGGACGCGAACGGCGACATGAGGAACACCGCCATGCCCTGCAAAGCGATGTTGAGGGTGGCCGCGACCTCCCACCGGCAGCCCCAGGTGACACGGCGGATCCACAGGCTCCACGCGATACACAGGAGTGTGATCGCGATCAGCGTTGCGAGGGCCATGGAACCGCTTTCCGGGCTGGGGATCGTCCAGCAAATTGTACGGCTTAGAGCGGCGGTGCGTCCGGGCGCGGCGCCATTTCCGACAATTTGATCGGCCGGGCCTCGGTCCTGGTCGCCTCGGTTACCGCCGTCGTCACCGAGAACGGGGCGGACTCGATGTAGCTCCACACCTCTTGGCGGCTCATCAGCCCGAACCGGATCTGCAGGTCCGGATAGCTCAGGGCGAACCGGTCGGAGACTCTGCGCAGCTCCTCGGCGTCGGGGTAGTCCTGCTCCTTGATGCGGCGGTAGTACGTGCTGCTCGAGATGCCGAGCGCGTCGTAGATGTCCTTGGCCTCGACATCGCCGTCCAGCAGGTAGTCGAGCAACGCCTTCAGCTGTCTGCCGTTCTCGTCAGTCCTGGGCACGTGTCCACCTTAGCGGCAGTTCCCGACATTGGGCAGTGGCAACCAAGAATAAGACGACAATGCCTTTATTGACAGTGCCGTCACAGTTTTGGCACGGGTCTCCCAAATTTGGGACACGCGGCGTAGCGTGGTCCGCATGGTCGCCCCATATCTCGCCCATTCGGCCCTCAACTCGACGGATTCGGTCGATCCCGCGAACATCCGCCTACGGATCGCGGACCGCGATGCGCCCGGCAGTCCGCAGGCCACCACCCGCCTGGCGATGCCGCTCACCGACATGCTGACGATGGAACTCGACGGCGCCGCCGGCAGCCTCGGCCTGGCGGCCGACGAACTGCTGCTCGCCGCGCTCGGCCGGACCATCGCCCGCACCATCGGCCACGGCGTGGTCGCCGTCGACGTCGCCCGCAACGGCAGGGCCGTGCTGCAACCGGTCGACCTGACGTGCGCCACCGAACGTCAGGTGAGCGCCGACGACGCGGTCGGCGCGGTGCACCGCGCACTCGCGGCGATGCCGCACCGCACCATCCGGCACGGCATCCTGCACTACTTCGGGTCCGCCCATCCCGCGTCGGAGCTGTTCTTCAACGATCTCGGTGAGCGCGCCGAGGCTCCGGCGGGGCAGCCCGTCGCCGGGCATGCGCTGGAACTGCGGCTGTACCGCACGGCCGCCGGCATCCAGCTGGAGTGGTGGTACGACAGCAGCCGGTTCGACCGGGTGACGGTGCTCGAACTCACCGAGCAGTTCCCGTTCGCGCTCATCGAGCTGACCTCGGAAGCCACCGCCGCGGCCTGACGCTAGAATCGCCTCCATCGGCGCGGATCCGGACATCACCGGGGAGCCTCCGGAAGAACGGTCCCCGGCACGCGCCGGGTCCCAGTAGAACCGGACGGATGGGCCCGTCACAGCCCACAACGAGCGGCGCATCGCGAGGTGCGCAAGCGGGGTGGTACCGCGGCGTTCGCGCACCGGCGCGACGTCGTCCCCGTGCCTGAACGTGGCTTCCTCGGCGGAGGCCACCACGTGGCACAGGAGACTACGCAGTGACTGCCTATCCCAAGCCGGCCGGTGGCGCGCCGAACTTCCCGGCGCTGGAAGCCGACGTCCTGGACTACTGGGACCGTGACGACACCTTCCGGGCGAGCCTCGCCCAGCGCGACGGCGCCCCGGAGTACGTCTTCTACGACGGCCCGCCGTTCGCCAACGGGCTCCCGCACTACGGCCACCTGCTGACCGGATACGTCAAGGACATCGTGCCGCGCTACCGGACGATGCAGGGCTGCCAGGTCGAGCGCCGGTTCGGCTGGGACACCCACGGTCTGCCCGCCGAACTCGAGGTGCAGCGCCAACTCGGCATCACCGACAAGGCGCAGATCGAGGCGATGGGCATCGAGAAGTTCAACGACGCCTGCCGCGCGTCGGTGCTCAAGTACACCGACGAGTGGCGCGACTATGTCACCCGCCAGGCCCGCTGGGTGGACTTCGACAACGACTACAAGACCCTCGACATCGGCTTCATGGAGTCGGTCATCTGGGCGTTCAAGCAGCTGTGGGACAAGGGCCTGGCCTACGAGGGAAACCGCGTCCTGCCGTACTGCTGGAACGACGAGACCCCGCTGTCCAGCCACGAACTGCGGATGGACGACGACGTCTACCAGAGCAGGCAGGACCCGGCGCTGACGGTCGGATTCCGGCTCAACGGGGGCGACTTCGCCGACGCCCACCTGCTCGTCTGGACGACGACCCCGTGGACGCTGCCGTCCAACCAGGCCGTCGCGGTGAACCCCGACGTCACCTACGCCCACATCCGGGCCGCGGACGGCCGGCGATACGTCCTCGCCGAGGCCCGGCTGCCCGCCTACGCCCGCGAGTTCGGTGACGAGCCGGAGATCCTCGGCACCTGCGCCGGGCGCGAGCTCCTCGGCACCGGCTACCTGCCGCCGTTCCCGTACTTCGCCGACGCGCCGGGTTCCTTCGTGGTGCTGCCGGGCGACTTCGTCAGCACCGACGACGGCACCGGCATCGTCCACCTGGCCCCGGCCTACGGCGAGGACGACATGGCGACCTGCCGGGCGGCGGGAATCGACGCCGTCACCCCGGTCGACGCGAAGGGCCGTTTCGACGCCACGGTGCCCGACTACGCCGGTCAGCACGTCTTCGACGCCAACCCGCAGATCATCCGTGACCTGAAGAACGGCAGCGGTTCGGCGGGCGTCAACGGCGCCGTGCTGCTGCGGCACGAGACCTACGACCACTCCTATCCGCACTGCTGGCGCTGCCGCAATCCGCTGATCTACCGCGCCGTGTCGTCCTGGTTCATCAGGGTCAGCGCGTTCCGGGACCGGATGGTCGAACTCAACCAGGAGATCACCTGGTACCCGGAGCACGTGCGCGACGGCCAGTTCGGCAAGTGGCTGCAGGGCGCGCGGGACTGGTCGATCTCGCGGAACCGCTACTGGGGCACGCCGATCCCGGTGTGGACCTCCGACGATCCGGCCCACCCGCGGGTCGACGTGTACGGCAGCCTCGACGAACTCGAACGCGACTTCGGGGTGCGGCCGGACAATCTGCACCGGCCCTACATCGACGAACTGACCCGGCCCAATCCCGACGACCCCACCGGGCGCTCGACGATGCGGCGGATCGAGGACGTGCTCGACGTGTGGTTCGACTCCGGGTCGATGCCGTACGCGCAGGTGCACTATCCGTTCGAGAACCAGAAGTGGTTCGACGGCGTCAGCGGAGCCGACAGACACGGCGGCGCCGACGCGCACTTCCCGGGTGACTTCATCGTCGAGTACATCGGCCAGACCCGCGGCTGGTTCTACACACTGCACGTGCTGGCCACCGCGCTGTTCGACCGGCCGGCGTTCAAGACCTGTGTGGCCCACGGCATCGTGCTCGGCAACGACGGGCAGAAGATGAGCAAGTCGCTGCGCAACTACCCCGACGTCACCGAGGTGTTCGACCGCGACGGCTCCGACGCGATGAGGTGGTTCCTGATGGCGTCGCCGATCCTGCGGGGCGGCAACCTGGTCGTCACCGAGCAGGGCATCCGCGAAGGGGTCCGGCAGGTGCTGCTGCCGCTGTGGAACGCCTACACGTTCCTGGCGCTCTACGCCCCGGAGCGGGGCAGCTGGCGCACCGACTCGCCGCACGTGCTGGACCGCTACATCCTTGCCAAGCTGGCGCAGTTGCGCGACGACCTCACCGATTCGCTCGACACCTGCGACATCTCGGTGGCCTGCGACCAGCTGCGGCAGTTCACCGAGGCGCTGACGAACTGGTACGTGCGACGGTCGCGGTCGCGGTTCTGGGAAGAGGACGCCGACGCGATCGACACGCTGCACACCGTGCTGGAGGTGACCGGCCGGCTGGCCGCGCCGCTGCTGCCGCTGATCACCGAGGTGATCTGGCGCGGAGTGACCGCTGAACGGTCGGTGCACCTCACCGACTGGCCCTCGGCCGGTGACCTGCCGCGCGATCCCGACCTGGTGGCCGCGATGGACCAGGTCCGTGAGGTGTGCTCGGCCGCGTCGTCCCTGCGCAAGGCCAACAAGCTGCGGGTGCGGCTGCCGTTGCCGAATCTGACGGTCGCCGTTGACAATCCGGCGGCGCTGGCGCCGTTCACCGATCTGATCGCCGACGAACTGAACGTCAAGGCCGTGCAGTTGAGCGACGACATCGCCGCATACGGCCGGTTCGAGTTGACCGTCAACGCGCGCGTCGCCGGTCCCCGGCTCGGCAAGGACGTCCAGGCCGCGATCAAAGCGGTGAAAGCCGGTGCCGGAGTGGTGAACCCGGACGGCACGCTGACCGCCGGACCCGCCGTGCTGCAGCCAGGTGAGTTCAGCTCCCGCCTGGTGGCCGCCGACCCGGACTGGACGGCCGCACTCGCCGACGGCGCCGGGCTGGTGGTGCTCGACGGCGACGTCACCCCGGAGCTGGAGGCCGAGGGGTGGGCCAAGGACCGCATCCGCGAACTCCAGGAGCTGCGCAAGTCGACCGGGCTGGAGGTGTCCGACCGGATCTCGGTGGTGATGTCGGTGCCGGCCGGGCAGGCCGAGTGGGCGCAGGCGCACCGCGACCTGATCGCGCGGGAGATCCTGGCCACCCGGTTCGACTTCGGTGACGCCGCGGACGGCGCCGAGATCGGCGACGGGGTGCGGGTCGCGATCGCCAAGGCGTGATCGGCGGGCGGCCTGCGATTCAACCGCGCACGACGCGGGCGGACTCCGTGCCGATCGACACGGTGTCGCCGGGGCGCAACTGGCGGCCGCGGCGCACCTCGACGTCGCCGTTGACGCTGACCAGACCGTCGGCGATCGCGGCCTTGGCATCGGACCCGGAGTCGAGCAGCGAGGCCAGCTTCAGGAACTGGCCGAGCCGGATCGACTCGTCGACGATCGGCACCTCGTGCATGGACGTCAGGCTAGCGCCCTAGCATCGGCGGGTGTGGGCGCGCGGTGGGTGCTGCACCTGGACATGGACGCGTTCTTCGCGTCGGTCGAGCAGCTGACCAGGCCGACGCTGAAGGGCAGGCCCGTGCTCGTCGGCGGGCTCGGCGGGCGCGGCGTGGTGGCCGGCGCCAGCTACGAGGCCCGGGTGCACGGCGCGCGTTCGGCGATGCCGATGCACCAGGCGCGCCGTCTCGTCGGCGCACCTGCGGTCGTGCTGCCGCCGCGCGGGGTGGTCTACGGCGTCGCCAGCCGCCGGGTGTTCGACGTCGTCCGCGCGGTGGTGCCCGTGCTGGAGCAGCTTTCGTTCGACGAGGCCTTCGCCGAACCCGCCGAACTCGTCGGCGCCGCCACCGCGGAGGTGAACGCCTACTGCGAGGCGCTGCGGGCGCGGGTGCGCGAGGAGACCGGGCTGGTCGCCTCGGTGGGGGCCGGGTCGGGGAAGCAGGTCGCCAAGATCGCCTCCGACCTGGCCAAGCCCGACGGTGTGCGGGTGGTCGGACGGGACGAGGAGCGGGCGGTGCTCGACGGTCTGCCGGTGCGGCGGCTGTGGGGCATCGGGCCGGTTGCCGACGAGCGGCTGCACCGCCTGGGCATCGGCACCATCGGCCAGTTCGCGGCGCTGTCGGACGCCGAGGTGGCCAACGTGCTCGGCGGCACGGTGGGTCCGGCGCTGCACCGGCTGGCCCGTGGCATCGACGACCGGCCGGTCGCCGAGCGCGCCGAGGCCAAGCAGATCAGCGCCGAATCCACCTTCCCCGCCGACCTCACCACGCTGGACCAGCTGCGGGAGGCCGCCGGACCGATCGGCGAGCACGCCCACCGGCGGCTGGAGAAGGACGGCAGGGGAGCGCGCACGGTCACCGTGAAGCTGAAGAAGTCCGACATGAGCACGCTGACCCGCTCGGCCACCCTGCCCTACGCCACGGCCGATGCCGCGACACTGATCGCCATGGCCCGCCGGTTGCTGCTCGATCCGGTCGAGATCGGGCCCATCCGCCTTGTCGGCGTCGCCTTCTCGGGTCTGACCGAGGTGCGCCAGGAGTCGCTGTTCCCGGACCTCGACCTCGTTGCCGACGACAGCGGCGCACCGGTACCGGCCATTCCCGTGCCGCCGTCGGTGAGCGACGCCGCCTCCACCGCACCGGCCTGGCGGGTCGGCGACGACGTGGCGCACCCCGAACACGGGCACGGCTGGATCCAGGGCGCCGGGCACGGCGTCATGACGGTGCGCTTCGAGACCCGCGGCACCGGACCCGGCATCGCCCGCACCTTCCCCGAAGGGTCACCGGAGGTGGTGCGCGCCAACCCGATCGACAGCCTCGACTGGCCGGACTACGTCGAGGGGCTGGCGGCTCACCAGAACACGGTGTAGAGCGCCGACAGCACGAAACCGCGCTGTCCGTACGTCTGACACGTCACCGCGCCCTGGAAACCCATGGCACAACTGGCACCCATGTTTTCCAACCGGTGGCCCTCCGGCAGCACGTCGACATCGCGGGTGAACGTCGTCGCTGTGGACCTGCGATGCTGGCCGGGACCCCAGGGATTGACCACGGTCTGGTTCAGCCCTGCGGGGGCGTCGAGCGCCACCGCGTCGCACCCCACCGGCCCGCCGTTCGGACCGACGCCGCAGGACCGGCCGTCCGGGGTCTTGAAGTACACCCAGCCGTAGTCGTCCGTCGTGGTGTAGCGCCCCTCGGCGAGGGGATACGCGTCGACGGCGGCCACACCCGGTGGCGGCACGCCGGGCGGTGGTTGTGCCACAGCCACGGGCGCGCCCCAGACGCCGGCCACCGCGATCAGTGCCGACGCGGACAGGTATCGCGACCCCATGTCGTCAGCTTGTCATCCCCAGCGGCCCAGGACGTCGGGAACCGGCGCTCCGGCCGCCAGTGCGGCCATCACCAGCACCCGTGCCTGCGACGGGCGCACCCGGGGGACCGGAACGGCGCCCGCGTCGATCAGCGCACGCCCGGGGCCGTAGCCGGGGCTGACCCGGCCGCCCGGCACCCGGGTGGACACCGCGACCGTCAGCCCCGAGCTGCACAGCCGCCGCACCTCGTCGACCACCGCCCGGCCGGCATTCCCGGCGCCGAGCGCCTCGAGCACGATCGCGTGCGCCCCGGCGTCCGCGCACGCCGCCATCGCCACGCCGTCACTGCCCGGGTACACCGCGACGATGTCGACCCGCGGGGCCGCGCCCGCCGACACCGGGCCCAGGTACGGCCTGGTCTTGTCGGCGGTGCGGACGAACGCACCGTCGTCCACCGCGCCCACCGCCCGCCCCGCGAAGCCCCGCAGGTCACCGGTCGCCACCTTCTGCAGGCCGAGCGGCTGCCACACCGCGCCCGCGAAGCTCAGGACCACGCCGGCGTCGCGGGCATCCGGGTGCGCCGCAACGGCCAGCGCGTCGCGCAGGTTGCCCGGGCCGTCGGCGTCGGGCGCGTCGGCACTGCGCTGCGCACCGGTCAGCACGACGGGAACCGTTCCGTCATAGGTGATCTCGAGCCACAGCGCCGTCTCCTCCATGGTGTCGGTGCCGTGCGTGACGACGACGCCGGAGGCGCCCGCGTCGACCGCGTCGCCGACGGCACTCCGGATGGTGTCCCAGTCGGGCGGGGTCAGCTCGGAGCTGTCCAGCGAGAGCGCGTCGACCCAGCGCACGCCGTCGACGGCCGCGGCCCCCAGACCGGTCAGCAGGTCGGCGCCGCCGCGGGTCGGCCGCCGGACACCGGCGTCGTCGACGCTGGTCGCGATGGTTCCACCGGTGGTGATGACGACGAGGCTCACGTGCGGAATTCTTCCCCATCGGCCGGTTTGGGATGATGGTCCGGTGACTGACGAAACACCGGGCCCCCTCGACCGGGCGACCGGCGCCGCAGCCGGCGGCGCCGCGGCGCCTGACGAGGCGCCGCCGAGGCGCCGGGTGCGGCTGCTGGTGAGCGTGGCCGCGGTGGTGCTGATCTGCGACATCGTCACCAAGGTGCTCGCCGTCAAGCTGCTGACACCGGGGCAGCCGGTGTCGATCATCGGTGACACCGTGACCTGGACGCTGGTTCGCAACTCCGGCGCGGCGTTCTCGATGGCCACCGGCTACACCTGGGCGCTCACCCTGGTCGCGACCGGCGTGGTGATCGGCATCATCTGGATGGGCAGGCGGCTGGTGTCGCCATGGTGGGCGCTGGGCCTCGGCATGATCCTGGGCGGCGCGACCGGCAACCTCGTCGACCGCTTCTTCCGCTCACCCGGCCCGCTGCGCGGCCACGTGGTGGACTTCTTCTCGGTGGGCTGGTTCCCCGTGTTCAACGTCGCCGACCCGTCGGTGGTCGGCGGCGCGATCCTGCTGGTGGCGCTGTCGCTGTTCGGCTTCGACTTCGACAGCCCGACGCGCCGCACACCCGAGTCGGCTGCCGCGACGCCGGCCGACCGTCCCGCCGACCCGCCCGCCGACAACGCGTAGTGGCCACCAGGTCGATGCCGGTCCCCGAGGGGCTGAGCGGTATGCGGGTCGACGCCGGTCTGTCACGGCTGCTGGGGCTGTCACGCACCGCCGCCGCGGCGCTCGCCGAGGACGGCGGAGTCGACCTCGACGGCGCCCCGGCCGGCAAGTCCGACCGGCTCACGGCGGGGGCGTGGCTGGAGGTGCGGCTGCCCGAGGCGCCGGCGCCGGTGGAGAACACTCCGGTCGACATCGAGGGCATGGACATCCTGTACTCCGACGACGACATCGTGGCGGTCGACAAGCCGCCGGGAGTGGCCGCGCACGCCACCGTCGGCTGGCACGGGCCCACGGTGCTGGGCGGGCTGGCCGCCGCGGGATTCCGGATCAGCACCTCGGGCATCCACGAACGCCAGGGCATCGTGCACCGGCTCGACGTCGGCACCTCCGGTGTGATGGTCGTCGCGCTGTCCGAACGCGCGTACACCCTGCTCAAGCGGGCGTTCAAGGAGCGCACGGTGCACAAGCGCTACCACGCGCTGGTGCAGGGTCACCCGGATCCGAGCAGCGGAACCATCGATGCGCCCATCGGCAGGCACCGCGGGCACGACTGGAAGTTCGCGGTCACCGAGGGCGGCCGGCACAGCGTCACGCACTACGACACCGTCGAGGCGTTCCAGGCCGCCAGCCTGCTCGACATCGAGCTCGAGACGGGGCGCACCCACCAGATCCGCGTGCACTTCGCCGCGCTGCACCACCCGTGCTGCGGTGACCTGACCTACGGCGCCGACCCCACCCTCGCCCGCAGGCTCGGCCTGGAACGACAGTGGCTGCATGCGCGGTCGCTGGCGTTCGCGCATCCCGCGGACGGCAGGCGCGTCGAGATCACCAGCCCCTATCCCGCGGACCTGCGGCACGCCCTCGAGGTGCTGCGCGACCACGCGCTGTGACCGGCGAGGCCCGCGCGGGGCGCGCCGGCACGCTGTTCGGCGTCGGCGCCTTCACCTGGTGGGGCCTGTGCCCCGGATATTTCCCGCTGCTGCTGCCCGCCGGGTCGGTGGAGGTGCTCGCCCACCGGATCGTGTGGAGCGCGGTGTGCATGGCGCTGGTGCTGCTGGTGGTCCGTCGCTTCGGCGACCTGCGCAGGCTCGGTGGGCGCGCCTGGCTGCTGCTGACGGCCGCCTCGGTGCTGATCGCCCTCAACTGGGGGGTCTACATCTACGCCGCGACCAACGGTCACGTCGTGGACGCCGCGCTCGGCTACTTCATCAACCCGTTGGTGACTGTCGCCCTCGGCGTGCTGGTGTTCCGGGAGCGCATCGGCAGGTGGCAACTCGTCGCGCTGGCGCTCGCCGTGGTGGCGGTGGTGGTGCTCACGGTGGGCGTGGGCACCCCGCCCTACATCGCCGGTGTCCTCGCGGTGTCGTTCGCGCTGTACGCTGTGGTGAAGAAGGTCGTGGTGGCCGACCCACGCGTCAGCGTGGCCGTCGAGAACTTCATCTCGCTGCCCGTGGCGGGTGGCTATCTCATCGTGCTCGCGGTGCTGGGGCAGGGACACTTCCCGCACGAGGGGACCGCGCACTCCGTGCTGATGGTGCTGTCGGGTCCCATCACCGCCGTCCCGCTGCTGCTGTTCGCCGCGGCCGCGCAACGGTTGCCGCTCGTGACGATCGGCCTGCTGTTCTACCTGAACCCGGGCTTGCAGATGGTGTGGGGCGTGCTGATCGGCCACGAACCGATGCCGGTCGCCCGGTGGGTCGGCTTCGCGCTGATCTGGACGGCGCTCGCAGTGATGACGTTGGACGCACTGCGCAGTAAACCGGCCACGGGGGATCCGGTGCCTGTCGATCCGGCGGCGTCCGGATCGTCATCACGGTGACACCGCAAGACCACGGTGCGCACCGCGACCCAGGAGGAGCCATGCAGTACTGCCTGATCACCCACTACCAGGAGGCGTCGGAGGCCGGCGTGCCCGAGGAGGCGCTGGCCGAGGGCCGGGCCGCCTTCGCCCGCTACGCCGACGACCTCGACGCCGCGGGCGTGCTCGTCGGCACGCAGGTGCTGCAATCCGCCGCGGCCACCACCACCGTGACCGCGAGGACCGGCACCGTCGACATCCAGGACGGTCCGTTCGCCGACACCCGGGAGCGGCTGGGCGGCATCTTCGTGATCGACGTGCCGGACCTCGACGCGGCGATCGGGTGGGCGCAGCGCAATCCGGCGGCGCACTTCGGTTCGGTCGAGATCCGTCCGGTGGCCGTCACCTATGCCCGTGGCCGCGGCTGGTACACCCCTGAGTGAGAGCCAGCCCGCCGTACGGCTCGCCCAGCTCACCCGCGAGTCGTACGGCAGGCTGCTCGCTGTGCTGGCCGCGCCGGGCCGCGACATCGCCGCCGCGGAGGACGCGCTGGCCGACGCCCTCGAACGCGCCCTGCGGCGCTGGCCCGACGACGGTGTGCCGGCCAATCCGGAGGGCTGGGTGCTCACCGTCGCGCGAAACCGGCTGCGCGACACCTGGAAGTCCGCGGCCCACCGGAACACCCGGCCGCTCACCGGGGCCGAGGAGCCGGTGGCGGACGCCGGCGAGCCGGTCACGATCCCGGACCGCCGCCTCGAGCTGATGCTGGTGTGCGCGCATCCCGCGATCGCAGCCGACGTCCGCACGCCGCTGATGCTGCAGACGGTGCTCGGCGTCCGGGCCGCCGACATCGCCGCGGCGTTCGCCATCGAGCCGGCGACGATGGCGCAACGGTTGGTGCGGGCGAAGAAGCGCATCCGGGATGCCGGGATCCCGTTCGCCATACCGGATCCCGCAGAGCTGGCGGTCCGCCTGCCCGCTGTGCTCGAGGCGGTCTACGGGGCATACGCCATCGACTGGCCGGCCATCGACTGGCCGGCCGGCGCCGTTTCGCAGACGCTGTCCGCCGAGGCGCTGCACCTGGCCGACGTGCTGGCCGAACTGATGCCCGACGAGCCGGAGGTGCTCGGCCTGGCAGCCCTGATCTGCCTCGGCGAGGCACGCCGCCCGGCCAGGCGTGGCCGGGACGGGTCGTTCATCCCGCTCGATGAGCAGGACACCGCACTGTGGGACGCCCGGCTCATCGCGCGCGGCGAGGAGATGCTGCGGCGTGCGCACACGCGGGGCAGGCCGGGCCGGTTCCAGTACGAGGCGGCGATCCAGTCGGCGCACTGCGCGGGCAGGCATGGGCCGGTGGACCTCGAGGCGCTGCGGCGGTTGCACAGGGCGCTCATGCGCGTGGCGCCGTCGCTCGGCGCGGCGGTGGCGACCGCGGCCGTCGAGGCGCGGATCGATGGGCCCGCGGCGGGTCTGCGGGTGCTCGACGCGATCACCGAACCGGCGGTCGTCCGATTCCAGCCGGCGTGGGCGACCCGCGGCCATCTGCTCGCCGCG
>NZ_JACKSJ010000146.1 GCF_025821665.1 [Mycobacterium] manitobense
CCCCGACTGCGGAGGCGCGGCATGCGGCGGCGAAGTCGGGTGCTCCGGCGTCGGCGAAGTCGGATTCGTTCACGGTGTCGGTTGATGATGGTTTTGGTGGGGTGGTGAAGTACCCCAGGTTTTGTTCCTAGTTGGGTACGAGGGCCGGGGTTGGCTGGCTCGCAGGGTGTGAGGCGCCGGTGAGGGCGACCTCGTACTCGGCCGGTGAAACGTAGCCGAGGGCTTCATGCAGGCGTTCCTGGTTGTACCAGGCCACCCATTGGGCGGTCGCTAGTTCGACGTCGTCGACGCCGCGCCAGGGCTTGCCACGGTTGATCACCTCGGTTTTGTAGGCGGCATTGACGGCCTCGGCAAGGGCGTTGTCATAACTATCGCCTCGCGACCCCACCGAGGGCGCGATCCCGAGCTCGGCCAGCCTGTCGGTGTATGCCAGCGACAGGTATTGGGATCCGCGGTCGGAATGATGAATCAACTCAGATAGATCTGAGTCTGACTGCCACACAGCGTGATTGAAGGCTTGTAACGGGAGATCTTCGGTGCGCATCGTGGTCGATACGGCCCAGCCGACGATCTTGCGGGTGCAGACGTCGGTGACGAACGCGGTGTAGCAGAACCCCTGCCAGGTCCGCACGAAGGTGATGTCAGCGACCCACAACCGGTTCGGTGCGGCGGCATTGAACTGGCGGTTGACCAGATCGACTGGACGTTGATCGGCGGGGTCGGTGACCGTGGTGAACACTGGTCTTCCTCGCTGGATGCCGCGCAGGCCGGCTTTGTGCATCAACCGTCGTGTTTGTTCGCGGCCCAGGTGCCAACCGCGACGTTTCATCGCTGCGTGCATCTTCTTGACGCCGTAGACGGAAAAGTTGTCTTTATGCACGGTGCGGAGGTCGGCGATCAGCTGTTCGTCGCGGATCTCGCGGTCAGAGGCCGGGCGGGTCCGTGCGGCGCGGTAGCCGCGGGCGGTCAGGAAACCCGGGATTGCTGCCCGTAGGATACGGCAGATGAGCTCGACCCCGAATTGATCGCGATGTGCATCGATGAAGGCGATCATTTCGTCACGGGGCGGTCGAGCTCCGCTGCGAAAAACGCGGATGCTGAC
>NZ_JACKSJ010000147.1 GCF_025821665.1 [Mycobacterium] manitobense
CCGCAAGGCGAAGAACGCCGCAAGGCGAAGAACGTCGTCTACCGGACGCGGCAGCGGGCCGCGCTGGAACTGGCGCTGGCGCTGGAGTCCCACGGGATCGAAGTAACCCGATCCGAGCCGCCGGTCGATCTTCAACAGCTCGCCGTCGCACTCGCAGACGGCTACCAAGGCAGCGGGGTAGGCAACTTACCCGCCGACCCGATAAAACACGCTCAGCGTGCATTACAGCCCCGGTGCGGGGCGTCACTAAACAACGAGGCCGTCCCAGATGGGCGGCCTTTGTCATGTCCGGGGCAATCCCTGCCCTGGACGCAACACCAGGAGGAGAACACATGTTCAGTCAAAC